>CALLWY010000021.1 GCA_938015865.1 uncultured Planctomicrobium sp.
TCGAGCTGGCCCGGGATGAAGCCTCCCGTCTCATTCGTAGCGGGGAATTTGACACAGAAAAGTTCGCAATGCTGAAAGTTCGGGTCCTGGAGCGATTCAGCCAGATGATGGATCTTCCAAGGACGGGGTGATCTTCTTGATATGCCCGATGGAATGGGCCCCGATATCTACGAACAGCCAGACGATGACTTCGAGTCAGGCTTAGGTCGCAAGTCAGACTCGCGTTTGGGGGGGAGACTTGATCGCATGCGTATAAGTTGGTGTGGAAACCCTCGTGAGCAAATCATTTCCTCAAGATATCGACGTATACCAACTTGACATCGACAATTTCGAACTCCAGAATCTTTTGGTTAGCTCAGAAATGCCATTCGAAACAGGCCCCTTCGATGGAGTTCTTTGAGAGTTGAGTTCCGATTCTGTCTCGACTTGGGAATTCACAACAAATTCAAAGAATTCGCAAAATCACGTGTTGACCAGCCTTCGGATGTTGCGTTTAGAGACTTTTACGGAGGTTCTGCGAATCGGAGTGATTCGGACCTTTTTCTCTCAGGGTATTGGAGAACTCAATGAAGGCGTTGCGTAAAGGGTTTACACTGATTGAACTTCTGGTGGTGATCGCGATCATCGCGGTCCTCATCGCATTGCTGCTCCCCGCAGTCCAGCAGGCTCGTGAAGCGGCCCGCCGCTCACAGTGCAAGAACAACCTCAAGCAGATCGGTCTGGCTCTGCATAACTATCACGAAACTTACAACCTGCTCCCACCTGGGTTCATTACTCGTTCTGGGACCGGTGCAACAGCTTTGTCCGACGACTTTCCCGGCTGGTCTTGGGGGGCATCCATTCTTCCCCAGACGGATGGGGCGACTCTGTTTAACGCAATGCAGGTCGGAACGCTGTCGCCCGCTGAGGTCCTTCAGAACGGTGGTGCTGGGGCAACTGCCTTGAGAAGTGCTTATCCCACTTTCCTGTGTCCATCCGATACTGCTCCTGGTACCAATTCCAAACGCAAAATTGGCGACCCTGATGTTGAAGTTGCGACCAGCAGCTATGTTGGGTCCAATAACGTAATCGCAGGTGTTGTTGGGAACCCAGCTGTCAATGGGACTTCCGCTTTCAGCGCGAACACCCCAAGTCTGACGGCTCCTGCAGCATCAGGAAATGTCGGTGCTGGAGCCTATGTTGGTGCATTTGCTGGAAACAGCTCAACGGGATTCCGCGACGTTACCGATGGACTGAGCAATACGATCCTCGTTGGGGAACGTGCTTGGAAGGTTGGTTCTGCAAATGCCAACCGTCAGGCAAATTCAGGTTTGGCCTTTGTGACCTCTGCCGGAGCCCAGCCCGCAGTTGGAGACGATTTGAACAATGCATCTATGGCTGATACTCTTGCTGGCCCGCGTGAAAAGATTAATTTCGCTGCCACCGTCAATGGCCAAGTCAGCAACGATCCCAGTGGCTACAGCAGCTTCCACACCGGTGGAGCTCACTTCCTGATGGGTGATGGTGCTGTCCGGTTCATCAGCGAAAACATCGCTTTCAATAACACCACTCCGATTGCAGCTGGCAACACCTTTGCTCAGCTGATCGCGATCCGCGACGGGACCGTGCTGGGTGAGTTCTAAGATTCTTTCGTGAGTCATCACGAAGTCCGATTCTCTCCGACAGCCCGCTGCTTTTCCGCAGCGGGCTGTTCTGTTTTGCACCCGGCTATTTCCGAACGAAACGAATTGCTGTCGGCAAACCGGTTCTCGATAACCAGCCTCCTCATGTTGTGCAGACCTGGGCGGAGGTACGGTCGCAAATCCTTGCTGGCGGCCGACTGGTCGTCTCGTGTTGCTTGAAAGAGACACAGACGGCTCTGCTCCTCGGAGCACCGCGGCGCGGGCGTTAGGGCAGTCGTTCCCGCGTTTTCTTCCAGAAGCTCGGGCCTTGGACGCGGAGGGACAGGCGGTGTCGTCCCCGCTCATATTGAGTAATGCATTTCTTCGTCGACAGCGTTTGAGGTTCAAATGCATGAGAGGGCTGGTCAGGCGAGAGGGACTCCTCAGAATGCACAGGAGTGAGTCCATATCAGCAGATCGATGTCGCTGGCAAAATCAGGGAAGGAAGCTCGGAAATTTCTCTCCCCACAACTCCTGAGATCGTCTGGTGAGGTATCCTCCTGAACCAGTCTCGATACATCTGATTGCAGAATAGACTGGAGGAGCATGAGGTCAGCGTTGAGATCTGATCCCCTCTTCTCCTCTGTGCCCAACCACTTGACATCACGTTCGAAGGCGACTATTTTCTCCTCTCGTCACCGCGACTGCGAGATCCGGGGGAATTCTCAAAATCCTCTCAATCTGGACAGCCGGAATGACGAAATAGATTGCATTCTTCGCGATCCACCGCGAAGACCCAGACAATTCGGGGGATTAGCTCAGCTGGGAGAGCGCTTGCATGGCATGCAAGAGGTCAGCGGTTCGAGCCCGCTATCCTCCACTTCTTAAACTCTTTTTGAGCCACAGCTTGTGGCTAGCTGCTTCCGGCAGTGCAACTTTCTGACTATCCGCGAACTACCACGTTACCGGGAGGGTTGCACAGGTACCCAAAAAGACGGTCCCTGCTTACTGTCACCACAAAGGTTCCGGACAAACTCGCGTCCGTATTATGGAAAAGACGTCTGTCTTGGAATTTACGGTTCACCGGAGAGCCGAACCGGATACGCGGAACTCATCACAGACTGGTGTGTACGTCAGGACAAAGTTCCTCGGTCCATCGATCTCGTTTGCGTCGCCCCGCTTTGACGTCCAGTAAGCAATAAGGCGATTTCAGACGAGACCATTTCCAGATCAGACACGATCCAGGTTCGTTCCACACTTTCTTCCTGCCGATCCAGCCGCATTGGTCGGCAACCTCAATAAGGTGGTTCACCGATGACATCACAGCAGCCGGAAGCGGAACCGGACTGTTCACAGAGTGACCCCTTAGCCTGCTTTACTGGCGCGCTGCTTTCGGGAACTGATCGCAGCTCAGGTGCAGGGACACACGCCGGTTGACGTATTTTCACGGACT
This sequence comes from uncultured Planctomicrobium sp., assembly GCA_938015865.1. Classification (GTDB taxonomy): domain Bacteria; phylum Planctomycetota; class Planctomycetia; order Planctomycetales; family Planctomycetaceae; genus Planctomicrobium. The sequence continues at coordinate 3,055 of CALLWY010000021.1, forward strand.
GGCAGGGGATCACCGGCTTTGCAACGTGGTCTCCCGATTCGAAAACATGATGGCGAGGGGGAGAGAGACTCGGTTTGGTTCTGGGGCGGCATGTTGGGAGACGTTGCGGTCGGCAATCAATCAGAGCGGGATGGGCGATGGGCGGTCGGCAGCTTTGTTTTCCAGAGACACTTTAGAGAGGCTGTAACCTTCCAGATTGTGGTAACTGAGTATTCGGAAGTACTTCCGTGGAATGGGGACGATGCTCTGCCGGGAGGGAGGAAGAATCGCGGAATAGGAGTTGCGTATGAGGGAATTTGCCTGATGTCCCTACCCCTCTTTTATGGAGTGCAACCATGCCCCTACAGTCCCTGGAAAACGCCTTTGTTGACGAGCTTCGTGACATCCTCAGTGCCGAGCGACAACTGGTCAAAGCTCTTCCTCAAATGGCCAAGGGTGCGAGCAGCGATGAATTGCGAATGGCGATTGAGCAGCACCTTGAGGAGACGAAAACCCATGTTGAACGGCTTGAAGACGTGTTTCGGTCGCTGGAACTGAGTCCTAGGGCGAAGAAGTGCGAAGCGATGGAAGGACTCGTCGAAGAAGGCTCTTCACTACTTGAGGAGAATGCAGCACCGGAAGTTCTTGATGCTCTGATCATTGCTGCGGCACAGAAGGTCGAACATTACGAAATTGCTACTTACGGAACCCTGTGTACATGGGCCAAGCTACTTGGTCATGAAACCGCTCTGAAATTGCTGAAGCAGACACTGAATGAAGAAGAAGAAACTGATCTGAAGCTGACCAACATCGCCATCCATGTGAACGAATCGGCGATGGCGCCCGTTGAGGAAGAGGAAGAAGAGTGATCTCTGAATGAGCGGTCCATTTCTCTGTTCTTTTTGATTACTGAAGAGATCAGGGAAGGACCGCTTTATTCTTATTCCAGCTTCATCGCATGGTGCCAGAAATCTGACTGATGAATTCGGTCGAGGTCTGGCGATGTGGGGTCCCGGTGTTCACTCCGGGGGCACCATAGTCCTTCCTCTCCTGTTCATAAGCTATGATTGCGGCGTTGCTGACGCGATCATTGAAGCTTGGGACCATCATTAATCATCATTAATGTTTAGGAGCGGTTCGCTCCGCTCCAGTGAGTTCCAGTTCCAACAATTTCGTGTCGGAAGTCACGGTCTTCTGCAGAGTGCTTTCGACGTTATATTCTTTGGGAAGGTACTGGAATTTTATGGGGGAAGGATTCGGCTCGTGCGGCGTCGGCTGAGGAGTCCCAAGCTCTCGTTCTGCCATGACAGAAACGGTTTTCGGCCCCGGCGTCGTAAAAATTGTGAACTTCCCGTTTTCAATTGGCGCAGAATCAAACTGACTATCTGGTGCTAACAGCGTGACGGTGCCATCCGCGATTGGGGCTCCGTTCCAGGTTGCTGTCCCTTCAATTTTCAATTTCCCCGAGTGCTCTGCGTTTCCACTGCACCCAGCTGCGCTAATGAGCGAGAGGAAAACAAACATTCGGCGAAAATAAATTGACATGACGATGACCTTGTCAATTGGGCAGTGATCGTTCCGACCTGAATGCTCGCACAGTTCGTCCGAACGCGATCGCAGCAAGTCGCAACCACTGAAAGCGATTCAGCGACGCTGGTCTTCAGGTGATTCTGATCTTCCCACGCCCCATAATTTCATTGCGATCAAATGGCGTCGACGTTGTGATGCCCTCGCTTCCTCCTTCTCTCAGGAAGTCGCGGATGGTAGGGCGTCGAGGAAAATCGGAACCAACGCAGAAACACTATCTGGCAATGACGCTCCAACTTCCCCGCTTGCACCAACTGTTATTTCGGGGAAATTAAAGTGATGGCGATGTCTCATTCACTCACTTGGCCGTTTCTGGGCGAAGAGCGATAGGGGCGATGGCGAGATCTGGATCGACATCGCGCGGTTGAAGGCAGGGTCAATTAAAACTCACCCACGACTGCGCCATCGGACATCCCTCCCAAGGCACGCCAGGTGAGCGTATCGATGCTGCTGCTGATAAAACGGGTCGATCCGTCTCCAAATGCCACATTGACTCCGCCTGTGTGCATACTCCTCGCAGCGACAATATGCCGCTTGAAGTGCCCATTGTTGCCGTCGGAGTCGCTGAGTGCATTTCCCTGAAGGTCGGTCGTGGTGCATCTGGAGCCGAGTGCAGGGGTGAGGAGTGTATGACATCGAATAAGGACATCGTTCGATGTCGTATTCGGTCCATTCAGGCAGGTAAATCCTGATCCCAGTACAGAATAGATGCGGCCCAATGGTCCCCAGATATTAAACGTTTCCGGAGTGATAATTTCGCCAATCATCACAGTGTTGGACAGTCCGTCAGTACAGTCGCGAAAACGTCGTACAGTATCGAATGCAAACAGGCCGGGACGCTGTTCGATGGTAACTCCCGAGATTGTGAAACTGTCGCCGTTCATGTTGGTTGAGCCAAAGCAGACCGGATAGTTCATCATGACCGCGCCTGCATTCGCAGAGCTTAGTTCGGTGGCAATAATGGTATCCGAAGGGCACAGCGCTGTCGGGACAAATGTTTTTGCAACCAGGGTGTTTCGTGCCGTTCCCCCGTTGCCGTAACCGTTATTCCCCAGGGAATCGTAAAGGGCTTGTTGATCGATGAATGGCAGAATCCGGTGAAAGTAGCCGAGGTCATCTCTTCTGGAGAAAGCGGTCGTGCTCCCCTTGATTCCTCCGGGGGGAAGAGTGTTGTTCACGTCGTGATAGTTATGCATCGCCAGTGCGAGTTGTTTGAGGTGATTCTTGCACTGTGATCGTCGTGCTGCTTCTCTGGCCTGCTGCACAGCAGGAAGAAGGAGTGCGATCAGGACAGCAATAATTGCAATGACCACCAGCAGTTCGATCAGGGTGAACGCAGAACGTGTTCTCCGGGCTAGGTACATGGCGGGCTTTCGTTTCTGGTTTGAATGAAATGAAGAATCAAAATGGTAATGGTTCAGGATGACCGTCGTTAATTTGCGATGTCGATGATGCTGACAGATACGATCCGGCTCTCTTTTTCAGGATGTGACTGAACAGAACATCAATGGCTGATGAGGGTGGTCTGCAGAGAGTCCAGCAGCGTCAAGGAAATAGACCTGGGCTGATCTCATCTCAGTTATCCACCTTTTGGGAATGGGGAACGACCACGATGCCATACATCGAGAGGCTTCCCAGTGAGATCGCTTTTGCGGTTTTCTCTGCAATTGCCGGTGATTCCCACGAGGAGTCAATGATGCTCCCGAGGGTCAAGGGAGTTCCTGCGGAAACCGACGTTTTCCAGATATCAAAGGCTGTATCAATGCTGACCCCGGGACCTGTTCCAATCAGTCCAGGGGGATCCCCCTTCCAGCTCTCGTCCATCCCAATTCGATCGCCCGTCTTCTCGAATGTCTCCAGCAGCCATTTCGGTGGGGGGATGCGTCCATCCATGAGGAGATAGACGTCACTATCTTTTCGAAGCTCAACCTGAATTTTCAGGTTCATCACGAGCTTGAGCGCATTGAGCATCTGAATGTAGTCGGCCCCTTCCAGATAAGCAGGAAAGGGGGTATCCGGCAGACTGTTCCATTCATAATCGCGATCAGCATAGGCCTGGGCATCTTCTCCAAAACCCTTGGAAATGACCGCGAAGTAAAGTGGCTTTGATGGACCAATGAAGTTGTCACTGATTTTTGCAATGGAGCATTCCGGGTCGGTGATCTCTGCCGACCATTCCGCAGGTTCTCGCCCTTTCTGAATGACAGTCAGGGGAAAGACTCCCCCATAGGAGGCCACGCGCATCGCTTCGCCGATATTCAGCCGTTGAATTTTGCGAGGCTGTCCACTTGTCTGGGCACCATGAATCAGATCGATCGAGCCGGAGAAGACGACGATGTCGGAATCGCCTTCTGAATTCACATTGACGCCGAATTCTGTGCCGAGATCAATCACTTCAGCACGTGGGGTGACAACGGAGAATCCTCTGCCGGACTCCTCGACGAGTGCGGTGAGCCGCCCTTCGATCAGGATCGTTTTCATCGGCGAGACGAATTGAAGTTTCGCTGGACCAGCAAGTTGGACAGTCACACCGGAAAAACAGCGAATGCGGACACTTCCTTCAGGAATGTCCACAACGTCGCCGATGTAAATGCTCTTCCCGACGTTCACGCCGTGACTTGTCTCGAGTTTTGACATCTCGATCACAGCAACGGGGTCGGCGGCAACGGGCTGTGGCGAGGCCGTCGTTTTCGCTGATTCAGAAGGTTGGCTGGCGATCTGTTGCGGTTCCTGTCTCACCGGAGAGAGCAGAAACGCAGCGGTCAGGACAATCATCAGGGAGAGAGCGGCCAGTCCTCCGATCAGCGTCCGCCATTCTCTCCTGTGCACCGGTCGTTCGGACTGCTGTGGAAGCAGTGTGTCAGCGAGCGCACGCGGGATGCTGGCATCGTCAAGGATGACTTGTCGAAGCTGGTAGTGGAACCGGACTGATTCAGCGAACTGGCGGGCCTCATTCGGATTGTCCCGCAGCCGTTGATTCAATGCCGCCCGGTCCTCTGGGGTAATCTCCCCATCCAGCCAGCTACCGACCAGACGATCAAACTCACTCATCGCGGCCTCCGCGCTTGAGGAGCTGTTGCTCGATGCAGATTTTCAGCTGGTCCCGAATGCGACTGAGAGAGCTGCGAATGGAGCCGGGAACGGCCCCCATCCGACGGGCAATTTCACCGGGACTCAGGTCCTCCTCGTACCGCAGTCGGCAGAGTTTTTTGGATTGGGCCGGGAGTTTTTTGTAGCAGTTCACGAGAGCTTTTCGTTCAAATTCTCGCGGTTGTTCTGCTTCCAGATCGGCAAAGGCGACAGCGAGAATCTCGATGGCTTCCTGATCGAAGATGACGCGATGATGGCCCCGTTTTCGCTGGTGAAGCAGGACAACATTTCTTGCCACTCCAAACGCGTACGGGAGAAATGGACGCGAGGAGTCATATCGGTGAACGTGTTCAAAGACCTGAGCAGCGGTCTCCTGCAAAAGTTCCTCCGCTTCGGCGAAATCATGGACGAGCGAGCCAATGAAGGAGAGGATGGCATTTTGCGAACGGGACCATTCGCGTGCCAATTCGGAGGAGTCCATCGTTGGCTGATCGGGTGGAACTGTTTGAACGGTACGCTGGCTCATGCTTGGCCCGCATCAACAATGCAGAACTGTGAATGTGTGTGACTTCCGTAAAGGGTATTATCAAAATGCCTGAAAACGTTGCAGAAAAAGTCGCTTTCAAGGGCATTGCATGCGTCGTAACTGTTAGATCGGGAAAGGAGTTGGGAAATTTATTGAATTTAGAAAACAAATCCAGTTCCGGTCGGCATTCCGCGGGCGAGCCGAGGTAAAACTGCAGTCAAAGGGGGACTGCAGGGGGCAGTCAGGCACTTGTGCGAATCAGCATGAGAGAAGCAACAAGAACCGACCGACCTGTCATGATTTGGGGGGCTGCGGAAGACAGCTGTCTGGGGCCATTCCCCAGCGTCGGGTGAAACCGGTTTCAACCTGTAGGTGGTCACAAATCCGGGAGACGATGAAGTCGATGAGGTCCTGAATGCTTGTTGGCCGGTGATAAAAACCGGGCATCGCGGGAAGAATGACTGCCCCGGCGTCGGACAGAGTCTTCATATTCTGGAGGGCAATACTTCCCAGCGGCGTTTCCCGGGGGACGAGGATGAGTGGGCGCCGCTCTTTCAGATGAACATCAGCAGCACGGTGAATGAGATTCGATGATAGCCCGTGAGCGATGCTGGCGAGGGTCCCCATGGAACAGGGGCACACAACCATCCCTGCTGTCTGAAACGACCCGCTGGCGATTCCCGCCTGAAAACTCTGGAAATGGTGGTAGTGAAGGCGGTCGCGATGGCTGAGGGCTGCCTCTCGTAAGTGCCTGGTGTTGTTCGATGTGGCAACGTTCTGCTCGTTCGCACCGGAGAGAGGCGGGAGGAGCGTTTCGATGTCGAATCGATTCAGGTCGACCTGCAAACCCAGTTCGGTCTCAAAAACGATTCTGGCGGAGGGACTGATCGTCAGGTGAACCGTCCGCCCGGCAGCGAGCATGACTTCGAGAAGGCGCACGGCATAGGGAGCCCCGCTGGCCCCGGTCATTGCCAGAACGATTGGGTGTGTTTTTGAAGACGGCATCAGTGACCACTTCGAAACGAAAGGAAAACCTGTGGGGTTATTATGGCACGGGGGAGCCGAAAGGAACATCAAACCAATGTTGAGGCCAGACGGAGTGCTGGAAGGAGACGCGCATTGTCAGGGCATTTCTGCAACAATCATGAGGAACCGGCGTCAGGCACGGTCCAGCGTCAGGCACGGTCCAGACTGAAACGCTCAACATCACCAGTCACGCATCAGTCATTCAAATTGCTCTGTGTGGGGAGTCACAATGCAGCAGCGCGGGTTGGGAAAGACGGGAATTCAGGTTCCTGTCCTGAGCTTTGGAGCATCGTCTCTCGGACAGGAGTTTCGGAGTGTCGATCTGAACGAGGCCATCGCTTCCGTAGGAGCTGCGCTTGAGTGTGGAATGAATCTGATTGACACCTCCCCGTTTTATGGGCGAGGAACTTCGGAGTGTCTGCTTGGATTCGCGTTGCGAGGGGTTCCGCGTGACCGCTATCTGCTCAGTACAAAATTGGGCCGCTACGCCGGCAATCACTTCGATTTCACTGCGAAACGTGTCCGGGAAAGTGTCGACGTCAGTCTGGAACGAATGGGGGTCGATTACCTCGATTTCGTTTTCTGTCATGACATCGAATTCGGCGATCTGCAATTCATCGTCGATGAAACCCTTCCTGCATTGCGACGTGAACAGCAACTCGGGAAAGTCCGGTTCGTCGGAATTAGCGGTTATCCGATGAAGATTTTCCAGTATGTTCTCGGTCAGACGGATCTGGATGTCGTCCTGTCATACAACCATTACACGCTTCAGAACACGATGTTCGCAGACCTGCTCCCATTCCTCGAGGAGCGGGGAGTCGGAGTCTTCAACGCAGCCCCCTTCTCCGCCCGGTTGCTGACAAATGCCCCATTGCCATCATGGCATAAAGCGACGCCGCTGGTTCGGGAGACATGTGCGAAGGCGGCGGCCCATTGCCGAAACGCGGGAGTCGACATCGCCCAGCTGGCCCTTCAGTTTTCGGTGGCTCATCCCGGAATGTCGACATGTGTGACCGGAAGTGCCAATCCCGAGCGGATTCGACAGTGGGCCAAATGGATCGAAGAGCCAATGGATGAGACTCTGCTGAAGGAGGTTCTGGCGATCCTCGAACCGGTTCACAACTGGTTCTATATCGAGGGGCGTCCGGAAAACAATGATCCGCTCCCCGAGAAATTTCGTTAATGATTGTGTCGTAAGGATCAGTGAGAGGACAACTTCGGTTTCTGCCTCCTTCGGCTGACATGAACGGAATAAGCTGAAAACCCGAACCCTCAAATCAGCCTGTTCCCTCGAAAAGGCCGATTTGTTCCTACTCAACGGATGCCAATTTACGATGATCAGTGGAAAGCAGCAGGTCCGCTGTTCGATTTGTTGGGGAGATGTCCCGATCCGCTCGGCGGGATCAATTGAAATGTCTGAATTGTCTCTGTCCATCGCCTGCCCGGACCGCAGGGGATGCCTTCTGGATGTCGTCGGATGATCTCTGCCGAGGGTGACCTCACCAGCTCCGTTGACCTGATTGTCATGGGGGCCAGTGCCCGTGCTTCTGCGTTCTCTGCGATCCGTGCGGGGTTTCGCCCCTTGTGTTTCGATCTGTTCGCCGATGCGGATACGGCCGCCCATGCGATTGTCAGAAAGGTCTCCAGCGACCCGCAGGACCTTCTGAAACAGTTGAGCGAACTCCCCCGTTTGCCGGTCATCTACACCGGAGGAATGGAAAATCACCCGGAGGTGTTGGAATTTGCCGCCCGACACCACGAACTCTGGGGGAACGGACCCGATGCGGTTCAGCGTGTTCGTAATCCATCGCTGCTTCAGGAAGCGATCCGGCTGGCGAAGATTTCCTATCCAGAATGGAGACCCTCCGAGAATCCCCCTCCGCCAGATGGGACCTGGCTGCTGAAGCCGTTAGCCGGTGTGGGGGGACGTGGGATTACCGTCTGGACACCGGAGCAATCGGACTCTCCGACGCTTAATGAGCCTCATTTCTTCCAGAAGATCATTTCCGGGCAGCCCTGCTCTGCGGTCTTTATTGCGCCCAGTGCTGTGGGGGATGTCCGGTTTGTCGGAATGACCCGTCAACTGGTTGGAGAACCGGATTGCCATGCGTCGCAGTGGCAGTGGTGCGGAAATATTGGCCCGATTGCTCTTCCTGTGGCGCTGGAAAATTTGATCCGTCGCTTCGGAAACGTGCTGAAATGGAAGACCGGGCTGCTCGGCGTCTATGGGGTAGACCTGATTATTACGGAAGAGGGGGTTCCGTTCGTGACAGAGGTCAATCCCCGATACCCTGCCTCACTGGAGATTCTTGAACATGCAACAGGCCAGCCACTGCTGGCAGATCATTGCCGTTGCTTCACCTCAACGGAGCTGCCGGAGACCGGCTGGAATTGTGCGCATCCCGGAGAGTTCATGGGGAAAGCGATTTATTTTGCCCCGCGCGATCTCGTCATCACGGAGGAACTTGCTGACCCTGCCAGCGTCAGTGTGACAGAATTTCCTGTGATTGCGGACCTCCCGAGGCCCGGAACGGAGATTCGAAAAGGGGAACCGGTCTGCACTGTGTTCGCTGAGACATTCAGTTCGGAACAAACTTACGAACTGCTCAAGAACGAACTGAAAGAACTCTCTGTAAAGCTTGGAGTCGGGTCAGTTCGTCCCCGCTGAGTAACCACTGATCGGCTCGGCGTCCAACAGGAGGTGCCACTTCAGCGTCCCGCTATTTGTCGCAGGAGGAACCGCAGGAAGCTTTCGGGGCCTCACCGGAGGAGCGGATGCAGATGTCCTCCCCCTGAACGATGACTTCATACGTCGCCAGTCGGAGTGGAGACCGGGGATTGTCGAGCCATGTCCCCTCCTTCACACAAAAACGCCAGGCATGCCACGGGCAGGTCACAGCCCCCTGCTCCACCCAGCCTGCTGCGAGAGACGCGCCCATGTGAGGGCAGGCGTCGTCTGTTGCGAGGTATTCGCCGTTCGCGTTGAACAGGGCAATCAGTTTGCCGTTGAGCGGGACCGTTCGTCCTTCTCCGGGAGGGATGTCGCCAATCTTGGCGACCGGAACAAACTCACTCATGACGACGAACCCTCAAACCCTCAAAAAGAAAGGGGAAAGAGGCCGGAGGAGTTGTTGACTCTTCCAGTTCACTTTCCCCCTGATGGCAACATTACGCATCCGTTCCAAGGACCAGCAGAGTGAAGCGCTTGGCTTTCAGGCCATTCTCTGCAAGGACCTGACGAACGGTCTTGGTGTCGTCCTTGGCGAAAGCCTGTTCAGTCAGCACGCCAACGACGTCGCGATAAAAGACGCTCATCCGGCCATCGACGATCTTCTCGATGATGTTTTCCGGCTTGCCGGTGGCACGGGCTTCGGCCGACAGACGCTCTCGCTCGGCAGCAACGGCTGCGGGATCGACATCTTCAACCGTGGCGACGCTTGGCTTGAGGGCTGCGATGTGCATGGCGACATCGCGGAGGATGGAATTGTCCTTCGGAGTCCCTTCTGCTTCAAAGAGCACTGCGGTCTTGCCGTCGTGGTGAACGTAGACCCCAACCGGGGCTTTGACCTTAACGATACGACCAATGACGATCTTTTCGCGAATCTTGTTGATGGTCGATTCGTAAAGTTCCTTGAGGGTTCCTCCGGCCGGATTGTCCTGGGCCAGCAGTTCTTCGGCGTTGGAAGCTCCCGGACCTTTCAGAAGTGCCTGAAGAAGTGCATTTCCGAGCGTTGCCAGACCTTCGCTCCCAGCCACTGGAGCGGATTCGCAGAGGATTTCGACAGCAACAGCTTCGCTGCCATCTTCGCTGAAGGCGGTGAAGATGCGGCCTTCATCGGTGCTGTTCGCGGCTCGCTTGCCAATGATCTTGCCGACCTGCTCCTGCAGAATCTGGATCGCTTTGGCTTCATCGCCGTTGGCTTCGATCAGCGCCTTTTTGCAGTCCATCATGGGCAGGTCAGTTTTGTCACGCAGCGCCTTGACGGCTGCAGCAGTCACTTCGGCCATCGCCGATTCTCCCTCGTCAGATTGAATTCGTTCTTCGCAACCTGCTGGATCATTCGCCCCCACGATCTTGCAGACAACATGGGCCTCTGTGCAAAGACAGCGACCCCCTGCAAAATGCAAGAAATCCGGAACCCGTTGACGGCAAGATCTTTGACAAGCCGACAAATCAATGGGGTGTGACCGGAACAAACCGGCCACGAAGAGGTTGCATCGCCTGAAACCGTATTTTTGCGAAAACGTTTCTCGAGAACAATAGTTTCGACCCGGGAGTCCAGATCTTCCCAAAGAGCGGCAACGTTTCAACGAACGTCGTTCTGTTCCGGGACCGGTTCCAGCGGGACTGTTTCCGCAACAGGCCGAAGCGGATTCACCGCTCTGACCGTCGCTGCCACGAAAGTCACTTTTGATCGGTCCGATCCTGCCGGGACGCCCAGCACTTTCAGGCCTGTCTCTCCGGGGCAGACGTCGAGGTCACAGGGCGTCGATTCCGCTGGAACTGATGGAAGATTGCCCGATGTTCCATTGGTCATTTGGAGATGAATCCGGGCGGCTCCCTGCTGGTTTGCGGGCATTTTGGCGTCCACGGTCAGGCCAGCCAGATCCCGATTGGCAGCACGGCCTCCTGATGCGGGGCGAACTCCACTCGCGGAGTCCGTCGAGAGGAGGGCTTCCAGTTGAACCCGTGCTGTCTGTCCGGACTGGGCGGTCAGGGACGGGGTCGCCAGAACGGTCATCGTCTCCAGAGAGACCAGACAGTGCTGAATAGCCCGGAGTTCGACCGGAGTCATGGTGAACTCCCGCTGTTTCCCGTCAAAAATCTCCATCAGCGAAACAGAAACTCCCCCAGACTGAACCTCTGGATTGAACTGTCTGAGTTCTGCCAGATCGACTTCGGCGACCAGAAAATCGATCTGGAACGATCTCGTGTCTGCTGCGGGCGATTCGGCGTCGCGTTGCGGAAGTCGACGAAGAGGGGATTCGACCGGACTTGGTTCCGAAGGGGAGGATGCGTGTGCCGTCATGCGGACGGGGGTCGGTTCGGGCTCCTTTGTCTCAAGAGGGGATTCCGCGATCAGGGAAGCCCCAGCGACCGCCATTGCCAGACTGTAGATCAGAACGATTCGTACCATGGCCGAACCTCCGTGTTCGGAATCAGATTGAGAAGCGAGAGCGCGATGGCGGAACAGTCTCTTCAACGTATCGCGTTTTGATTCTTTGGGGCAAGATGAACCTGTGCTGTTGATGATTCGCATGCGATGAAAAAGTGGCCGAAAAATTTTTCAAGAAAGTTGTCACCTGTTGGGAGCAAATGACCATTATTCAGGGTGAGGGATGCTTGATTTTGGGGCCAATTATGTGAAATCAGGCATCCCTCGCCGTTTTTTTTCATTCGATCAAAAGCCGCGACATTAGACGCGGACGACATAAAGACAACATGAAATTAGTGGAGCGCTCTTAAGAAGTACGTTACGATATGCCGCTCAATTGTCATTTTCGAACAAATTGGGCGGAGAAAGATAAACATGCGGGCGGTCGTGTCCAGTCGGGATCGAGGGTGTCATTCGTTACGGTACGGATTTACGCTGATTGAGCTGCTTGTGGTGATTGCCATTATTGCGGTTCTGATTGCGTTACTCCTTCCCGCTGTTCAGCAGGCCCGGGAAGCAGCCCGGCGCTCTCAATGCAAAAACAATCTCAAGCAGCTCGGGCTGGCACTGCATAACTACCACGAAGCCCACGGAACATTCCCACTGGGTGGGTTTAATCAGCCGAAGGGCGTGAGCAATGGAGCTGGTCCCTCGTTTTACTACGGACTCCTCCCGTATCTCGACCAACAGGCACTGTTTGCGAAGATTGATACATCCAAGCCGGCAAGCGGTGACGTTGCCTTCAGTTCCTTATTAACGATGGGGTTTACGAATGGCCCTGCAATTGACGGCGTGAAGTTGGCGGCGCTGCTCTGTCCTTCCTCCACGCTCCCAGCTCTGGAAAAAGTTCCCACAATTATGCCTCCCGGGGGCAGCTTTCAAATAACAGCTCCCTCCTATGTCGGGATCTCTGGCGCAGTGGAAGCCGGACCTGTGGCGAGTTCATTCGTGGAAGCACGGATCAAGGAATTTTCGTCAAGCTGCGGAGGATTCGCCGGACAAATGTCCTGGGGAGGGGGGCTGACAGCGAACGCTTGCTATCGCGTCCGGGATATTACGGATGGTACGAGTCAGGTGATGGTCATCGGGGAGTCATCGGACTGGATTGTTGCTGACGGGCTATCGAATGCCTTTCGCCCTGATGGAGGGGCCGACGGTGGTTGGCTAAATTCCACTCAAACTCCGGGGGTTATGGAGACTTACACGCGAATTACGGGCGGTCCGGGGCGTTGCTATAATGTGACATCCGTTATGCATCCAATTGGATATCAGAAATTTCCGCTGGGCACCGACAATACGTGCTTTGCTCTGTTCCCCAATCGGCCGCTTCTTTCCGCACATACGGGGGGGACACATGCGCTCTTTTGTGACGGCTCGGTCCGGTTTCTGGGGAACTCGCTGGATATGCTCACGCTCAAGCGGGCCGCGACCCGGGACGACGGGAACCCTCTCGGTGAGTTTTAGTCGAAACTTCTGATTGGGCCGGCCATTGGTCCCTTGGGTATTTGCTGAATGAGTTCGGCCGCAATCTTCTTGTGCGGCACTTTGGAGTGTGTGCAGGTCGCTGATCTGTGCACGCGGGCAATTTCCATTCTCGAACGAAAGAGTAAGCTCCCATGGTTCGACAGACAGGTGTTCTCTATTCCGCTGTATTGATCCTGACGGTGATGTTGCAGGGGGGGATCTCTGCGCAGGATCAAAAACCGGATGCTGACGGGCCCTCCGGCAACGGGGGGACTCCCGAAGTAATGAAGTTCTGTGCCATTGACCCGGTCTATGACGATGGCGATGGGAACCTCCTGTTCTTCTGTTATAACTGGGAAGACACTGGTCCTTTTTGTGAGCCGGCAGAGCGTGTTTTACTCTGGGGAACGCAGTACACGAAATGTCCCGATCTCTGCTCGGATGGATGCAGCACTAATATGGATGGGGTCTCGGACGATGGGGACAAAAAGCCTTTCGGGAAAAAACAACTCTTCGGGGAGCCTGGTGGTGGATGGGACAAGTGGAGATTACATCCGCACAGCAATGATCTGGTCGAGACAAGGAATCTCCCTCCCCGGATGAAGGCCGATGCCGGATATCACGAAAAGGAGTGGAACCCCCGAGCACAAAGCAGTCGTGGAAGAAAAGCCTTTGACATCATTGATGCACACAAGGTTGTCATTGAACTTCCGGATAGTCGGCGCGTTCCAGTTTCCCTTTATAACGTCCTCATTGATCACAGGATCTCAGGAAATCCCCATCGGACCCCAGACGGGGGGACCACAATCCGTCTCCAGTACGGATTGGAGCGACTTCCCGATGACGATGATCGTTCTTCAACTGTGATCAAAGATGGTGTGACGGTCATTGATGACCATTCACTGACGGTCACCTATTTGGGGCTGAAATATCTGGTCGTAACCAGGGAGAAGATTCGATAGTATCGGCGATCTCCGTCTACACCTTCGCTCAAGAAGCAATCGACAGATCGTCCATTGAATGAACCCGGCTTTCGAGAACTGGTTGCTCCCCGTCGGGAGGTGGCAACCAGTTCATTCTTTTTGAACCGCTGATCCCTGAGGATTGAACTGTCGTCGATGGAAGGGGATTGGGGAGGCAATCCCACACCGAGATCGAGAAGCCCCTTCTCATCATCCCTGACGACTCATTCCCAAGGACTCATTCCCGCTGCGGAAACACCGCTTTCATCTTTCTTCAGTCACTCAGGCGAATGAAATCCTCAGGGCGGGTTCTCGGCCGGACGCTTCGAACGAATCGGGCACTTACGTCCCGATCTATTTTCTGCTCTGACTGAATTCGACTGGGAATGAATGTCCCCATTTCCGTAGTCAGGCTCTTTGCTCCACAGCCTAACAGACGCTGCTTTAGGAAGGTGGGAGCAAGTTTCTCGTCGACTCGCAGTAGTGGAATCGTCGTTGTCCATTCCCAGGGAGGGCTGTCGATTCCAGTCACGTTCTGATATTTGGGTTCGTCTGCTTTGCTCTGTTGTTCGCTGACGGTCTTCTGAAGGAACAGGAGTTCCATGTTTGAGGGGAGTCGCTTGCCTGCCTCCTCTGCACGGGAAATAAATTGAGAAAAACGTGACGTGGGCCTCAATTCAGGCGGACCGCTGAGATCCATCTCATACTCTTGTGGATCAAAATAGAATGCAGGGATATTGATCGTCTTCTCGTTGTAGGAGATTCCCCCGTTCGCAGGGACGGCCCAGTTCTGGGCTCCCTCGATAAATTCCATTGTCGCTGTGACATCAGGGCGAGGAATGGGAATCGGTTCCATAAATGAAACGACGCCGTTCTCGTCGATTCGAAAGTATTCGTGCGGAGTTGCCAATGGGACTCCCGGGTTCTCTCCCGGCACTTTTCTGATGACTTCCATAAAACGCTGATCATCCAGCACAGCGACGATCAGATAATCCCCCGGGATCAGCGGCATCGTCAGCGGGGTTTTCCCTTTCGCGTGGGTGATCTTGTCGGGATCGGGGTCCCCGGTCTCCGGATCAATCAGGACCGCTGTGATCTCGCAACCGGGGGGAGTTGTTTCGAACTTCACAATGCGCCGGAAAACGACCGGCTGATTCCACCACCAGAATCCCACAGCCAGCCCCAGGCAGACGACACTCGTGCCGATGATCATCATCGCCATACGGCGGTTCCGCCATGCCCACTTCCCGACCAGTTTGCGAAGCGGATAGGGGGTTCCCCTGAGGCTTTCGCCATTCAGGAACCGGTACAGATCGTCCGCAAGATCCTTTGCGGTCTGGTATCGTTGCGACTTCTGCTTCGCCAGACACTTCAGGCAAATGAGTTCGAGGTCTTCCGGAATGGACGCCTTGATGGAACGGGGAGGGGGTGGGGGCGATTTCGAGATCTGTTCCAGCAACCATCCCAGATCCCCTTGGAACGGAACCTTTCCGGTCAGAAGTTCGTAGAGAATCACTCCCAGAGAATAGATATCGGTGCGGGCGTCAATGTCGTGATGGCGTCCATCCGCCTGCTCCGGGGCCATGTAGGTCGGCGTCCCGAGAAGTCGCCCGTCCTGAGATATGGAGTCCTCGGAATGTTCCCGTTTGGCTAGCCCGAAATCCGCCAGATGGGGGACTCCCTTGGAGTCCATCAGGACGTTTCCGGGCTTCAGGTCACGGTGAATGATCTTATGTTGATGGGCGTGATCGAGGGCTGTTGCGAGGGTGGCGACCAGACGGGCGGCCAGAAAAGGATCGACCGTATGGTTCTTCATCCACGCCTTCAGACTTTGTCCATCGATCAACTCCGTGACAATGTAAAAATCAGATTCTGATTTCCCGTCGCCAACTTCATGAACGGTCACAATGTTGGGATGTCGCAACTGCGCAGCTGCACGGGCTTCCCTCAGAAACAGCGCCAATTCCGCATGGCTCAGCCGGTTCTTGCGGGGAATCTTGATCGCCACATCCCGTTGCAGTCGGGTATCAAGCGCATTCCAGACGGTGCCAAATCCCCCCTGCCCGATCACTGAACGTAGCCGGAAATGCTTCAGGAAATATCCAGCATGGTCGGACGTCAGCTCCATTGTGGCATCCGCTGCGGCCGCGCTGAGTTCGCCGGGGGGCTGGACCTCGACGGAGGAGAGATGTTCGTGCTCCAGTTCCTTCAGGATGGAAGCATATTGTGGAAACCGGAGTTCGTAGAACTTGTGCGTCAGCGCAATTCCGATTTCCTGAAACAGGGCAATGTCCAGCGGGATCAGTTCGCGGAAGAGTTTCTCGCGTCCCTCCTCGGGAAACTGCTCCAGACACTCCTCAATCCGAGGGTTCCGTTGATTACGAAAATCCTGTTCGTACTGGTCGCAAATCTGATCAATGAGATTGCTCCAGTAAGTTGGGGAATCGTGATGGCCCGCGCCCGCATCAGTCATTCAGCAGCTCCTGATCCAACTGCTCACGGATCAGATTGAGTTTACGTATCACGCTGCGCGCGCTGATCCCCAGTTTTTCCGCAATTTCCTCAACCAAATAACCTTCCAGCTTCATCCCGGCAATTTCTCTGAGCTGGTCGTTGCGGAGGAGTCCCATCAACCTCTCATGCTCTTCACTCAGCACGACGATCAGCTCCGGGGGGAGGTCCCGCGGATTCGCAAACTGGCCCAGAGGGTCCAGTGCGCCTGATGACGATTGCACCAGCGTCTGCGCGGAGACTTCTCCGCTTCGCTTCTGGGCCTGGTTGTACCTCAGGCGAGAACATGCGCGTCTGTGGGTGAGTTTCAGCAGGAGCCACCAGAGCTCAGACCGGTCACGGATCTCGTCGAGGCCACCCGCTTCGGCATTTTTCCATAACGCGAAGAAGACGCTCTGCGCAAGGTCTTGTTCGTCAAAAGTGGCGTTCAGAGCGGGACCGTATCGGCTTCGTGCCAGACGTTCTAGGGCAGGACCGTATCGCTCCCAGAGCCGGGATGCTGCTGTCTGATTCCCCTGGCCGAGTTGTCGGATCCAGCTTGAAACCGATTCCGAATCCACAGCCTGATACTCCGCGGTCCAAGAATGAACAATCGACTTATTGTTGCTCGCCCCGCGAATTCCAGCATTCAGCTTCTCCCGCAGTGCCCAACAGAAGAATCTATCGAAAATTCGAGCAATGTGAACCCAACTTTGTGCATGGAGGCGATTTTACAGTGAGAAAAGACGCAGGTTCGGCCGGAATCCGTAAGTCGACCGCAAATTTGTGTTTATGCGATTGAAGAAGACGGCAGGAACTGCGAATCATTTCGCTGTTAATCGTTGCTGCCGGATTGCCGCGAAAGCTGTTCGTAGTAACTTCGAACAAATTCAGAGTAGCGTTCCGGAACAGGATCACGGTCGATCGGGACAATTTGTTTTTCCGGATTTCGACGAGCGAGTTCTTCCGCGACCTGAGATTCCAGTTCGATCAAGGGACCATAGATCGACGTGCGGACAAGCTCCCAGTCAGGAGCCTTCGAATGACGTTTGATTTCGATTCGCTCCCGACGTGCGCGGTCCCGGATGGCTGTTGCCTGAGCCCGCAGCTCCGGAGTGGGCAAAAGGTCTTCGACATCCTGAAGTCGGTTGGACCATTCCGTAAACCGCTCTCCGGTAAGCGGCCCCTCCTCTGGAAGTGTCCCCCCACCAGAAGCGCCGCCGAGGCCCAATAATCGTTGCAGGTCTTCAGAAAGTCCTCTGTTCTCTGAGGAAGAAGGCTCTCCCGTCTGGCCCTGTTGCTGGCCTGATCCCCGTTGGACTTGTCCGGATGGTTGCTGGCTCTGCTGCCTCGCTTGCTGTCCATTCGGTTGTTGCCCTTGTTGGCCTTGTTGTCCCCGCCCCGGTTGTTGCTGCTCTCCGGATTGCTCGCCTGATGGGGATGGGCGTTCCCCAGAAGGCGATGGCTGGGGAGACTGGTCCTGAGCGTCTCCCCGCGATGACTGTCCCGACGAATTCATTTCGGAATTCTCGCGAGTGTCCCGATCCCCGTCCGTGGGGGCTGGGGTTCGATTGGCTCGTTCACTGCCTTCACCGGGAGGGGTGGTGTTTCCGGGGAGTTGGTCGTCCCGACTGCCGCTGCGCTCTGTTTGATCTGCCGAATCTGAGGGGGATTGGGAATTGCTCCCCGATGTCGAGGGGGAGTTGTCCGACTGGCGTTCGCCAGGCTGTCGCTCGCTGAATTCAGCGTCGTTCATGGCAAGCTCTCGTCGGAGCGCTTCTGTCAGTTCGGAAAGCTCGCTGCGGGCGAGTTTCAGCGCCGCTTCTTCATCTCCAAGGATGCTTTCAGCGGCCTGTTCAATCCCGGACTGAAGATGTTGAATCCCTTCACGCGCCTGACGTTCGAGTTCGGGAATCTGATAACGAATCCCCTGCTGGCTGAACTGCACGGCCGCATCGAGTGCCTCTTCCGGTTGATACTTTCGGAGATCGCGAAGGGTTTCATAGAGTCGCTTGGACAGAATTGGCTCGCTTGTTTCCGAGTCCTCGACGAGAGACCGGGTTCGATTCATGATCTCTTCCAGCTTGTCCTTCTGCGTTTGAAGTTCTCTGGTCAGCTGGTCTTTCGCGTCCTCGGTTGCGGGGGTGTCTCCGAGAGTCCTCTGCTGACGCCGAAGCGATTGCGGAGATTCCTGAATCTTCTCGGCGATTTCTTCCTGACGCCGGGTTAGTTCCCGGGCATCCTCCCGAAGTTGTCGGATGCGATCATCGAACTGGCCCGCTGCCTGTTTGCGCAGATCCTCTTCCAGTTCGTGAAATTCTCTCTGGGCACGCGTCCCTTCGGTGAGGGCTCGGGAAGTCTGGCCTTCCTTTAACGCTTCGGATGCTCGGACAAGCCGTTCACGAGTCTCTTCGGCTTTCTCACGAGCCTCTGCCATCTGTTGACGGTTTTGAGCCTGATCCATTTTCTCGCGAACATCGTCCAGGTCTCGAAGCAGTTCCTCCTGCTCCTCCTGCAGCCGTTGAAGCTGTCGCTGAATTTCATTTCGCTGTTCTTCGTCAGTTGCCTCTCGCATCGCCATTTCCAGCTCGCGAATCCGCTGGTTCAGGTCCTCCTGTCGACGGGCGAGGTCCTTCAGGCGGTTCAGGACCTGGAGCGATGCCTGATCCGCCTGGGTTTGCTCCTGTTGAGCCTGCCGCTCGGACTGATATCTGTTGCGGTCATTTTTCAGCCTCAGGGAATCGAGCTGCTGGTTCATCTGGCGACTGGCCCCTCCCTGCTGGGACTGGCCCGACTGAGACTGGGCGACCATGCTTTCGTGGGCCTGCAATTTCAGGAGTTCCTGATAGGCTCTCTGCGCGGAAACTCGTCCCTGAGATATTTCAGAGAGTTCCTGATTGGCCTTCCCCTGTTGAAAGTGTTGGGCGGCCTCCGCCATGTTCCGGGCTGCCTGTTGGGCATATCGTTTCAGCATTTCGTCCGAGACCTGACCTGAAAGCGTTTGCGTCAGCTCCAGAACTTCACTTTGCGACTGCTCCAGCGTCTCGACATTGCTTTGAAAACTTGTCGAGAGTCGATCCTGTCTCTCTTTGCGGAGTACATTCCAGCTGGCGGTGACGATGTCTCGCTGAAGATCGAGTAGTTGTGAAGTGGGACTCCCCTCCTGACCTTGTGCGCTGTTTGAAGCGGATGAGGATGCTGATGGACTTTCGGGAGCCTGTCGAAAAATTTCTTCAAAGGGACGCACTTCCGCGAAGAACAGATCGCTAAAGGAGCGCCGGGTCTCTCCACGTGGCCCGATGTCATCCGCATAAAAATAGTAGGAAATCAGGTCGTCTGGTTTGGCTTTCAGTTTTTCGACTGCAAGAAGATGTTCCACCCGGGCTGTTTCATCGGGAGCTGCCGCCTTGCCGAAGTCGATCACCTCCTCCTCTCCTGTCGGAGTCTGATAAATCAGCCCCATGCCCGTCAGTCCGAAATCGTCCGAAGCACGCGCTTCCAGCAGCAGTTCCTGAAGGGATGAGACCCGCAGGTCCTTTGAAGGAAATGTCACCTTCAGATCCGGCTCGCGGTTAGGGGCGACGGTAATACGAAATTCGACGGGGTCACGGTTGCTGCGCCCCGATTGATCCAAAAGTCGAAGCTTGAAGCGGTGATCTCCCGGTTCATCGAATGTCCACCGGGCTGTTGCGACCCGTTCATTGTCAGGACGGGCGGTCAGATCGATCGGCATTCCCCCACGTTTTTCATCGAGCAATTGGGCCGTGGTCGGTGTGGAGTTGAACTCGCAAACCAATTCGACGGTCCCTCCTTCAACGACGGTCACTTTCCGGACGTTTTCGATTGTCTTGGGAGGGAGGCCCGTAAACTCGGGTGAAATGACAGTGGCATCCGCTTTGACGAGAGCCGGTAAGTCGAAGAGTGAGACATGAAAGGTGTCCGACTGGATGCCATCGAACTCGACGTGGTATTTCAGGTCCTTTTGAACTGAAGAGAGACGTCCCCCGAACACCGGATCTTCAAGACTCTTCTGCAGCGGAATCCGGATTTCTTTATTGTCTTCATCCACTGCTACCAGTTCGACGGCAGTGGGAGTCTGTTCCGGGAACCGGGCAAGGACGAGAAGGCTGGAGCCTCGTTCGAGTTCCACGTCTCCCGGTTCAACCGTGACCTTCATCCCTGTCCCGCGAGGTCCGGAATCAGCGTGAAATTGATCTGTTCTCGTCGACGTGACATTGAGTGCGCTCACCATGGGCCAGATGAGCGTGACACACAGGATCAGCAGGCAGCCATGGACAATGTGGGCCACCATGATTCGTCGGCTGGCAACCGCCCGATGCCAGTTTTGGTGTCGCAGCTGGGCAAACGTTTGTGTCAGCAGCTCGGATTGGAGGTAGGTGAAGTTCCATCCCCCACCGGGAGGGTGCTGTTCCACTGCGGTGATCAGTCGGGAATCCAGTTCCGGATAGGTTTTTTCAATGAGGAGAGCGGCCTGATGTCGGTCGCTTTTCCGTCGGGCACCAGCGACCGCCGCACAGATCATCACCGTCGGAACGGCGAAGAGAGTGACGCTTAAGGCCAGTGACGGTTGATTCGTCGCCCAGAGGATCAGAATGGCAATGGAGAGAATCGCCCATCCCAGCGATGCGGTCCACAGCGACCGTAGCGTTCTTAACCGGTTTCCGACCAGATCCAGCCGACGGAGCAAACGCGGTTCTGCCATCACAGTCCCTTTGACAGTTCGGGATGAAGGGGCCGGTCAAGACCAACGCGGCAGCGGAACTGATAGAGAACGCAAGCCATTCTTCTCCTGCAAATGACCGCGAGTTCCCGATCAATTCCTGCAATGATCATTGCTGATTCATCATACCAGCAGAACAGGATTTCCGTAAAACTCGCAAGAAAAAAAGTGGACAGATGCGGAAATGTGTGAATCCGATCTGTCCCGGGGCTGGATTCTGTTGGGAACTCAGCGCTGGGCCCTATTGTCGGGAATATGCTCCTGAGTTGTGCAACCTCTCAGGTCAACGCAGACGGGCAATCCTGTGAAATCTGCTTTGTCAGGTCAAACTCTTCCGACTTTGACAGCTAGGCCTCATCTCTTTTGCGTCTGGGGGCGCAATTTGTTGCTTTCTGCTCAAGATTGCCAAAAGTGAACAGTAGGATCGAAAGGGAGAATCTGTTGGTTTTCGCCAGTTCTGGCATGCAAATTCCCCCGTCACTCGGCCATTTTCATGATTGCCGAGCGACCTTGGCTATGGCAGCATGGATGTGAAACGTTCGGACCAGGAGGGTTCGACCCATCAGCTAAGACGACTGAGACAGACACCTGTGACGAATGTTTGGAGAAAATCTGTGATGCGTACCATGCTCGGGAGAACGGTTGCCCTGTTGGCGGCTCTCTGCTGCGGCACCGCGACTCAGGCGGGTTGGTTGCACGGACCGGGCTATGCTGCCTGCCCTGTTTCGTTCTGTGCTCCGACCTCCTGTTACACCACCTGTAAGGTGGAGCGGCAGACCTGCTATCGAACGATCTATGAAACTGTCTGCGAACCGGTTCAGGAAACCTGCTCGCGGACCGTGTTGGAGACTGTTTACGAAGACGTTCAGCAAACGTGCTATCGAAACGTTGTCGAACAGGCCTGGCGCGAAGAACAGTATCAGGTCAGTCGGCCGATTTACGAAACCAGCTTCTACGAACAGCAGTATCAGGTTCAGCGGCCCGTGATGGAAACCGCTTACCGAACGGAAACGTATCAGGTCTCGCGTCCAGTATTTGAAACCGTCAATCGGCCGGTCTGCCGAACGGTTTACCGACCGGTTCAGGAAACGATCAACCGTCAGGTCACTCGTACCGTGATGCGACAGGTTGTCGAGACGGTCAATCAGGAACGCTGTTACACTGTAATGCGCCCCGTGACCACAATGCGTCCCGTCCGACGTGTTGTCTATCAGTGGGTCGATCAGCCCGTCGTGATCCCGGGGAAGATGGTCCCGCAGGTGACTTATGACTGCAACGGGTGCCCACGTGTTCTTCTGACTCAGTGCCCACCGACGACGGTCTACAAGCGTCGCCTGTGCCCACAGGTTGTGGAGTGCCAGGTCCCCTGCACCACTTATGTTCCGCAGGTTGTCCGCCAGGTCTGCCCGGTTCAGGTCTGCCGAATGGTTCCGGAGCAGGTTGTTGAAAATTGCCCGGTTACCGTTTGCCGGATGGTTGCGGAACAGGTGACTGAAAACATTCCGGTTCGTGTCTGTCGATGGGTTTGTGAGACTCAGACCCGACAGGTCCCGTATCAGGTCTGCAAGATGGTTACTGAAACCCGCACCTGCCGCGTCCCGACCCGGACCTGCAAGATTGTCACCGAGACACGAACCCGCAAGGTTCCTTACTGCGTCACCCGTCTGGAGCCGTACACCGTCAACGTTCGAGTTGCCAAGTGTGTTCCCCGACAGGAACAGTTTACCGTGACCCGTATGGTGGCCAAGGTGGTTCCTCGTCAGGTGGCTTACGAAGTCTGCCGAATGGTTCCGGTCGAAAGCTGCTGTGGAGTGGCTCCCTGTGCCAGCTGCGCCACGGGGGGATGCGAAACCGGAAACTGCAGCGGAACGGTCGCTCCCTATGGTGCTACACAGCCTGTCCCGGAAGGAGCGAACAAGGTTCCGACCCCCGCTCAGCCGGCCCGTCCGCAGGAGCAACCCGGCCCGATGAATAATCCGATGCCCGGTGGTCCTGCTGCCTGAACATTGCGGATGACGTCTGTCTGAAGCCGATCAAGCGGTCACTCATAACGGGTGACCGCTTTTTTTGTGCGCCGACAGTTTGGTGTCCAGCAAGGCATTACCCCAATGGTTCTCTCTCCACAAAGAGAGGTTCAAGGAACCAGCCGATCCATCTGCCAGCCTGAGTTCGTGCGTGTCATTCGGAAGCGGAGATGTTCAACGGGGCGAATGAACAGAAGATCCATGACGCCGACCTCACCGGCGAGAACGGCAAAATTCTCTCGGCCCTGATCATTGCCGTCGCTGATCTCGGGATCGCGATTGGGAGCGGACGCCGATCGCTCCAGTGGGGCCGACTCTTCAACGCAGGGAGGCGGAAAGAGTGCGCCTGGTGGAAGTGGTGAGAGATAATCCCTCTTGGGTCCGATGGGGAGTCGCTTCCATTCCGAGTTCGCGGTCTCATCATCCGTGTGGATTCGAACCGGTCCGGACAGCGTGAGCTGGACACGCGGCGCAGGGGCGTAGAACAGCCAGCTGGCATGAGTGTTTGTTTGTAGTTGTGCCACCTTGGGGGAGCGGATGTCGGTGTGTGCCAACAGCAGTTGCTGTGAGAGATCGACACCGCGAAGGACAACGATGCGCTGGTGGGCCTTTCCGTCTCCGACAGTCCCAAGAATTGGCAACCGCCAGGGGTGGTCCGGCTGACCGCTGGCCAGATCCAGCGTTTTCCAAACCAGTTCTCGAAGATGGTCTGGAGAAATCCTTCGCGGATCAAACAGTGGATCGAGAAGGTCGATGGTCATCAGTGTGGCAACGGCTTTCGTTCGGGTTGGCTCGGCCCGGGCGACTCACTCCGGCGCGGATTGCGCACTGGAAACAAGGTTGTACACCAGAGGGAGCGCCGCTGCCATATGACCACAGAACAGACGATCAACCTGCCCCGTCGGCAAGAGGACAAGAGAGTTCGACAGAAAGGATTTCGCATGTAATGATGAGCGGAATCTCAGCGGGATTTCCACGGTAACGGAGCAATGGGATCGAACGTTGTTTCGAGTGTTCTCGGGCGGGGAAATCGCTCCGGGTACTGTAACGTTTCGATGATTTCGACCATGTGGACGCCAAGGTCTGCCGAGAGTCGGCATGGCCGATTTTGCTTGATTGCTTCAACCTGTTCAGACGGTCCGCGGAGAAAGTCGACCAGTTTGTTGCTCGTCGCAGACCGGAAGACTGGTGGTCGGGCGTACGGATATTTCTTTTCGAAGAGTGTTCCTGAGATCGAAAAAGGAAGCCGCAGCAGGCTTTCGATCCGAATCCGCCAGTTTGAGATTCGCGACGCGATTCCGTGGGTGATTCGATTGTAGGGGATCTTTTTGAAGTAGACGGGGGAACCGTCGTTGCGAACGTATTTCGTATAGAGGACACCATTCTCGCCGATGATCTGAATCGACTTGTCTACCGGAGCAATGATTCCACAGGTGACCCGGGCGACGATGTTGTTGTCATATTCAATGCAGCCGACAGTAAAGTCGGGGGCCATGCTGTCGACCTTAATCCCCTTGTCCGGGATCTGCGTTGAGGAGAAAGCGGTGATGCGACGGGCAGGACCGAAATAGGCTGCCAGCCAGGTCAGGACGTATCCGGCGTGTTCGTATGTGCAGCCAATCTCGTATTCATCCTTGGCGGGCCATTTTGCCCCGGAAGAGCTGGTCCAGCGCGTCGGGTCCTGTCGATGCACCATTCCATCGTCAAAACTGGCGTAAACGAGACGAACAGGCCCGACGACCCCGTCCTTGATCCCCTTCCAGAGCGTTTGTGCAGTTTCGCTCAGCAGGGAGCATGGGGCCGTTGATAGCGACAACCCCTTCTCGCTGGCGAGTGTAGCGAGTTCCTTCGCTTCGACCGAGTTCATCGCCAGCGGC
>CALLWY010000022.1 GCA_938015865.1 uncultured Planctomicrobium sp.
CAGAAGACGGAGTGCCTTCCGTTCCGGGAGACCGGCACGCACCAGTTCCGCAGCGTTTTCTACCGGAACAAGCTCCTCGCTGACGGTTTCCTCAATCATCATCCAGCCTTTGGCGGCTGCTTCTGTCGCAGCGGCCATCACGCGGGACTGGTCCAGCTTCAATTCGCTGGCGAGTTCGAAAACTCCGGCCCGGTCGCGTTGGGAGAGAGCCTGCCAAATGGCAAATGCTGTGTCGTCAAGTTGTAAGGAATCCGCCATGACTCAATGGGTCTCTCTGAATCTGTCTTCAATCCTGCCTGCCATGATGTGAACTGCTTTCTGCAACCGGGCTTATCCTGCACGTTGGATAAACCTCAGTTGCGACGATCAGGGGCCAACTCTGGGCGCTGCTTCAGTCCGGAGCAGTTCGCATTGGATCGGGTTGTCGGCAAAAGTTGTTCTCAAAACAAGTCAGGACAACCCGTCTTGGACGCATCGTAGCAGCCACTGCGCCGAAGCGGGAGTGCGTCGGCAACTCCTCCAACGGGAATCCTTTATGAATTCCTGAGATCAGGATTGATCTTTTTCGGACAATTGATTCTGCTGACGGGCGAAGGATTCGTCAAAATTGTCATGATCGGACTTAGGAATGCGTGTGGTTCGACCCGCTCGTCCTGACAGGATTTCAGATGGGATTCGGAAAGCACTGGGGTTCCCGCCGCCGACGGAAACGGCGAGCCCGGTGCGAGATTTCGCCCCGCTGAGCCTCCGGGCCTTTGTACTGAGGCTTTGTTTTCTGGGACTGATTTTCACGATCTACGTGTCGAATTTTGGAATTCCAGCGGTCAATGCCTCGAATGATATTGATCGGGAATTGACGCAACGCCAGCGATAGTCAGATGTTGAGGCGTTTTTGAGATGGCAGGTTCTGTTTTCTGCTGAGACGGATTTCTCCAGAGGCCGATTCTCGGTCAGAAGTCGACCTGGACCCGGGAGACGAGCAGGTCCGCTGTGCTATATCCCCTGACCCGGTTATCCAGCATGCAGTGAATCCAGTTCCCTTGGATTTTGAAGTGCTGATTGAGAAACCAGGTGAACCCGACCGTTGTATCATTCAGGATACCGTTCCCGACATTGCTGGTGCCGTTCAGATAGTAGGGATTCAGGTCATCCGGGTTACGGATGTCAACAAATGACCAGCGGGCGGCGATTTCCCAGGCCCCCCACCCTTTGACTCCTCCATGCCGGAAGGAAATGAAATCGGTATTGGGAACCAGCGTTCCCAGCGTCCCGAGAGTCTTGTTGTAGGAGCGGTGCTCTCCCGTCAGCCGATAGGCAATCTGGGCATAGGCTCCGTGGTAAAAAATTGGTCCAACCGGGCTGTCGACGACATTGATCATGTATTCCGATGTGATCCCGACAGGTCCATTCTGGTAGACCGTCTCAAGGCCGATGAGGTTGAAGTAGTTGGCCCGATAACGCCCGGAATCAATAAACGAAGGGGTCATATTGTTTGCATCCCCGAAGGGTTGCGACATGTCGGAATTTCCCAGAGGTCCGAACTCCGGTAACACGCGAGTTCGGTAAAACGGGACCGGACTCGTACTCCCGTCAGCGGTGTTGGCTGCCAGGACGCTGTAGTTGTAGCTTGCCCCAATCGCCCAGAGATATCGGTCACCAACGTTGGGGTCGTATTGAACCAGATGGTGAATTCGGGAGGAAATCGAGATCCCCCCTTCATCTCCAATATCCACGCCAAAGCGGTTGTCCCCCAAAGGGGCGTTTTGAAATCCGCCTGTCCGATAGACGCTGATCGCGAAGGCGGTCATTTCATCTTCGGAAAGATTTGTGGACTGCGCCCCGACGCGGCGAAACGGAACAAAGGCAAGAAACGGCAGAGAGCGTTCCAGAAATGTCAGGTTGCGGAATCCAGTCAGGGCGTCGATGCTGAATGGTTGGCAGAACTGCCCGATTTTCACGTCGCTCAGCCAGGGAACATTCGTTTGTTCGACATAGGTGTCGAAGAAGCTGGGGTGTCCGGCGGTCGCGAAGTCCATTTCCACCTGATAGTTGGTGTGCTCCGCCACTTTGCCTTTGACAGCCAGACGTGCACGACGGAATCCTGTTCCGTTCTGGGCATTTCCGACCGTGTCTTTATTGTTTTGACTCTGGTCGTAAAGAGCACTGTCGAGCTGAGTAAACCCGGTGATTGTAAACGTCGGGTACTTCTTTTTTGGTGTGACCGGTTCCGGAATCACATGCTGATCTGCTTCCAGCTGGAGAATCCGGTTTTTCATCTCCTCCAGCTCCCGCCGCAGTTGCAGGAGGTCCTCTTCCTCGGGTTCGGGGGGAGGAAGGAGTGCAGGGGGTGATCCTGATTCGGTTGCAGTCAGCTGAATCCTGGATGCTGGCTCCACCGGATCAGAGAAGACGTGGTCAACCAGTGCATCCTGAGCGATGACGGTCTTCAGTGCTCCTGAATTCAGGACGAGGCAGAGCACCGCCATCGCCAGAATCGGGCTCCGATAGGACCGAAGTAGGAACATACGAGAGGACAAAGGGAAGCACTTTGTGATGAGGGAATTGATCTGAATCCGATCAACTTGAGTCAAAATGGGGCGGCAAACGGAGAATTGATGAATTGGCCCGTTCTGTAGCAGTCAAGTGGATTTTGACGACGACAACAGGGTCAATATCGTCGTTCCCACGGGCACGCCATGAATAAAATCAAGTTGTCAAAACTGCCGGTTTTGCGGAGTGGCCCAATCGGCTTGAGGGCCCGATGCCCCTCGACAGCTTGAACGGCCTGGTTGAACGGTCCGAGGCCGGCTGTTCCAGTACCAAATTGACGATGGCCATCGGCGGTGCGAAAGAAGGTCGGCGCACGGCAACTTTGCTGCCAGTCCCGGTCCCTTTCCCGAAACCGCGACAGCGATGATTCCCAATGAATACGGTTCGAAATCAGGTTTGGAGTTCGGGAACTTGAGTGGCCAGTTCCATCAGCCGTTCCTCGGTGAACTCGCTTCGGGACAACTCCCCGGAAAGACGGCCCTCACAAAGGACCAGAATCCGGTCTGCCAGCGTGATCAGTTCGGGAAGCTCGCTGGACGTCACGATAATGGACAATCCCTGTCGGCAGAGTTGATCAATCACCTGATAAATCTCCGCTTTCGCGCCGACATCAATTCCGCGTGTCGGATCGTCCAGAAGCAGAACCGCCGGATTGGTCTTTAACCAGCGCGAAATAATGCACTTCTGCTGGTTTCCCCCGGAAAGGCTGGTGATGGCTGCACCGACACCAGCGGTCTTGATTCCCAGCTCCCGGACCCCCGCTTCCGCTTCTTCCCGTTCTCGGGAGGAACTGATCAGTCCTCCTTTCACGGAGCGGCTCAACGTGCAAAGTGTGATGTTTTCCTTAACGGACATCTGGGAAAACAGCCCCAGCCGCTTCCGGTCTTCGGTGACCATGGCGATTCCTGCGGCGGTGGCGTCGGCTGGGTGGGAGAAGGTGACCGGTTTCCCGTGAAGAAAGATTTCCCCCTGAATCGGCTCTTCATTGGCCCCGAACAGGCATTCGAGAAGCTCGGTCCGTCCGGCCCCCATCAGCCCCGCAATTCCAAGGACTTCTCCTTTGTGCAAGTTGAAGGAGATCCCTTCCAACCGGTACTGACGGGCATGTCCGGGCCACGGCAACGACAGATTGCGCACTTCGAGGACAGGTCCCCCGTGACTCCGCTGTTCTGCCAGATTCAGGTTCTGTAACTCGCGCCCGACCATCAGGTGGGTGATTTGAAGCGGGGTGGTCTCTGTCCGGTTGAGTGTACGAATCTGCTTCCCATCTCGCAGCACGGTGATACGGTCCGACAGTCGGAATACTTCTTCCATTTTGTGGGAGATGTAGAGAATCGTTACCCCGCTTTCCCTGAGGGTCTGAATGACACCGAAGAGACGTTCCACCTCCGTTTCAGTGAGTGCACTGGTCGGCTCGTCCATGATGAGAATCCGGGACTTGAGTGCCAGCGCTTTGGCGATTTCAACAAGTTGCTGGTCCCCGATCCTCAGTTCCTTCACTTTCTGATGAGGGCGAATCGGGCATTTCAACTGCTCAAACAGAATGGCCGCTGCGTCATTCATCGCCCGTTCGTTCAGAAATGGGCCAGAACGGAGTTCCCGTCCCAGAAAGATATTCGCGGCAACACTGAGTTCTTCGACCAGGTTCAATTCCTGATGAATAATGCTGATTCCAGCAGCTTCGGCATCTTTGGTACTGGTAAAACGGACCGGCTCCCCGTCGATCAGAATGTCCCCTTCGTAGTCCGTCAGGACGCCCGAAAGGATTTTCATCAGTGTGCTTTTCCCAGCACCATTTTCGCCGCAGATGGAATGAAATTCTCCCGGAAGCACATCAAAGGAGACATCATCCAGAGCAACCACCCCCGGAAACCGCTTGGCGATGTGTCGGATTTCGATGAGAGGCTGCATTCAGAACTCCTGACCAGTGAAGCTGGGTATCAGACGCAATCGTGAGATCGATTCAGAGAAGGATGCGGACAATTCGCCATTTGGAACAGGTGTCTCCTGACCAGATGAACTGAGAAGCCATCCGTTAGACACTTATTCCCGTACGGCAGAGATTTCCGTCGCGAATGGTACCAATCCATTTCATGTGAGAAAACGGACGGCTCTGTTTGGCAGAACAGGCCCTCTCGCGGCTGAATTTCCCAATGTTCTTTCCCACTCGTCAGAAAGAAGAGTAGACTTTGAGGGGCTGTCGGTGAGAAACTCAGCCTTACGAATGAAGTTCGGTTGCCCAAAATGGCAGGCTGGAAACGAGTTCGGGAATCCTCCAATGACCCCGTGTTCAGAGGCTTTTGAAAAAGATGAATATTGTTGTGATTGGTACGGGATATGTCGGATTGGTGACCGGGACCTGCCTCGCAGACAGTGGCAACAATGTGGTCTGCATCGATATTGATGTCGACAAGGTTGAACGCCTCAAAAAGGCTGAAATTCCGATTTATGAACCGGGGCTTGAGGAAATGGTAAAGCGGAACGTGCAGGCCCGCCGTCTCCACTTTGCCACTTCCGGGGCTGATTCTGTCCCTTCTGCGGACTGTATCTTTATTGCTGTGGGAACACCCGAAGGAGAGGATGGTTCGGCCGATCTGAAGTACGTCTTTGCAGCGGGGGAAGGTCTCGCCCCCTATCTCTCGGAAGAGGCCATTGTCATTGTGAAGAGTACGGTTCCGGTCGGAACGAACCGGGCACTGAAGGCACGGCTGGATGAACTGACGGGACGCGACGTCAATATCGCTTCGAACCCCGAGTTCCTTAAGGAAGGCTGCGCGATCGATGACTTTATGAAGCCGGACCGGGTCGTTGTGGGCGTCACGAAACCCCAGGTCGCGGAAGTCCTTCGAGAGTTGTACCAGCCATTTCTTCGGACAGAGAATCCGTTTCTGGTGATGGGGCTGGAAAGTGCAGAGATGACCAAATATGTCGCGAACTGCATGCTCGCGACCAAGATCAGCTTCATCAATGAAATGGCGAATCTCTGCGAACTGGTTGGGGCGGATATCAACGATGTGAGAAGGGGAATCGGTCACGATCAACGGATCGGATTCCAGTTCCTCTTTCCCGGAGTCGGTTATGGAGGGTCGTGCTTCCCGAAGGATGTCAAAGCCCTGACTGCGACAGCCCGCCGTCACGACTTCAAAGCGACGCTGCTCGAAGCGGTGGACACCGTCAATGACCGTCAGAAGTCAGTCCTGTTTGAAAAACTGAAGAAGCACTTCAAGGGAGAACTGGCGGGGCGAAAAATTGCGATCTGGGGATTGGCCTTCAAGCCGCGAACCGATGATATTCGGGAAGCCCCGTCGCTAGTCCTGATTCAGGCACTTCTGGATGCCGGGGCGGAACTTCACGTCCACGATCCGGTGGCGATGGAGAACGTCCGCAAGAAATTGGGGGATGTCCTCCACTATCATTCTCATCAATATGACACCCTGGAAGGGGCGGAAGCGCTGGCCATTTGCACGGAATGGAATCAGTACCGGAACCCGGATTTTGACTACATCCTTCACAAGATGGCGACTCCCGTCATTATGGATGGCCGAAATCTGTACGATCCACGCAAGATGAAGCAGCTCGGGTTTCAGTATTCCGGGATTGGATTGAAAGGGAACTGATTCCCGTACGTGCCATTGCTTGTCTCAAGGAATCCGACTCAAGAGGGATCAGAGTCCATGTTCACATCAGCATTAACTCGGAATGCCTGCGCACGGATGGTTGCCGCGGCATTTCTGGTGGTATTCGCCCTCTGTGGGCTCCCGGAACGTACCGCCTCAGCAGATGAGTCCCGTCAGGTTGTGGCTGTGGTGAACGGGAAACGCCTGACAGCTGAGGACCTCCAGCTTCCGTTTTATTTCCGCGCACTTACTCAAGAGGCGGACGAGACAAACCGGGAGAAGTTGTTGAACGATGCCATCGACCGCGAACTGATTCGCCAGTTTCTGCGGTCCAGAAAAATCACCGCGAGCCCGGATGTGGTCGATCATCGGATGGCACTGATTCAGAAGGCAATTGCCCAACAGGGGGAAACGCTCGATGACGTCCTGAAACGACTCCATTTGAATGAGAAGTCGGCCCGCGAAATCCTGCAGCTTCCGCTCGCATGGGAAAGGTACGTGCAGTCTCGTGTGACGGAGTCCCAGATTCGATCCATCTGGGAGACCCGACGTCGCGAACTGGATGGGACCCGTGTTGCAGCCTCTCAGATTGTCCTGATCCTTCCCCCCGATGCGAGTGAAGCGGACTGGGCGTCAGCAGAGGCGAGACTCAACGAGATTCGGGATCAAATTGTCTCCGGGAAAATGACGTTTGAGCAGGCGGCAGAGACCCATTCTCAAAGTCCTTCCGCAAGACGCGGAGGAGATCTGGGTGAGTTTGAGTTCTCTGGACAGGTCGATGAGTCGATCTCCCGAGTCGCTTTCAATACTCCCCCCGGCGAAGTGAGTCATCCATTCCGATCCCGCTCGGGAGTCCACATCGTTAAAACGAAAAGTGTGATTCCCGGGCAACTGGTGCTGGAAGATGCCCGACCGGAAATTCTGGAAGAGATCAGCCGGGAACTGTGGTCTCAGCAGGTTCATGAACTGCGTGAGAAAGCCAGTATTCAAATTCTTCTGAACAAATAGAGCTTTTCTCCAGCAAAGGTTTTGGGTTCTATCTCTATTTGTGTCATAGCTTTCAGGTGTTTTGGGAATGATCCGCCGGATTTAATCCCGAAAGTGACCCCGCCTGGTAACTCTCTTTGGTCAAATCAGGCGATGAATTCCCCGGCAGTGGCGAGTCACTGCAATTCCTTGTTGCCTGATTCCACTGAGATGCGAAGTATTGGTCGGGAGATGTAGGGATTTTCTCAACTGTTCCGCTCAAAAGGGGACGTTGCCGTGAGGCATCACCCACTTTCAGGTGGTTCATCCGCTACTCTGGCCCGTTGAAATGCAGCACCATCCGGGCTTCCGGGCGCATTCAGTTTGTAATATCAGATAAGTTT
Organism: uncultured Planctomicrobium sp.; assembly: GCA_938015865.1. Taxonomy (GTDB): domain Bacteria; phylum Planctomycetota; class Planctomycetia; order Planctomycetales; family Planctomycetaceae; genus Planctomicrobium. The sequence goes on from CALLWY010000022.1 coordinate 7,538, forward strand.
TAAGGATTAGGGGATTCTGATAAAGTTAGACGATCTCCCATTCCTTCAACTAACAGGTATCACTCCATGTTTCGTCGTTTCTTCGCACTAGCATTCGCGGCGAATCTGCTTGTTCTTTCACTGCCAGTTCACGCACAGGACGGAGCGAAGCCACAGCAGCCAGCTTCCAAATTCGACCAGCTCATCGACAAAAAGAAAAAAGTCCAGGGGATGTGGACGATCTATCACAGTGATCAGCAGATGCTGGTTGAGCTTTCAGAGAGTTCTCTGAAAAAGGAGTACATCATCATTCCATCGATCGCGCGGGGAATCAGCCGCGGGATGGTCTTGGGGGGGATGTCCTGGGGGTTCGGCGATGATGCGATCTGGGCGTTCAAGAAATCTGAAGAGAAGATTTACGTGATCCAGCGAAACGTCCGGTTTCGCGCCAAGCCCAATACACCGGAAGCGAACGCGGTGCAGCTCGCTTACAGTGACAGCGTTTTGTATTCCCTGCCAATTCTCACAAAGACCCCCTCCGGGGGATATCTCGTCGACATGACGCACGTTTTCATGAACGACGAGCTTCAGGTCGGAAATGAAATTGGCCCCGGATTCCGTTACGCACAAGATCGATCCACCATCTCCAGCCTCAAGGCGTTTCCAGAGAATGTGGAGATTCAAATCAATGCGGTCTACTCCGGGAATGCCCAGATCGATACGGTCCCGAATTCCAAAGGGGTGCAGGTCGGCGTGCATTACAGCGTGAGTGTTCTCCCGCCGGTTGGATCAAATGGCTATAAGCCTCGAATTGCTGATGACCGGGTCGGTTACTTTCTGACCGCCATCAAGGATTTTTCCGAGGCGGATGATCCGGATCACTTTGTCCGATACATCAACCGCTGGAATCTTCAGAAGCTCGATCCGTCACTGGACGTTTCCCCTCCAAAGGAACAGATCGAATTTTACATCGAAGACACGGTTCCGGTTTTTCTCCGCCCGACTGTTGAAGCGGGGATTCTCGAATGGAACAAGGCCTTCGAAAAGATCGGATTTGCCGGGGCCATCAAGGTCAATCGCCAGCCGAGCGACCCGAATTTCGATCCCGAAAATATCCGCTACAACACATTCCGCTGGATGACTGCCGAAGCTGGATTTGCCATGGGACCTTCCCGTGTCGATCCTCGGACCGGACAGATTCTGGATGCAGACATCATCTTCGATGCCTCTTTCCTGGACTCATGGAGCCAGCGATGGGAAACATTCCGTGGAGAAACTCCGGAAAGCCCACCCGAGACGGCGCTGCTCCTGCAGGGATATCGCTCCACGACTCCGTTTATGGGGGGGCACGTGCACGTCGGTCACCGGCATTCGGCAACGTGCAACTACTGTGTGGAGAAACAACGATATAACGGTTTTGCGGCAGCCTTTTTTGCGGCTACTGGCGCCACGAGCGATGGGTCTCTCCCCAAGGAATTCATCCATCAGGGGATGAAAGAAGTTGTGATGCACGAGGTCGGACATACGCTCGGTCTGCGTCATAACTTCAAGGCGAGTGCCTGGAAGTCTCTGGAGCAGATCAACGACAAGACCAAAGGACTGGAGGAAGGAATTGTTGCCAGCGTCATGGATTATACGCCGGCCAATATTTCTCCGGATAAAGACAATCAGGGCCTGTACTACACCCAGACGATCGGTCCTTACGACTACTGGGCAATTGAATACGGATATAAGCCGATTTCCGGAAACGAAAAAGCCGAGCTGCAGAAGATTGCTTCTCGATCGACCGAACCGGGACTGGCGTATACCACCGATGAGGATACGCGGTCAATTGACCCTGATCCGTACTCGGCACGGTTCGACCTGGGGCAGAATCCGCTGGAATTCGCGACCCGACAGATGGAGATGACCAAAAAGGCGCTGCCGGAAATTCTGAACCGGGTCGTGAAGGACGGGGAAGGTTATCAGAAGGCCCGGCAGGCATTCATGCTGTTGTTCCATGAGTACTGGTCCGCGATCAGCACCGCAGCGAAGTACCCGGGTGGAATCGTTCTCAGCCGGGACCATAAGGGAGCCAAGGATGCACGTCCCCCGTTCACGACCGTCAGTGCTCAGCAGCAACGGGATGCAATGAAGCTCATCAATGAGTCTGCGTTCGAAGTCCCTGAACTGTCCCGCAAGGATTTGAACTATCTGGCAGTCTCGCGATGGAGTCACTGGGGAACGGGATCTCCATTCCGCCTGGACTTTCCAATTCACGATGAGATCCTCATTCGGCAGGACAACATTCTGGCCCGCCTTCTGGGAAGCAATGTGCTGTTCCGGATTCAAGATAACGAATACAAGGCGGAGCCGGGTGAGGATGTCTACACCCTGGCTGAGCACCTGAAACTTCTGGATGACGGGATCTTTACGGAATGGAAATCGATCCCCGATCCGGAGAAGGCAAAGTTCGACAACCGCAACCCGTATATCAACAGCTTCCGTCGAAACCTGCAGCGTCAGGCCCTTCGACGACTGGGGACCATTGTGGCTCAACCCTCTGTTGCACCTGCGGATGCGCGGACACTGACTCGTGTTCAGCTTCAGACGCTTCGGGAACAGGCGCAACAGCTGGTCGACAACAAGGAGATTCAGCTCGATGACTACTCACGGGCGCATCTCATCGATTCCATTGCCAGAATCAATACAATCCTGACAGCAGAGCTTCAGGTGCCGATTCTGAACTAAAGCGTTTCAATATCTTGTTTTCGGGCGG
>CALLWY010000023.1 GCA_938015865.1 uncultured Planctomicrobium sp.
TCATCCAGAACTGCTGGACTGGCTTGCGATCCAGTTTATGGAGGAGGGGTGGTCCACCAAGAAACTTGTACGTCGGCTGGTTCTCTCTCAAACGTTTCGTCAGTCTGGCTGGGTGAGCGAGGCTGGTGCAGAGTGTGATCCCGGCAACCGTCTATTACATCATTATCCCACCCGCCGTCTCGAAGCGGAGGCCATTCGTGACAGCATGCTCGCTGTTTCCGGCCGATTAGATCCACAGCTTTATGGACCACCTATCAATCCACCTCGTCCAGTGGAGGATGCGCAGAAACGGTTATTCTCCGGACCGCTCGACGGCAACGGCCGCCGCTCGCTGTACATCAAAATGTCGATTATGGACCCGCCAAAGTTTCTGGTCTGCTTCAACCTTCCCGATCCGAAACTGCCGACAGGACGGCGCGACGTCACAAATGTTCCTGCACAGGCACTGACGTTGTTAAACGATCCATTAGTCCAACACCTGGCTGAAGTGTGGGCAACCACGATTGTTCAGGATGGTCAAAACAAACCGGAGGAAAGATTGCGTGGGATGTTTCTGGCTGCACTCGGGAGGGAACCATCCCCGGATGAACTCGAACGCTGGACGCGGGTAACGGTGGAGTTAGCTCCTTCGCAAGAAAATCTGATGTCCGATCTCCAAACCTGGTCTGACGTAGCGCATTCGCTCTTTAATACCAAGGAATTTATCTACTATCGCTAACGATTGGATGCTGGGCCATGACACATTTTGGTTCCGCTTTCGGAGGAGACGACCGGCGATCCACGGATCGACGATGCCCTGGACGTGTTCCCTGTGACCCTTCTCGGCGAGCGTTTCTGCGACATTCCGCGACTGGCTTTGGTTGGATGGCGCTGACAGGTTTGCTAGGTCAATGGGCAAGTTGCTCAGCTGGAGCTCAGCGCTCTCGATCTTTACCTCATCATGTTGCTCGCGCGAAGAATGTGATCTTTTGTTTCATGGATGGGGGGCCCAGCCATGTCGATACGTTTGATCCAAAACCGAAGCTGAAAGAGTACGAAGGAAAGGCAATCGGGAACTCGGCTGTCTCGAAACTTTCTCAGTCAAGTTCTCAGCGAGTCTGGTTGGGAAGCCCGTGGGAATTCCGCAAACGTGGAGAAAGTGGCCTTTGGGTAAGCGATCTCTTTCCTCATGTCGCTGGAGTGGCCGATCACCTTTGCGTTGTGCGTTCTATGGTGGGGGAGCTGCCTCTTCATGGCCAGCAGAACTTGCTCCTTCACACAGGGCGAATTCTGGGAAAAGCGCCCAGCCTTGGAGCCTGGGTCTCCTATGGACTTGGAAGCGAGAACTGCAATCTCCCAGGGTATGTCGTCTTGAATAACGATTGGGTGCCGAACGGAGGGCTGGAAAATTTCGGAAGTTCTTATCTTCCTGCTTCTCATCAGGCGGCGATGATTCGAGCCCAGGGCATCCCGGTTGACAACATTTTACCGTCGAGTTCGGGGGAAGTTCAGCGAAGAAAACTGGAACTTTTAGAGTATCAGGACCGTATTTTCGCAGAAAAAGTATCGAACGCCAACGCAATTGAAGGGGCCATTGCCAACTACGAAACAGCGTTCCGCATGCAAAGCACCATTCCTGACGTCGCGGACATCTCCAAAGAACCTTTGCATATTCAAAAACTCTACGGAATCGACTCCTCTGACAAACATCAACGGCTCTACGCGATCCAAGCATTACGGGCACGACGGCTCATTGAAGCAGGTGTTCGATTCGTAGAAATCACCTGCCCGAGCTTCGACGGGAACAATTCTCCCTGGGACCAGCATAGTGATTTGAAAGCCAACCATGAAAAAAATTCGCGAATCACCGACCAGTCGGTGGCTGCCTTAATCCTTGATCTCCATCAGCGAGGCCTGCTGGACGAGACGATTGTGCTGTGGGCCGGTGAGATGGGGCGGACTCCGCATACTCCCCGAGTGGGTGACAGATGCGGACGTGATCATCATGTCAACGGCTACTCAATTTTCATGGCTGGTGGAGGAATTCGACGGGGAATGACATACGGAGAGACCGACGAATTCGGAAACTCATTGGCTGCCGACCCCGTCACCGTACATGACATCCATGCGACGATTTTACATCAGCTTGGCGTGAATCACGAGGCGCTGACCTTTCGGCACGGAGGCCGGGATCATCGACTGACCGACGTCCACGGCAATGTCATCCGCGACCTTCTGTCATAGTCCATTCATATCCTGATTCGCTCCCACACTTCACGAATGAAAGACTGGACCGCGACATGATTTGCGCTGTCCCCTGTCCGATTTCACAAGGAGACTTTCATGTGCTCGATTCGGAAACGTATGGGCGGATTTACTTTAATCGAATTACTTGTAGTCATTGCAATTATTGCCGTTCTTATTGCTTTACTGCTCCCCGCAGTGCAGCAGGCCCGTGAAACCGCACGAAGGGCACAATGTAAGAACAACTTGAAGCAATTGGGACTTGCGTTTCAAAATTATCACGACACGCATGACACTCTTCCGCCAGGTTGCATCTGGGGGGGAACGGATAATTCCCAAGGATTCGGAGGCCCCCGTACTTCTTTATTCGTTCATATCCTTCCCTTTCTCGATCAGACATCACTCTACAATAAAATTGAATTCAATCTCCCACCCAACAGTGTGATATGGGTCGGTAATAATGCCAATGTCACGGGCCAGGTGATTCCTGCAATGCAATGCCCCAGCGATGGATTTGGTGGGAAAACAAAATCATTTGGGCTGAATCAAAATTACGCTCTCACCAACTATGCTGGCATCTTCACTGGTTATCAGGCGAGCGAGATGGCATCATCTGCGACAGACCGACTGGCTGTCTTCGGAAGAAACCGTGGAGCGAAATTCCGTGACATTACGGATGGCACCAGTAATACGATGATCGCCGCAGAAACATTGACGGGGTCACCTGGTGACAATCGTGGGAGTTTCTGGGGTGACCAGCCTGGGAATACTCAGATCTATCTCGAATTGACGCCCAACACAACGAGTCCGGATCGACTTTATGGCGCAGCCGGATGGTGCATTTCACTTCCTGAGATGAATCTCCCATGTATCAATGGTGCAGCCTCTTACACCGTTGCGAACATGAATCACACAGCAACTTCTCGCAGTCGGCACACTGGAGGTGTTCAAATCGTGCTCGGAGATGGCTCAGTCCGTTTCATCAGCGACAATATTCATGTTGCGTTATGGCGAGCGTTAGGGACAATTCAGGGCGCCGAAGTCATCGGACAATTTTAAGACAGCTCAAAATATTTTGAGCATCGTTAGTTCATGGAATGCTGAATTCGGAGCTTCCAAATGTGCTGCACACTGAAACCAAGTTTCTCAGTGTGATATTCGCGTTCAGACAAATTAGACATCCGCATCGTGAGCGGTACGTGATCTGCCGTGCGAGGCAAGACCAGTCGGTCTTATTTTTGAAACCTCATCCACTTCGTCAAATGAAATGGTGTCCATGATGTCGAGTTACATTTCTCATTCGCGTGACGCCGTGATTTTTTTCATTGCAGGAATCATCTTCTGTGCGGTCGTGGGATGTGGCCGTGACGTCGGCCCTCAGCGGGGGACCGTAGCGGGGGTGATCACCATCGACGGGGAGGCAGTAGATGAAGGGTCCATCAGCTTCATCCCCACCGGCGGAACAGTCGGACCGATCACCGGTGGCGTGATCAATCAAGGCGCTTACAAGCTGCCTCGTGGAGCCATTGTAGGAACACACCGGGTTGAAATTCATGCACAACGAAAAACTGGACGGCTAGTACCTGCCTTGCCTCCCGCTTCACCCGATACAATGGTCGACGAGATGGTCAGCATTACGCCTCCGAAATTCAATTCTGAGTCAACTCTCACCGCGACGGTGGCCCCTGGTGAAAACAACATTGATTTTCATTTGAAAACCGATCAATAATTTGATTCGTTCCTGCAACTGGATCTAGGCGTTCTGCGTCCTCCAAATTCACTACACAGTGGTTCCTACCAAGTTTAGCGATCAATTTTCCGACAATCTCCCGCACTTAACCAACGTCACAGGAAATCCCGTCTCCACTCGTGTCACATTGGGCAGAGTGGAGTCACCCGCAACCCGCCCAACCCCGTCAGCCGTTGATTCAAACTCGGACTTTCGACGGGACGTATGACGCACGCGTCGTCGGCATTGCACTTCTCCTAATTCTGTGATGTTGCAGTTGCTTCGCCCACACAGGTCAAACTTGGCAGCTTGCTAGAGATTAAGCCCGGCATGTCAAGTCGAAAGTTTCAAAATCGAGTTACGATCA
>CALLWY010000024.1 GCA_938015865.1 uncultured Planctomicrobium sp.
ATCCGGCAGAGCTCTGCTTCCGACTTGCACGTCGCCATCAGTCGGGCGAGTCGGAACAGTGAAGCGGAATCATCCGATCCGCGATGAGCGCGGGCCACCCCAGGAGCGGAATCGTATTGGGTCCCCGACTTCCGTTCGACGATCTCGAACTCGACGTCGTCTGGCGTTTCACGCGAAGTCACCTCGGGCACGGAAGCCGCTGCATCCGGTCGATTGGTAAAGACCAACGTGCAGGCCCCGATGCGGATGACACTCCCATAGGGAAGCGGCTGATCCCCTTCGACACGGGTATTATCCAGCGTCACACCATTGCGGCTTCCAAGATCTCGAACAAACCACTGAGAGCCGCGATTGAAAATTTCGCAATGAAGCCGGCTGCATTTGGCATCCTGAAGGACGATACGGTTTGTGTGCGCCCGACCAATCGTGAATCGGCCTCCCTGAGTGAGGTCAACCACTTCAAGACGGGCATCGCCCTTCTGAACGATGAGGTACGCCGGTTCCAGAATCGGAACTTCAACCCGAGTCGCGTCTGCTGATTCCATTATCCTGCCGTGCCTGTTATGAAAACTTCCTGATTTCCCTGCGCGTGGAATCAAACATGCGATCGACCTGACTCCGATTTTGAATTGTCACAGACATCAAGATTCAGGATTCGGGGGCGCCGCCTGGTCGTCCAGACACAAATCCGGGGAATTAACTTGTTTCGTGGAATTATTGATCTCGATTGATCCATCGACATCCGCTCCACGGCTCTTATAGATCAAGGTGAATAGAAACGATTGGTCCTCTCACCTCTTAAATTCAGGATCAACAACGAGGCCTGAAGCGGGAGTGGACCTGCTTCAAAAAACCACGGCTGAACGCCAAAGCAACTCTCGTGCCACCGGCCAACCTGCCATATCGCATATGCCCCGAGAGCTGATCACAACTGCTTCACAGCGAAATGCAGCATCGTTTTGACACACACATAACGCAAAAATAACTCATACAACCTGAACCACACGTACGGTTCAATAGGATAACTCGCGAAATCTCACTGCAATCCTCTTTTCTAATAGGCCGCAAAATAATTGGCCCGAGCTTTGCTTCCATTTTGAAACAGTTTGTTTCTGTTGATCTCCATGTCATCAACGGCGGATTCACATCCATATATTCAATCCCTGATTTTCTTTTTTCCGCGACATGGTGGGCCTGCATACCTTCGAGTATGCGGGCCGTTTTTTTGCCGTCCCTCTCCTTCGCAGCGGCATCGACCTCTGAAAGTCGGGAGGTTCAGCGTCCTCTCTGTTTAATCCGGTACCACACTTCGGCAATCCGTCAACATGCCATTTTCTGAGTTCGCTGTCGGCTTGACCGGATGGAATTCGACCGCTAAAGTGCCCCTTCCAATTCGGCGCCCGTAGCTCAGTTGGTTAGAGTGCATGCTTGACATGCATGAGGTCACTGGTTCGAGTCCAGTCGGGCGCACTTTTGGAAGACCTTGACGAGAACATGATCTCGGCGATCCAAGGCCGAATCCTGTTCCTTCTGAAGGGTTTTCGTAGAGAATGGATGCTGAGAACATTCAGCACCAGCGATCACCGCAACTTGGTTGCGGTGAATGAGTTTGGCTTCCTCAGGCGGCTCAGACAGGCCTGTAATGTCCGGAAGTCCATCGTCGTGAATGTAGTATCACCGACAGGATTTCCGGGTGATACAGCACAGGTCCGACAGGACAGTTATTGAAGTCAAAATGTACTCCTCGATTTGTTCCAGGCGAGGACGTACGGCGCGGGTTTCGCCGCCGTAGCTCAGTCGGCAGAGCGACGCTTTCGTAAAGCGTAGGTCGCCAGTTCGATTCTGGCCGGCGGCTTTTCTTTTTGCGCAGGGAAATCTTTCCCAGCCCCATCCAATTGACTCGATGTCCCCTGTGAACTTCAGCGGCGGACATGTCAGCGTTTGCCATTCCTGCTTCGTGTTTCTTCGCGACAATTCGAGTCTTTCTCTCCGAATAACACCGCAGGGTGACCTTCCCAAGCTCTGACAGGAACTTTGGATTTGCCAATTCGATGAGTCGTCTTCCGCGTTTGTTTCTTCGTCTGCCCGTCAGAATTCCCGCGTGCCAGAGCGCATCTCACGAACTTATGGCGTTCCATCGCTGAAAAACGCTGGGGTCGAACGGCAGGTGACCGCTACACTCCCCTGAGACAGGGGCTGGCAATTGAAGCTGGTCAGTCGATATCGTCGACGCCGGTTCAGTTCCGATCCCCGCGACGGAGTCCCCCATGACGGTCGATGCGAAGTTCAACACGGCAAGCTCTCTCACTCTGGATGCCGAGGCAATCTGGCAAGCCGGAGTCGAGGCCGTCGACTCCTTCCGACTCGTTTCGCAGAAGATTCGATGCGAAGCCCGGATTCTTTCTATCGCTGGAGAAACTTGGGGCTTTACACCGGAAAGTCGAATCTGTGTGGTTGGTGCAGGAAAGGCCGGTGCCGGAATGGCAGCTGCCGTTGAAGAGGCCCTGCCGAAAGAACTACTCCAGCGGACCACAGGATGGGTTCACGTCCCGGAGGACTGTGTCCGCAATCTTGAACGGATTCATCTGCATCCCGCTCGTCCTGCAGGACGGAATGAACCAACCGAAGCGGGGGTGGCAGGAACCCGCAAAATGCTCGAGCTCGTGTCTGAACTTGGCCCGGCAGACCTCTGCATTGTCCTGATTTCGGGGGGGGGAAGTGCGCTACTCCCCGCTCCCGTTCCGGAAGTCACATTGGAAGACAAGCTCGCTGTCACGCGAATCCTGA
>CALLWY010000025.1 GCA_938015865.1 uncultured Planctomicrobium sp.
GAACGTCCGCCCCACTCTGGAACGGGAGAACCTGGCGCCGGCCCGGGATATGATTCATGACCTGTTCCTTGAGCACGTGATGGCTCATGCCCCGGGATACGACAAGCTGATGGCACTTGCAGATGTCCCCATCATGCCGACTCCGGGTGCTGTCGGTGATATCCTTCAGGCCATTGCCCGCGCCCGCGGAATCAACTGTGTCGGAGTCGATATCGGAGGAGCGACAACAGATGTCTTCAGCGTCTTCTCCGGTGAGGACGGGAAGCCGGTCTTCAATCGAACCGTCAGTGCCAATCTGGGGATGAGCTATTCCATTTCCAACGTCTGTGCGGAAGCGGGGATGCACAATATTCTCCGCTGGGTTCATCGCACCATGGACGAGCGGACGCTGCGGAATCGGGTGAAGAACAAAATGATTCGCCCCACGACGATTCCCCAGACGCGGGAGTCCCTGGAGTTTGAACAGGCTGTCGCGCGTGAAGCACTTCGTCTTGCGTATCAGCAGCATCGGGAGTTCGCGACGACTCTCAAAGGGGTCCAGCAGGAGCGGACTGTTGGTGATATCTTCGCTCAAAGCGGGAGCGGACAATCCATCGTCGACAACATGAAACTCAATCTTCTGGTTGCTTCGGGAGGAGTCCTCTCGCATGCTCCGAAGATGGAACAGACCGCCATGATGCTGCTGGATGCCTTCGAGCCAGAGGGGATTACCGAGCTGGCGAAAGACAGCATCTTCATGATGCCGCATCTGGGGGTATTGGCGTCTGTTCATCCTCAGGCGGCGATGGAAGTGTTTGAGAAGGATTGCCTCATTGCCCTGGGGACAGCCATTGCTGCCAAAGGGACCGGCCGCTCAGGGAAGCCCTGCTTCCGGTACGTGATCCAGAGAGAGGCTGGTCCGCAAGAACAGGGCGAAATGTTCTTTGGGGATCTTCTCATTGTTCCGCTTGGGGTGGATGAGCGAGCCCATGTCGAGCTGTTTCCCGCACGGGGATTTGATCTGGGGAACGGTCCGGGAAAAAAGGTCGTATCGGAAGTGCACGGGGGGACTGTGGGGCTGATTCTGGACGCGCGTGGACGTCCTCTCTGGCCGAGATAAGTAAAGTCCTATCTGTCAGGATTGATTCAGGAGACATCCCCCTCACTTTTGTCAAGTTTCCCTCAATTGGAAAAATGAGCCTGATCATGTGGATAGGGATTTCACCTTCCATGTCCTTTCCATTGCTCACGTGGAAAAGTAAAATTCATGAGTCGCGAAAAGAAACTCGATTCACGATTCAACGTGACTCACTTTGACGCACAGACACTCCTCCTGATTCACTGCGACCGGAGGAATCTGGCAGTTCAGGGCTCATGGTCCTGTCTGCCAGGGATGGGGTGGGAATTCCCCTGTTGATCGACCTGTTTTTTGACTGATGATGGAACTTGTCCTGTTCTGGCAGTTCCGGGAAATGACGATGGGCACTGGTCCCTGGATTCAATCAATTTGATTGCCTCTCAATAAGTCCTTCTCCAACGTCGAACCGATCGTCGTCTGTGCTCTCCTCTCCGGCAGTATGCATGTCTAACGCGACTACTTTGATTCCGCTTTCTCATCCTGATGAAGCCCGCCTGTTGTTTGGCCCCGGGGATACTCACGTACGCAAAATCCGTGACTCTCTGGGGGCCAGTATTGTGCTGCGTGGAGACTCCATCGTCCTTGAAGGAACTCCCGATCAGGTCCGGCAGACCAACGAGATTTTCAAGCGGATGCGCGAGATTCTCCGACGGGATGGGGTGATCAACGAAAATTCGGTGACCCGGATGCTGACCGGATCACTCAGCCCCAGCGACAGCGGCTCGAGCGGGGCCATCGATCTGTTCGAGAAAGCAAAGAAGGTTCAGGCACGCACGGCCGGGCAGCAGCGGTACATCGATGCCATTCGTCAGAACGATCTGGTGTTCTGCAAAGGGCCAGCGGGGTGTGGGAAGACCTATCTGGCTGTGGCGATGGCGGTCAATGCACTGCGATCGGAGCAGGTGCGACGAATTGTGCTGGTGCGTCCGGCTGTGGAAGCGGGCGAGAAACTGGGATTTCTCCCGGGGGATATGCTGGCGAAAGTCAACCCGTTCCTCCGCCCTCTGCTGGATGCCATGAACGACATGCTCAACTTCGAGCAGGTCCGGTTGTACATGGAAAATGATGTCGTCGAGATTGTCCCCTTGGCGTTCATGCGGGGACGAACTCTGAATGAGACCTTCATCATTCTGGATGAAGCCCAGAACACGACGATCACTCAAATGAAAATGTTCCTGACCCGTATGGGGGAGGGATCGAAAATTGTCGTGACCGGAGATGCCACTCAGACGGACCTTCCGGACAATGTCACGTCCGGATTTAACGACGCCATGGGGCGTCTGAAGGGAATTCGAGGGGTGACTCTGGTTGAGTTGAGCGGTGAGGATATCGTGCGGCACCGTCTGGTTCGGGAGATTGTCAAAGCGTATGACACCCGTCCTCCAGGAAGTCCGCCCACCAGTTCACACTAGGGGCCGATTCCGGGCATTCGTCCGGAAGGCTTGATCTATGTTCGGTCTTGGACAGAAACGTTCCCGCATTCCGCGATCAGTCGCCCTTCGGCGTCCGGTCACGATGTGGACTCGTCTCCTGAATCTGTTTCAGAATCGGAGTCTACAGCTCCGCCTGCTTATCGTCGGCATTGCGATGGTGCTGCTGGTGGTCGCCCTGCAAAGCTGGCGGGCACCATTCCCGTTCCGGAACGGTGATTACGTCGCACACGGGGTCTGCGCCAAAATCCCGTTTGAACGGATCGATGCGCAGGAAACGGAGCGTGCGCAAAACCTTGCAGAAGATCAGGTCAAAATCATCTTCCGCAATAACCCGGAGCCACTCCTGACGCTCCCGGATACGCTCCGCGCCCAGCTCGGAGACATCGCGCAGGCAGATTCCATCAGCAAACTCTCTCCCGATACGCTGGAAGACTTCGGGATGACGACCACCATCCCTCAGCAATCGGAGCGGGCGCGCGAAGCAGCCGAACTTTACGGGGCGAAGTCTCCGGAAGACCGGTTTGAGAAGTTACGTGCGGCGGTCGTTGGTCCGGACTTGAGCATGGCTCAAAGCCGAATTGACGAAATGGTGGAAGAGTTTCGTCAGTTCATCGCTCCGCTGATTGAAACCGGAGTGATTGGTTCGGACGATATCCGGAGGGCTCGCCTGACTCCGGAAAAGCGACTCCTCATCATTAATGAAAATGACCCGGACGCCCCCGGCAAGGATGCGCTGATTACACAGGTGCGACTCAAGGATCAGCTGAATGAAGCGAATCAGCTCGGTCGCTCGTGGGGGAAGTTTCCCAGTCTGAAGAAAGAGATTCAGCCTGCCCTATCCTATTGGTTGCTCAAACGGGTCCAGCCGACGCTCCGGTATGATCAGGTGGCGACGAAGACTGCGATCAGCAAGGCGCGGGATGAAGTCGAAGTCCGAATGCAGCGGTTTCTCGAAGGGGATACTCTCATCAGACCCCGGAAAACGCTCGATCAGGAAGACTTAAAGCTGCTTGCCGATGAATATCATGCTGCGGAGGCTCTGATCGGCTGGAAGGAACGACTGACCCGGATGGGAATCGTTCTCGTGCTGGTCCTGATCCTCGCCGGGCTGAACGGATATTATATCGTCTGGAACGAACCCAAGCTCGCAACCGATGTCGGCCGCCTCATCACGTATCTGACGGCAATCGTGATGACCGCCTTCCTCGGACGGCTGCTGTCGTTTGATCCGCTTCGGGTTGAGATTGTCCCGTTGCTGACGGTCGTCCTGTTGATCGGCGTGGCTTACAACCAGTTTCTAGCCACACTGACGGCGTTTTCATTGTCGCTTGTGTTGACGATGTCGACGACCGGACGTCTTGAAGACTTTCTTGTTCTCTTGAGCACGTGCGCAGCTGCCATTATTCCGCTCCGTCGTGTCTCGTCCCGCGCGACGCTCATCAAGGTCAGCTTCTATTCCGCACTGACGTACTTTGTGATCAGTTGTGGTGCGTCCGTTGTGGAGACCCAGTCCTTGAAGGAGGTTTATTCCAATACCACGTTCCTCGTGATGAGCGGATTCGGGGCGCTCATGTGTCTGGTGTCCGGGTATCTGGTCACTGGAAGCCTTCCGTTTGTGGAGAAGGTCTTCGGCGTGGTGACCGACATGACACTGCTGGAACTGAGCGATCCGGCGCACCCGCTATTGCAGGATCTCGTTCGCCGTGCCCCGGGGACATACAACCACTCTGTGGCAGTCGCAAGCATTGCGGAGACGGCGGTGGAGCGGATCGGCGGAAACGGACTGCTCGTCCGCGTTGGTGCCTATTTCCATGACATCGGCAAGATGCTCAAACCGCAGTATTTCATCGAGAATCTGCAGGATGGTGCGGTCAGCCGCCATGCCCAGCTCAATCCCGCCATGAGTACTCTCATCATCATTGGGCACGTGAAGGACGGGGTGGATCTGGCGGAGCAATACGGTCTCCCCGCTCCGATCATCGACTTCATCGAGCAGCATCACGGGACAACTCTGGTGGAGTACTTTTTCCGTGAAGCGACCCGAATTGCGGAGAATACGCCGGACCATCGGGCTGATGCCGAGGAGTCTGCTTTCCGTTATCCCGGTCCCAAACCGCAGACGAAGGAAGCGGGCGTCCTCATGATTGTGGATGCCTGCGAAAGTGCCTGCCGCACTCTCACCGAGCCAACCCCCAAGCGGATCGAATCGCTGGTGAGCAACATCGTCATGCGTCGGCTGCTGGATGATCAGTTTGATGAATGTCCGCTCCGCATGTCAGATATTCGCATCATTCAGGACTCCGTGATTAAGTCGCTGATTGCGGTTTATCACGGCCGTATCCGATATCCTGAAGTCAGCGGTGAAGTTCGGACAGCATGATCTTCCCAATGGCCCGTTGGATCCCTGTGCCGCAATTGTCAACCGCCACCCCCGGTTGAGGCACTCTCTGGTGTGCTCCCTGAAATACCCCATGTTCGAAATTGAAATTGCCAATCATCAGTCTGCAATGGAGATTGATCCTGAGCAGATTCGGAACGTTGTTGAAAGTGCCTTGCGGGCGGAACAGGTCTGTCGGGCGCAGATTTCAATTGGAATTATGGATGATCAGGCGATCCATGAGGTCAATCGGACGCACCTGAATCACGATTATCCGACGGACGTCATCAGTTTTCTGTATGATTCAGAGGTTGAAGACGAATCATTACACACAGCGGGAACGTTTCGCGGAGCAGGACTTTCTCTGGATGGAGAGGTCGTTGTTAGTACCGAAACAGCGATGCGTGAAGCGCAACGGCATCACTGGTCCGCACAGGCGGAGGTGACGTTGTATCTCGTTCATGGGTTGCTGCATCTGTGCGGTTATGATGATCTGACCGACGAAGAGCAGGTGCTGATGCGGGCCCGTGAACGGGAAATCTTGCAAATCTGGGATCTGACGCCACACTATGAATTCTGACCGAGGTCCCACAACGGTGGGTTGCGCTCCGGTCAGCCTTTTCCCCTCGAACCACATTTCGGGAACGTGATCCACGCGAGCCTCGCTGCTGTCTGTTTTGCTGCCTGCGTGTTCTTCGCCATTGTTTGCGAATCGCTCAGAAATTTCTTTCGCAGCCGTCTTGCATCCCTTTGTCGACGAAAAGGAAATGAAGCCCGATTCGGCCTGATCCTTCGTGACGATGAAACCGCATTGCAGATGGCCTCCTTCGGGAAACAGGCCACGCTTGCGATGGCCCTCCTGCTGGCGGGATACGCCCGCTATGGTTCCGGAACAGCGCCTGGTGTCTGGCAACTGGTCGCCGATCTGCTCATTGCAATTTTTTGTTGCTGGTGGGGGATCTGGGTGATCCCCTGGTCCATTTCGCGGGTCGCAGCTGAGTCCGTCCTCTTTCGGGGATGGCCATTGATCGGTGTGCTGCTCACCCTTTTCAGTCCGCTTCAGAAGATCGTTCGCCGCTTCGATACACTCATGCACCGTCTCGCAGGGCGCAGCGATCCGACCCCGGAAAGTCTCGAAACGTTTGCAGAAGAAATTCAAAGCGTGGTCGATGAAGGGGAGCGGGAGGGGATTCTGGAATCCCATGCTGGTCGCATGATTCAGCGTGTCATGGAACTCAGGGAGGCCGATGTCCGCTCGGTAATGACCCCCCGAACCGATATCGTGGCGATTCAGGCCAGCTGTACCCTGGAAGAGGCTCGAAAGGAACTGATCGAAGCGGGGCATTCCCGGATTCCCGTTGTCGATGGCAACATGGACGGAATTATCGGGATTCTTTACGCCCGTGATCTGCTCGAGACCTTTGGAACGGAGGCTGCTGGAAAAACGCTACGGGATATTGTGCGTCCGCCGTTTTACGTTCCTGAAACGACCACCATCAATACCCTGCTGGACCGGATGAAAGAGCAGCGTCTTCATCTGGCGATTGTGCTGGATGAGTATGGGGGAGTCACGGGGCTGGTCACGCTGGAAGATATTCTGGAAGAGATTGTTGGTGACATTACTGACGAGTTCGACGAAAGTCCCGAAGAGCTGTATCAGATGCCGGACCGGCACACGCTGATTGTCGATGCCCGAATGCATCTGGACGAACTGAATCAGCTCTTCGAATTGAATTTTCCGGACGATCGCGATTTCGACACGATTGGAGGATTCATCTTTTCTGAACTGGGGCGAATTCCTCGCGTCGGGGAAGTTGTGAACTGGGAACGATTGCGGATCACGGTTCTGGAGGCCACCGAGCGAAAGGTGGTGCGACTGGAAATTTTCAGCGAAGTCCCCTGGCCGGATGTCTCCCCGCAGCCTCGCGGTGATTCGAAGGGGGCACCCTCTCAGGTCAGATCAGCTGAGGCAAAATAAAAACCGCAGTGAAACCGACTCGTGTTTCACTGCGGGAAAGCGTTCATGCTTCAGCAGGGCAATGTGAATTGACTCTGCCCGTGAGAAACAGCAATCAGGACGTTATGTTGTTTCCTGTAACTGAAGTCGTCCCGTGCTGTCTCCAAACCGCTCGATCTTGACCTGCATCCTGTCGAGCATCGAGAGGAACAGGTTCGCCAGCGGGGTTTCATGCTCATAGGCAATATGTCGCCCTGTGTCGATGGTCCCTCCACCGCGACCTGCCAGAACGATGGGCAAATCGTGATGAGCATGACGGTTGGGATCGGCGAGTGCCGCACCGTAAAGAAGCATCGAGTGATCCAGAAGAGTCCCCTCCCCTTCCTTGATGCTCTTCAGTCGGTCGAGGAAGTAGGCGAACTGCTCGATCATGTGCTCGTCGATCTTCTGGAGCAATGCCATCTTCTCCGGGTCGTTCTGGTGGTGAGACAGCTGGTGGTGTCCTTCTTTGACCCCGAGTTCCTTGTAGCTTCGGCCGCTTCCGGAGTTGGCCAACATCAGCGTGCAGATTCGGGTCGTATCTGTCTGAAATGCCAGAACCATCAGGTCGTACATCAGTCGAACCTGGTCTTTGAAAGTAATCGGATTTTCCTCAGGGAACTCAAAGTTCGGGATATCCGTGACCGGTTTGGATGCGTGAGCAATCCGCTGTTCGACTTCGCGAACGCTCGTCAGATACTCATCGAGCTTGTGCCGATCAGCCGCGCCGAGCTTCTGGTTCAGCCGCTGCACATCATTGGAGACAAAGTCGAGAATACTTTGCCGATAAAAATTGCGGCGAGCGTGAGCGGTTGGATCCTGGCCATCTCCAAACATACGCTCGAAGACCGCCTTGGGGCGAATCTCCTTCGCCATCGGAGTGGTGGGGGAACTCCACGAGATGTTTGAGGAATAAATACATCCGTAGCCGGAATCACAATTTCCCGCCTGACGGCCGGCTTCCAATCCGAGTTCCAGTGAAGGAAGTCGTGTCAGATGCCCCTGCTGCTTTGCAGCCACCTGATCCATGGAGACCCCGACGTAAATATCAGAGTGCGATTTCCGAGGATGAGAGGCGGTCAGGTAGCAGGCAGAGTCCCGGGCATGATCCCCTGCTCCGTCGCCCAGTGCCCGTGCGTTGTTTTGGGCAAGCCGGGAGAATACGAGAATGTCTTCTTTGAATTTTTCGAGGGGGCTGAGTGTCTTGGAAAGTTTGAAGTCTCTCCCGGTTCCTTCCGGAGTCCAGGATTGCATGATCGCGCCGTTCGGGACGTAAATGCAGGCCATCCGGTTTCGGGACAGCAACTCAGGGGTGGCCCAGGCGGCTTTCGGAAGCATCGCATCCAGAACAGGAAGCGCGAGTGCAGCACCTGCACCTCGGAGGAGTGTTCGGCGGGAAATCGGCTTCATCATGGCACCCTCGCTAAAATCTGGGGGGAGGAGGATTGACGACCAGTTTTTCGAACGTGGGGTTACTGGATTATGGTTTGAGGATTGTCGGCCGTTGGGGTTGGATGAGGGCGGCGCGACTGGAATGGGGCTGATTGGACAATTTCGAGGACGACCGTGGAAAATCGATCATTCGATTCCAATTCAGCCAAAATCGAATCAATTGTACACCGATCATACCACTCGATGCCACGTCCAATCGCATAAGTCATCAGTTTCTCGACGAAACAGCGGGCAAACTGGTCCCTTTTTTCCATCAGGACGCCGACAAGCTCTTCCGGGCCGTTGAAGGATTCTCCGCCCGGAAGCACTCCGGAAGCATCGATTGGCATTCCTCGGTCTTCTGTACGCCATCGGCCAACGGCATCAAAGTTCTCCAGTCCAAAACCGATTGCATCCATGGTTTTGTGGCACGATGCACACCCCGGATCGGCCCGGTGAAGCTCAAGGGATTCTCGTAGCGAGAGTTTCGGATTGGCGGTTGATGTCTGTTCCAGTCCGGGAACGACCGGTGGGGGGGGAGGCGGTTCATCTCCCATTAAAACCGACAAAACCCATTCGCCCCGTTTGACCGGAGACGTCCGGTTGGGATAACTGGTCAAGGTCAGCACGCTGCCGTGTGTCAGGAGACCGATTCGGTGGGAATCGTCCTTGAGGTCGACCCGACGGAATTCGGGACCGGTAACCCCTTCGATTCCGTAGAATTTGGCGAGATCCTCGTTGAGGTAGGTGTAACGTGCCGTCAGCAGGTCGAAGATGCTTCGGTCCTCACGGACAATAGATCCAAAATAAAGCTCCGTTTCTTTCCAGAGGGCGAGACGGATTTTCTCGTTGAATCCCGGAAACAATTTCGGGTTCGGATCGACTTCCGAAGTGACCAGTTTCCTTAACCCAAGCCATTGACCGGCGAAGTTTTCGATGAGTTGATCCGATCGCGGGTCCTGGAGCATCCGCAGAGTTTGCTCCTTCAAAACATCCGGCTCATGAAGCCGGTTTGCTGCAGCCAGTTCCATCAGCTCATCATCGGGTGAGGAACTCCACAGGAAATAGGACAGACGCGAAGCCAGAGCATAATCGTCGAGCATTTCGACATTGTTCTCGATTCGACGTCCCCCCTCCACCCGGAAGAGAAAGTCCGGTGAGACAAGAATCGCCTGAAGTGCGACTCCCATTCCCTCTTCAAACGTCCCTTCCTGGTCCATTGCGAGCTTCACCAGCTGGGCATACTTCGCAATTTCGTCATCCGTCACAGGTCGGCGAAATGCCCGCGGCAAAAAGGCGGCCAGATTCATCCGGGCAGCGTCTTCAGCTGTCCGATTCTGGTTTGGCACATACTTGATGAGCGGCATCTGCAGACGATCTTCGTCTGTCATCTCTGCAGGCCCTTCGATCGATGCTTTCGATACGTGCAGATTTCTGTCGCGGAAACCTTGCTTTTGATTGAGGTCGTAGAAGTCGTTTATGAACGCGATACTGATGGAGTGTTCCCCCGCATCCAGCGTCAGTGGAAAGGAGAAGTCAGCCGGGCTTCGATAGTTCGGCACTTCGATGGTTTTGATTGGTTTGTTATCGACGCGGATCTCCATCTTTGCGGGTTCATTCCCCCCGCGGTCCTGCCTCGCTGCAAGGCGGAGGAGGTATTCTCCCTGACGTGGAAATTTCAGCGTCAGAGTCGCTTTCCCATGACTCACAAATACAAGTCTCGACTCATTGGCCTGAACACCTCCGCTGAGCTGGACGCGATCCTGCGAAAAGGGGGCCTCAACATAAACAGGACTCTTCTTCTTGAGGGTCGCTTCGGCAATGGATTCTGCAGCGGCCAGGTACTTTTCAATAAGAAGTGGCGGAACCGTCAGGACATCGCCGATGTTGTCGAACCCATGTCCGACGTCGTCTGAAGGAAAGTTCTCCGCCGGTTTGAAGTCGATCCCCAGTAAAGCGTTGACGGTGTTGTTGTATTCGGTTTTGTTCAACCTTCGGACGGTGACGCGGCCCGGATCTTGGGGCTGGTTGCAGTCAACGTAGAACAGCTGGTGATCCAGCCAGGCAACCGCTGCATTTCGTTCTTCCTCTGACGGTTGCTCGGCACTGCTGGGAGGCATCGCCCCCAGTTCAATCAGCTTAAGTACCTTGGACCAGACTTGCCGGTCGTTCAGAATACTTGCCAGATTGGTGTATCGATCGATCGCGAAGTCCCCTTCCGGTTCGTCGCTTCCATGGCAGTCAGAGCAATATTTTTGAACGAAGGGGAGCAGATCCTTTTCATAACTGGCCGCAGGGATAGGCTCAATGACGGCAACCTCAACGGTCTCAGAGGTGTCTCTTTCCAAATCGGGAGCACCAGCAGCAACAGCGGTGTTCTCGAGCCCGGCACTTGACCTCCCCAATTGGATGGTCCAGACCAGCCCGAGAATGACGACGGCTCCGACGCACGCCGCCAAAAGGACAATAGGGCGACGCGAAGAACTCGTCTTTCGACTCGTCTCGACTGTCGATGTTTTCCGGCGAGCCGGAACCTTGGGAGCAGCGGGGACTTCAGGGGGGGCGTGTTCGTCCGGAGTGGCTGGGGACTTTGACGCGGGATTGGAAGGAACTCGAATAATCTTGCGACACTCAGGATTGGGACATCGTCCCGTTTTCCCGGCATGTTGATCGCTCACCTGAAAGCGGATGTCGCAATGTGGACAGCGCACGCGCATAGGCCATCGCCTGAATGGAGTCGACAGTTGGGAGGGATATTTGCTTCTGGCTGAAAAAGTGGGGTGAGGACTTTTTCAGAACGACCACTGGCCATTCGTCAGGCCGGCAATACTCAAGGTGGGGTGGAAGGCAGGAATGGGGTTCGGAGAGTCTTGAAACTGAATCACGTATTGTTGATTGCCCCGCGGCATCAACAACATGACCAGGATCTCGACTCTGAGTAGCCCGGCTCAGTCAGTTCCACAAGGTTTCAATTTCAATGGATCTTCAATGGACCGACAATCCTGTTCGTTCTTGCCAGAACGAGAGATCTGTCGATCACAATGAGACGTTAATTGACCAGATAGATCGTAGTCTTCAGGTGCAGGTGAGTCTACTGAATTCGGCCGGGAATACAGTTTCTGTGGAACCTGCTAGAATGGATGATTGACAAGGAGCACGACGAATGATCACGGTCCCAAGAGTGCTGGGGCCAAGGGATTTCCTCGAGTTGGGGCCTGATCAGTCTTGCGGCAGGATCAGTTTGAATTGGTTATTGGCCCTGATTCTAGCGTCGAGCCTGAACTCAACGAGTCTGATATCTCGAACGAAATTGTTTTTTGAACCTCTTTTCTCCACAGACATAACGCGCCGTATTCCCTGAATGGAACACTCTGAACTCAATCTGACTGCCGGGGCACAGCGTGCTCTGGCTGCTTTGCGTGACTCCTCACAACATTCTTCGAGGGAGTTATTCCGCACTCTCGTGGGGTTTCTTCTGGAGAGCGAAGGTAATGCCACGGAACTGCTGCGCGAGGCCCGTGTCGAACTTTGGCCGATTCACAGGTCACCTGACGATTTGGACGAATCGTTTCCATATCTGGAATGGCAGCGTGAGCTGGTGAGGAATGCACAGCGAATTGCGCTTCAGACGAACGCACAGGGGCTGGCCGGTTCGGAACATCTGCTGTTGGCGGCGGTGGAGATGGACCGGGAGACGGCACAGGAACTGGAGCGATTCGGACTGACGCACGATGTCATCCTTAACCGCATCACTCTTCCGGATCCGGATCTGTCCGTGTCGGGAGCGGGCCAGCTCATACAGATCCGCCCGGCAGAACCGGGAAATCTCGATCAGGCGGGGCTGTATCGCATTCTGGATGCCAGTGCGAATCGGGCCCGTGAAGGGCTGCGGGTGATCGAGGATTATGTCCGGTTTCGTCGCGACAACGGGATCATTTCGCGAGAACTCAAAGAGGTCCGGCATCATCTCACGAAGGCATTAAATGACCTGAATCAGCACCGCTGGGTGGCGGCGCGGGATTCCGTTCGTGATGTCGGAGCCCTCGGAAGACTGGCATCGGAGCGCCATCGCGGATCGCTGGAAGATGTCGTTCGCGCGAATTTAAAGCGAGTCGAAGAATCGCTTCGAAGCCTTGAAGAGTACACCAAGCTTCTCGATCAGGAACTGAGCCTGACGATTTCCCGGTGCCGCTATCGAATGTATACCGTCGAAAAGTCGCTGGAGGCACTCTTTCAGGGGCGTCAGCGACTGGAACAGGCGACCCTTTATCTGCTGGTGACCGCCTCGCAGTGCCGCTACGGAGCCGAAGCGACCATACGACATGCAATCGAAAAAGGGGTCGACGTCATTCAGATCCGGGAAAAGGAAAAAGAGGGGGGAGACCTGCTTGGCTATGCAGAGCAGGTCCGTGAATGGACGGCGGCATCCGGGACGCTTCTGATTGTGAATGATCGGG
>CALLWY010000026.1 GCA_938015865.1 uncultured Planctomicrobium sp.
TGTCGAACAACGACCTGATCACGAGGTCTTTGGACCATTGCTTCAATTGATCCGCGTCTCTGATCTGGATGCAGCCATAGAGGAATGCAATCGCTCCCAGTACGGGCTGGCTGCAGCACTCTTCACCGAGGACCGCGTTGACTTTGATGACTTTCTGGATCGGGTGAATGCCGGTCTTATCAACTGGAACCGACCCACCACAGGTGCCAGCGGAGAGCTTCCCTTCGGGGGAGTCGGACGAAGCGGGAATCACCGTCCTGCAGGATCGTTTGCAGTCGACTTCTGCAACATTCCCATCGCCAGTCTCACTGCAGAGGAGCTGACGCTACCCAAGGAACTCAGCCCGGGGGTCGTGCTGCCGTGAGTGCAATGGAAGTCAATTTCGACGGCATCATTGGACCGACGCATCATTACGGAGGTCTCGCTGAAGGAAACCTGGCGTCACAGACCCACCGATATCAGGTGTCTCACCCGCGTGCAGCCGCGCTCCAGGGGCTGGCAAAGATGAAGCTGCTGGCAGATCTCGGCATTCCGCAGGCGGTGCTCCCCCCTCATCCACGTCCCCACTGGGAATTTCTTCGCGAGCAGGGGTTCAGCGGCACACCAGCACAGATCATTGATCAGGCCGCCCGGACGCGAATGGATCTTCTTTCCATCGCATACAGCTCCTCATTCATGTGGACCGCCAATGCCGCCACGGTCTCCCCCAGTGCCGACACCTGTGACAGGCGGGTTCATCTGACCCCGGCCAATCTGCAAAGCGGACAACATCGCGCCCTCGAGACTCAGCAGACAACACGAGTCCTGAGACAGATCTTTTCCGATCCCCAGCGATTCGTTGTTCACGATCCTCTCCCGTCTGTCCCGTTGTTTTCCGATGAAGGAGCCGCCAATCACAACCGGCTCTGTCGGTCCTACGGAGAACGGGGAGTCGAACTTTTTGTCTATGGACGGGAAGGGGACCCGATGCAGGGCGTTCGTCCCGTCCGGTTTCAAGCCCGGCAGTCCCGTCAGGCATCCCAGCTTGTGGCGAAACAGCATGAACTGTCCCCCGAGTTCACCCTGTTCGCGCAGCAGAACCCCGCAGCTATCGATGCGGGAGTGTTCCACAACGATGTTATCGCGGTTGCGAACGAGCAGGTATTCCTGTTTCACGAAGAAGCATTTCTCGACCAGTCCGCGCTGATTCATCAGCTGGAACAACGGCTCGATGGCCACCTGATCGCCATACCGGTTTTCTCTCGGGAACTCTCCATCGACGAGGCCGTTCAGACATATCTGTTCAACAGCCAGCTGATCACACTCCCTTCGAAGGAAGGCAACGCTAAGAACATGCTGCTGTTGTGCCCTTCTGAATGTGAGACTCATCCACGGGTCCGGGCTGTACTGGACCGCATCCTTGGCGAAGACAGTCCCATTCAGCAGGTTCAATTTATCAATGTCCGAGAGAGCATGCAGAACGGCGGGGGGCCGGCCTGCCTTCGTCTGCGCGTCGTCCTCACTCCGGAAGAACGGGCAGCAATTCAAGGAAACATCTTCCTGACCGATGCCCTTTACGAAGAACTCGTTGCTTGGGTGAACTCACACTACCGTGAAGAACTGACCCTCAACGATCTGGCTGATCCGCAACTTGCTGAAGAATCAGCCCGCGCCCTCGAGAGTCTTTCAAAGATTCTCCAACTGGAGCTCTGACCACAGAGCGCATTGCACCATCAAATGCACGTGAGTCGCATCTGAAAACTCTGGCCCTCCGATTCGTCCCCTGACGACGCAGAAGGCCCGAACGTATCCAGTGATACTAGACCTGGGTTAAGGAGCCGCCTTCAGCCTGACCACTCGAATCCAGTTTAGGGTGGTGTTCATTCCCGTCTCCTGCGGCCCGAGCAGGACCGTTAACCGTCCATCACGAACGTCGACTTCGACGGAGTTTTCGTGAAACTTTCCGGTAGGTGTGTTCACATCTCTGATGACCGGGATTCCTTCGACGGTCACCCGTTGCCCAGGCTGCGGGTGTGAAGCATCTCCGACACAGACCGTGACGTAGTAACGTCCCTCCGGCACCGCCAGCTCCCAGGTCGCGCGGTCCCGTGTAAAGATGAAGCTGTCCTGTTCTGGTTCTGGAAGCCGCTGTCGGACCCGATATTGCCCGGTGAGATCCTGATCCCATCCCCACCCACGGTCCAGAAGAAACCGCTCCCCGAAATCTGCGTCAAAGCCGTTGGGAACAATCGAACCGCGACCTGTGAATTGAAATTGACGCTTCTCTTCAGCCCGCTCTGCCAGTTCCGGCGGAAGTTCATCCACCAGCCCATCCTGATCGGGAGGAAGGGGCTTTGGAGGGAATGAAAGATTTCGCGGGTCCAGTGGAAGAGCATCGTTCGAATCGGGGATCCCATCCTGATCCGCATCGTCAGTCGAAAGACGAACGAAAGGCCGGTTCGGCAGGTCTTTGACCTGATTCCACCACGCAATCGCAAATTCCCCACGAGTCATGGAAGCGAAGGAAACAGACTCCGGAACATCGTTCTTCACCAGCTTTGTGGCTGAGATCACATCGTCGATCCATTCCGGTGTCGCTGGATCGTTGGGGCGAAACTCGACTTCATCCCCTTCGATTGGAAGCATTCGAGAGACCGCAAGAAGATTGGCAGCAATATAGCTGGGATCGTCAATGACCAAATCCCGGAACGGCCACAATGCCAGTGGAATACCGCCATTCGTCGATGTACACAGACCTTCGCGAACCTGCTGAAGCAGATCGGGCTGGAAGGGGATGTCCCGCACGGAAACATTGTCATTCAGAAGCTGGACCGCTGCCGCCGCTCCGGATGACTGTCCGATAGCGACGCATTGGTCATGGAGACGAATTGCGGCACTGATGATGCTGGAATATCCCAGGTTTTTCTGTGCCCCCAATAAGCCATTCATCTTTTCCGGAATCAGGCTTCGCAGAGGGAACAGACAAAGCCCGGCATAAGGGGGCCCCCAGGTCCGTCCCGGTTTGAAATAGGTACTCCAGGCGGTCCCCCCCTCTTCTCCCGGCAGAAACGTCCGGCCGGTCATGTGAAAGTCGTATTCGAACTGCCAGCAGGCCACGCCGTCGTGGTACATCAACCGCCCGTAGGTCTCTGTTGTCGGACCGACGGGAGTGGTGTCCTGTTGTCGCATCATGTACATCGCCTTCAGCCGGAGCGACTCCCGGATGTACGGCTTGGGGGGCATGTTGTCCGGCGTTCCGAATTCGTCGGTGAGTTTGAATCGGCGAAAGCTGTGAGTCTTGTCCGGCATCCGGTCATGGACCGTCGTCTGCAGATGGTGGAGCATGCCGAGCGAATGCTGTTTGGCATCCTCAAAGATGATCTGCCGCTGCTCACGGGTCATCTCGACGATGTTCTTCTTTGATGCCCCCGGTTCGGTCGCTTCCAGTTTCTCAATGACGTGGTTGGGGAGGACATCCAGTGGATAATCCTGAACAAACCAGCAGAGAAGAATGGCATCGGGACCACGCACCCCTTCAATGTTGTAGTGATCAACAATCCGTCGCGAAGAGTAGACCGTGTCGACCGAGGCAAACGCAGGCACAGGAGGATGGGGCCACTTGAGTGCTGCAAACTCCTCTTTCGTCAGATGCGTTGTGTTGACGTACCGGCGCTCGTCGTAATTCAGTGGGCGTGGCACAACATGCTCACCATCAGTCTCCAGAACCACCATGCAGTAGGTGATCGGGTTCATATCGGTCAGCGGATACTGATCGCGTGATTTCGGAGCGCGCGGTTCGCCATATTTCTCCTGAAGATCAGGACCAAATTCATAGGCAGCTCCGCTGAGCTTGATGATCTCTCCCCAGTCAGAGGCATCGATCGTGATTTTTGCACGGACACTCAGCGTCTTCGCCTGGTCCTTCGCAGATTTGAACGTCACCCCGGTCACAGCGTCTCCTGCTTCGGATGGACTGACCGTGACCGCTGTCGGGATGAAATTCGAATAAAGCCGAATCTGACCGCTGGCGAGATAAGGGGCCAGCAGATTTCGGAACGCGGTTTCCGCATCCTTGGGACGGGCATTGGTCATCACCGCATTATTTCCGGGGCGGGGATGGCCGGTCCGCTTCTGATTCATCGACTCGATATCGTTCATCAGCTCCTTGAAGATGCCCGAACGCGGGAATGACGGTTCTCGCCGGACCGAACGTCGTGCAGTCTCTTCCTGAGAGCGGTTTTCATCAAATGCCGTCAGTGACTCCGCCGAGAACTGTCCCCCCAGCCAGTCGATGTCATTGACGATGACAATTCGCTGCACTCCCATGCGAGCAGCCTGCACAGCAGCGGCGCACCCCGATTCAGTCCCCCCCACAACAAGCAGGTCCGCATCGACCGATATGCTGGTGTCATCGGCAGGAGCAACGGATGCAAGGAACAGTACCCCCATGATCCAGACCATCAGGGAGGTCACATGTCGGCACATCGTGTTCAGCACCATGAATCTGTCCTTGAAAAGGGGAGCGCGTTCATCAGGACCAGCAGCGGCTCGGGGAATCAGCAACAGGTCCCCTGAAACTGGTTGAGGTAATCGAGGCTTCGGCGGATTCCGTCGACCGTGTCTTCCAGAGGCTCATACTCAATGAAGTAAACTCCATCGAATTCGATCCGGGGGAGAAGGGCGCCGTAATCGAGATCATCATCTCCCGGTGCGCAGGCCACCCAGCCATCTCCGACCCGCCGCCAGTCTTTGAGGTGACAGTACTGAATCCGCCCGTTGAGGAGATCGACAAACAGATCCGGATCGCCCGGTGCAAACGGTTTCAGGTTTCCGGGGTCATAGTTAAACCCGATCTGTTCGGGGAGTTCTCGCAGCAATCGCTCCAGACAATCGCGTCGAGTGGTGACAGAATGAATGTGATGAGCCACCCCGTTGATCTCACGAATGACCCCGTGAGTCTCAATCGCAATGGTCAATGAGAGCTTTTCACACTCTTTCTGGCAGGTTTCAAACGCAGCGAACATTCGCTTCCAGATTTCTTCGGTCATCTCTTCTGCAGGAGTCCATCCCGCGAAGAGCCGAACAAACCTGGCTCCGCATTCAGCTGCCCAGCGAAGTTGTTCCAGCGTCACCTGAACCTGACGCTCATGGATCGAACGGTCGGAAGAAGTGAAATCGTTTTCCAGACAGCAATAAGAGGTCTGGATATCGAACGATCTGGCGAGTTCCTGAAACTGACGGGCATCTTCCCGCGTCATCTGATCCGGCAGGCGTCCGGGCTGTCCTCCGCCGATTCCGAATTCGAGTTCACGAAACTCAAAGTCCGCTGCAATTTCGAAATGCCGCTGCATGGGCAGATTTCGAAATCCCCATTCTCCGCATCCCAACTGCATTGGCGCGTACTCTCTATGCAAAATGTTAAAGGCTGGGCAGGTTCTGGACCGTGGGCCAGATCGTGATGTCCTGAACAGAAAGATGTCGCGGAAGCTGACACAGGGAGACAACCACATCTCCCAGCTCTTCTGGCTGAATGCACTGACGAAGCGTCTCCGCATCGTGTGGTTCAACTCCTTCTGCAGCATGGGCAAAGTTCGTTGCCCCCCAGGAGGGGATGAGTGTGGTCACACGGACCCCAGAGGGCCGAAGCTCTGCGTAGAGGCATTTCCCGAATTGCACCAGCCCTGCTTTGGCTGCCGAATAAACGGACCACCCGGGCCAGGCGACTCGCGCACAGACACTGGCGACGTTGATAATGGTGCCCGACCGTCGGGACTCCATGATTCGCGCGACCGCCCGGCATCCCAGAATCGCTGAC
This sequence comes from uncultured Planctomicrobium sp., assembly GCA_938015865.1. Classification (GTDB taxonomy): domain Bacteria; phylum Planctomycetota; class Planctomycetia; order Planctomycetales; family Planctomycetaceae; genus Planctomicrobium. The sequence goes on from CALLWY010000026.1 coordinate 5,795, forward strand.
GTCAGGTTTATGGAAATCGACTCCAGAATTTCTTCTGGAGTCTGCTCAGCAAGCGGGGCAATGGAGACACCAGCCCCTGCGTTATTGACCAGAACATCCAGCCGCCCGCGGGTCTCCATGATCTGCCCGACGACCCGCCTCCAGTCCTCTGGAGACGTCGCATCCGCCACGATGGGAACCGCTCCAACCTGGTTTGCTGTGGCGTTTAACACATCGGCATTTCGTCCGGTGATAAAAACCTCGCTCCCGGATTCCACAAGTCGCTGGGCGATTCCTCCACCAAACCCCCGCGACCCTCCGGTGACCAGACATACCTGCGTTTCCTTCAAATCGAACCGCGCCACCACAGTCTCTCCCGGAGTTTCACGTTCCAGTCAAATCGCAAATCGCAGCAGCATATCCAAATTTTTTGATACCACTCTTGATGTTTGTTGTATAGAACATTATTTTAAATGTCAAACGCGTGTTTCCACAGGCTTAAATCAATTCAGAAAACCTGTCCTGGAGCCATCATGTCTCCTGCAAACTCCTCCCCAGAAGACGACGATCGCTATCACGTCCCCAGTCTTGTTCGAGCTCTGCAGATTCTCGAGCTGCTCGCTAAAGAACCCGGGGTACTGGGGATTTCGGAGATGGCCTCGCGCCTGGGACTTCCGAAAAACAGCGTTTTCCGAATCACGACAACACTGGTGGACCACGGGTATCTGCATCGCGATCCCGTCCAGAAGGTCTTCACCCTCTCACACAAACTGCTTGCGCTTGGTTACGCAGCCATCGATGAAGCCAACCTTGTGGAAAAGGCGCTCAAGTCGATGCACCAACTGTGCGAATTGACTCAGGAGACGGTGCTGCTGGGGGTGCTGAGCGGACGACATGGAATTGTTGTCGAACAGATCCCGAGCCCCTCCGCAATCAAGGTAATGGTGGAGATTGGCCACCAGTTCCCGCTCCACTCCTCTGCTCCGGGGAAGATTTTCCTTGCCTACATGGATCAGGAACGACGGGACTCCATCCTTGACCAAATGACCTTCACCCGATTTACCGACCGAACCATTACCGACCGATCAGCGTATCTCCTCGAACTGGCGCGCGTTCGTGAAACCGGCTACGCACTGGATCAGGGGGAAGAGGTCGACGGGATCCATTGTATTGCTGCTCCCATTCGAAATCGTCGCGGGCAAGCCATTGCATCGATCTGGGTCACCGGCCCCAGCACTCGACTGAGAAAATCGTCCTTCGAGAAGGTCCGCCGGCTGGTCATGGAGCAGGCACGACAAATTTCATTACAGATCGGATGGACGAATAACATTCAGGAGATGTCCACACCTCAATCACGATAACGTAGAAAAGCGTCACGCGTCGCACTTTATTGCATTGATTTTTTCGGTGGCAGGTCACCGTTTTCCGCACAAATCAGTCCCAGTCACTTCAATGGTGGGTATTCATTTCATTTTTGACAGTTCTCCTCATTCCTCCTTTTCGGAGTACGAAGATGGCTCTGCTTCGTCATTCATCTCTCTGGAAGAAACGTCACGGTTTCACACTCATTGAACTTCTGGTGGTCATTGCAATCATCGCAGTGCTGATTGCCCTGCTGCTCCCGGCAGTTCAGCAGGCACGGGAAGCTGCCAGACGTTCTGCATGCAAGAACAAGCTCAAGCAACTCGGACTGGCCCTTCACAATTACCACGATACCCATTCCGTCTTTCCTCCCGGAACGGTGATGGGAACCAACCGGAACGTCAGCGGGTGGTGCAACTTCCCCAACGATGGTTCGCGCGGAGTGAATCGAGCCCCCTGGTCTGTTCTGATTCTCCCGTTTCTTGAGCAGACAGCGATTTACAATCAGTTCGACATGAACCAGCACTTCACCGGATTTGCAGACCACAGTCCAACAGACGACCCTCACGGTCCGGGGAAGAACCACGAGACCTTTCTGCTGCAGAACGAGAATTATCAGTGTCCATCTGACCCCAACTCCAAACCGGGCGCCAACAACAGCAGCTACTTCGGCGTGATGGGAGCAGGAGGAATTTCCACCCTGCAGAAGCCGGACATGTGCTACACGACGACTACTGACCGATATTTCTTCACTGAGGGAATCCTGTTTGTCGATTCGAAAATCAGTTTCCGCGACATTACCGATGGATCTTCGAATGTATTCCTGATCGGAGAGACCAAATATCAGCTACGACCGGGCGGACGCGGCAACAGCTCTCACTTCGGATGGGCTTCCAGCGTCCGAAGTGTCAACGCCAATGGTGAGATCGCTGGAGTTATGGTCGGCACACGCTGGCAGATCAACGCGACACCCGGAGACGGCGCAACCACAGACACGGCTTTTGCCAATCGCGGCGCTCAGAATGGAACACTTGGGAGCCATCATCCCGGTGGGTGTCATGTCACGCTGGCGGATGGGTCAGTTCGTTTCCTGAATGAAAACATGGACCTGCAGTCGTTCCGCCTGATGGGAAGTCGCGACGATGGTGTGGTTGTTTCCGCTTTCTGATCGTTTCTAACAGCAAGCCATTGACCCGGGAAACACAAAGCCATGCGCATGCACATCGGATTGATCCTCAATTGTATCCTGCTGGTGTTGCTGACGCTGCCACAGGGATGCCGACAGGGTGTCGATGGCCCCAAGCGATATGACTGTCGTGGAACGGTCACATTCAACGGGGAGCCTGTGCCGCGGGGGAGCATTAGCTTTGAACCAGATGTCGAAGCAGGGAATTCCGGCCCGGGTTCGATGGCCCAGATTGAGAACGGGGTTTACCGGACAGAACCTGGTAAAGGGATCGTTGGAGGCCCCTACCGGATTTTTATCGTCGGATTTGATGGAAAATCACCTGATGGGCTCGGAGACGGCAACCCCCTGTTTCCAGAAATCCGACTTGAGAAATCCCTTCCCCACGAAAACTGCGAGATGAATTTCGAGCTGCCGCAATAAACTCCCATCGCGATCGCAAATTAAGTCAATTCCCGTAAGGAGTAAGGATCGTCGACTGCCCCGAATTCTGTCCTTTGGGTGAAGTGAGTATGGGTAGGCAACCTGATCTCAGCTATGGGATTACTGGAGTGAGGCGGTAGTCCGAACAGAAGCAGCTCCACAGCGGGCTGCAAACACCTCTTGCCTGAGAAACTCCTCGCACATCTTCGAAGGAAGACGATTCGATCATGAGAGCATCGGTCGTTTAAATTAATGCCCGAAACATGCGCCCTGATTTTTCAGCAACCAGATTACAGAGCAGCCACTGTATCCACTGGAAACGTGATTCCTGACAACGAAAGCTCAACAGGTCGCATCTGGACAGATTGGGGTCTCACTTGCAAATCAGCCCCCAAAACGACGCGGTCCTCCGCAATTGCTTAACTGCGGCCAGAACTTGTCAGACGATGCTCCGATGCAAGCCCCCCAAGCACTCCAAACGACCACAACACTTCAAAACCCATGTCATAGCTGAACCAGACAGTCCAAAGCGCAGCGAGCATCGCAAATGCCATTGAAGCGATCCCGGCTCCCAAAGGACCAACTGATCGGTCCCAGGAAAGTCGGAACCCGGTCAACATCGCTGCCAGAAACAGCAGACTGAACAACACCACTCCCGTCCAGCCAAATCTCAGCCCGATCAGAATGTAGGCATTATCAACGTACTTGAATTGCTTTCGCGCCTTCTCATCTGCAAGCTTGTAAGGAACGTCAGGGGGAAACCCCGTCGTTGCTTTTGTTCCGTATCCGATATATCCCGACTCCGCAAGAGCCGGCCACCAAACCTTCCACTGAACATAGCGCTGCGCCACGCTGTTTTTCGGCAGTACTTCGCCATCGAGAGTGAAATCTGACTCGCTGCGATCTTCGTTGGCCAGAATTTCGAATACTCTCATCACCCCATTAATATCTGCAACAATCCATCCAACGAACAAGACTCCGATTGCGAGGATGGCAATTCGAACCCACCGTTTCCAAATCGCCCCCACTGCCGCCAAAAACAATGGAATGACCAGCAAAGGCCCTCGGGACAGACTTGAGAACACTCCGCCGAGGCCACACAGAAAGATTCCCAGCGCCCCCGACCTACCCGCCCCTTGTCGCATCCATGCAATCAGTGACGTCGGCCACGGAATTAACGCTAACACAAGTAGTCCGAAGAAAATCGGGTGGAGAGTTGTCCCAAAGGCTCTTTTGAAACCAAATCTCGCTGCGTCTCTGCTGAAGCCTTGAATAGGCCTGTTCCCAAACACCATTTCCCATGGGTTCGATCCGGTAAACATCTCGAGAAGTCCTCCCATTCCCAGGAGGAGCACAACCCCGCTCACACACCATGCCAACGGGATAAGCGATCGATTTGTCCGCATCGCATACCGACCAGCAGCATACGGGATGCCCCATTCGCCATAAGCCTGACACCAGACTCCGATCGCACTTGCCCCATAATACATGTCTGAAACCATGTGCAGGACAACCATCCCGATCACCAGCACATCGAGAAGGGTTAACGGAGAAAGAATCTTCCACGGACTCCGAATCGCAAACGCAATCAGGGCAGCAAGTCCAACAAACGTCCTGATCCCAACCGGAATTCCTCCAATCGAAACCGTCAACCAGACCGGAAATGCAAAAGAGAGAACAACAGCAATTCCGAGGGCCTCGCTCGCTCCGTACTTGATGAAAACCCACGCTCCCACAACAGCAATGAGAGCGACACACAGCAGCCATCCTGTCAGCGTCGGGAGCATTGGCCTGTCACCACGGGAAAGAGCGAAAACTTCCTGTATTCGCACACTTTTGCGAATTTTTCAGTCTAGGAACATCGCCAGAATTTGACAAACCCATCTTGTCGGTACTTTCAGGCACATTGTATCCTGCCTGTTTGCCAACTCGGGTGATGGCACTGCATTTCAAGGGCGAGCGTCTTCCGAGAACTGTCCAGACGGGTGTGAATTCGAATCCTCTACGAACAACTCACATGAAATGGCCCGGCAAAACCGGGATCACAGAGAAACGTCCATTGCCTCGATTATGCCCGTCGATTCACCCATTTCACGAGAGAATCATTCGCACACGCCCGCTCGTGCACAGACACCAGTCCGTCCCTCCGAAGTTCTCATGATTGTCTGGGCTCCCCAGCAGCGGCGGGCGAGCAATATGTGTCAAACACTCGGCTTTCATCTCCGTTTCGTAAACGGAATCAGACGAACTGGACGACTCAAGTTCACGACCCGTCTCTGGAAGTGCGTGGAGTATGTCACAAAGTTTGTTGAGACAATCGCCATCTGTATCGCACGTCGCCCCAGGCTCTGCATCGTCCAAAACCCCCCGTTTTTCGCGATCTATGCCGCATGGATTGGAATGCTGCTGTCATTCCGAAAACCACGACTGATCGCCGATTGCCATAACGCCGTCTTCCGCCCCCCCTGGAGCAGAATGACTGGAGCACATTTTTGCCTGAAACTTTGCCAGTCTATTCTGGTTCACAACGAGGACATCTTTCAGATGCTCCCCCGAATTGGCTTCAATGTCCCTCATGCCCTAGTTCTGGAAACACGCCCAACGTGTGTCGCTCCGGATGACAATTCTCGCCAATTCGAAAGTCCCGTTTTACAGAGCATTTTTGCAAAGAAAGATCACAAAACCCTCATCGCCCCTCTCGCCTGGAAGGATGACGAACCAATCGAGGAACTTGTCAAGCTCGGGGCGGAATTGCCCGATTTCCAAATCCTATTGACGGGAATGAAGGGACTTCGCTCTCATTTGCGCCAAAACGCTCCGCCCAATGTCATCTTCACTGGATTCCTGAGCGCAAGTGACTACGAACTGGCGATGCTTCGCTCCACCCTGGTTGTCGGTGTCACCACGATCGATGGGATACAGATGAGCGTTGCCAATGAAGCTGTTGGCATGGGGCGTCCTATGGTCCTTTCCGGAACAAACACAACTCGAAAACTGTTTTACAAAGGTGCTGTCTACACCCAGGGACACACAGCCAAAGACTTCAGCAACGCAGTAAAACAGGCCTTAGACAGCCTGACGACTCTATCAGCTGACGCAATCTCCCTCCGGGAAGAACGACTCCACAGGTGGGACTTACAAGCGGACCGTTTTTTGCAAATGGCGAATATCCAGACCAGAAACGTCTCATCCGTGCTGACAACAAGAAACAAGTAGCCGTGACTAATGGAGAACGACAAAATTTCATTAAATCCACGCTCGCCTTCGCATTGAGTTCAAAAGGCATCAGCGTCGCGCTCACGATTGCAGGTGCCGGCGCAATCGTTGCTGCCGCATTCGTCGGGAAGAAATTCTACCCGCCTGAAGAATTCGGCAAACTCGCCGGGATGATCACAATCAATCAGATGGCCACTGCGTTTTCCTGCGCGGGATATAACCACAGCCTGCTGAGACTGATCGATCGAAAATCCAAAACACTTGAAGTTCCGGTCCACCTGCTCTGGCAAGTCGTCCTTGGCAATCTCATCGCATCGATCGTTTCGGCCGCATTTTTCACTTCCTGGTTTCTTCCAGACAATTTCCCGAGCATCCTTTTTCTGGTCATTTCCAATCAAGTCGCAGTGATGCTTTCGGCGCTGTTACGCGCCAATGATCTCTACTTCTTGTCTCAATTGGCCCTCCAGCTCTGGAGATTGACCACGTTTGCCGTTGTCGTTGCAGCAAGCGTCATGTCGTTCTCCCTTACACCGATGTCGGTCGCACTCGCTATCGGCGTTGTCAACATTGCCATATCAACTCTGATCGCAATTCGAAATTACCACTCACTTCACTTCATCGCGTCATCACAGCAGACATCCTCAGAAGACCAGCCAACATCTGTCGATTTTCTGACTCTGTCGATGGGATTCTTCGCCTCAATGATCTCCATGTCGCTGCTTCGAAATTTCGATCGACTGGTCTCCGCACGGGTGTTGGGATTGGCGGACATGGGTAATCTGTTCTTTATTGGAACAATTGTTTGCTACCCATTCTTTCTTGTCAGCGGACAGCTCACGTTCTTCCAGCTTCCACGATACCGCCGACTGATTACTCACAAACTCCTGGCACATGACACTAAAGTCTGGACCAGCCTGGCGCTGGCTGGTGCCCTCGTCACGATACTGTGCATCGCCGTGCTGAATACGACCGGCGTTTCAGAGCAGCTCGGTGCACCGATCCCCTTAAAGCTTGCCACAATATACGCCGTCATTGGCGCAGCCGCCGTCATTTATTCAAACTACTCCGCCGCCTTCGGGGCAGTCGCATCGGCAGCAAAAGTCTGGAGAGCAAACCTCCTGACCATTATTCTCATCACCATATCGGTCGCCAGCATCTCTTTAATCAAGCCAAGCATTACAACCATCATAACGACAATGGCAGCACTATGGCTCTTTCGAACAGCGATATTTCACTGGGAGTGCCACCACTGCATCCATAAACCACAAGAGATGGACGGCCGCATCTCTACGACAGCAAAATCAGAGGCGTGAACATGAGACTGTCCACATGCACATTATTATTCATTCTTTATGTGACCCTCGCTGTTTTTCAGAACATCGCGTCCATTCTTGCTGTTCGATTTCTTGGAAATGACTCTATCATTTCTTCGCTGGCGTTAACGGGAAAAGATTTCATCCTTATCCTGATCTGCGTAACCGCAGGCATCGCTTTTTGTTCTGACTTGCTAAACGGGAAGATCGCCGTTCGTAAACTGGCCGCAGTGATAACACTGGTATCCACCTGCGCGTTCGTCACGGTAACAACTCTTCAAACGTCCGTAGAATACCTGCAGGACGCAAGACTATTGCTCATTTTGCCCCTATCAACGTTATTGGGAATTCTTCTGGCATGGAGATTAAACATCTCTTTGATCATGCGATTTATGATGAGCATCTCCATCTTTGTCGCAATCTCTTCATGGATCGAGTATGCACTTTACCTCATCTGGGACGAACAGTTCTGGATCACAATGGACCTGGAGAATTACTACCAGTTCCGAGACGAAGACAGATCATCCTCGATGCACGGAGGCTATGGGGGCGTTCCTGGGCGATTCTACAGCTGGGACGTGATTGCACTCGGATTTCAGGATCCAATTCGTCGACTCGTCAGTTTTGTCTTCGTCGACCCAACCATTCTTGGCCACTTTCTTTCATTTGCATACGCAATAGCCCTGTTCCAGCGCAGATATATCCTTGCGTTCTTTTTCTTTCTCACATGTGCAGCAGGCATCGCCAAAGGCGGACTCCTTGTCTGCCTCTTCGCGACGCTATTCTGGGCAATTGGCATCTCAATCCAAAGCGGAAACTACTTCAGAATCTCCATGATCTCGACAGCGGCTGTCATTGCGATCGGCGTTGCGGCGTACTTCGGGATTGGCTCGCAGTCAATGAAGAACCACGTCAGTGGATTACTCGGTCCGGTTTCTCGAATTTCAACGGCAGTGCTTGGTCAAGGAGTCGGAACAGGAGGAAACCGGGCATTCTATCGTGAAAAGCAACGAGGGCGAGACCTCGAAGGAAACGATGCCTACGACAGGGCAGAGTTCGCAAGCGAAAGTTACGTTGGATCGATGATTCAGCAGATCGGAATTTTAGGGATCGTTGCTTACCTGTGCGCGTTCTGGATTAATGTTCCGAGGCAGGTAGTCGTACCAGAAACATTAGGCCTACGTGTCGCTGCACTTGCAACTATTTTATCAAGCTTGGCATCGGAGTCTGCAATGTCGTATTCCAGTACTTTTGCATGGCTGGTGCTTGCAGCATTCGCAGCGGCGATCGACACATCCGCCTTTTACTCGGGCCGCATGTTCGGAGAACTTCACATCAATCAGATTCCCGAATTTCCTGCACTTCGAGCAGTTCCACCCTCGCCTCTTCAGGACGAGCCGATCTACGGACGGTAAAAGCCAGTTTATTTTTTGCAGCCATTTAACTTCCTGGAACCAGGCGTCCGCAATGGTCTGCTCCCGATATTCTGACGCAGATGCCTGACGAATTGCTGGCGAGATTCTCGTAGCGGTGCACAGAGCCAAAAGAAAGAGAACTGACGATTGAAGCAGCTGCTACCAGAGCTGTCCGTAATCAACCAACTACCAAAGATTGTACAGGCCCATCGAGCGACGCAGCTGCAACAGGGAACAACAGACAAATTCCATCCGGCACAACTGTGAGAAACCCCGGGCCGGTCATACCGACACAAAAAAGATACAAGCAGATTGCCCAAGATTCGGTCGATTTAATCCTGAACACGCTACGAAAAGTAAGCCATGTCATCATCAACACAAGAAAAAAAGCGACGATGCCACCATTAAGAAATGCCTGAATGAAGACATTGTGAGCGGTCGCCGCTTCGAGTTTACCACGCCCCACCGTAACGTAATCGGGAAGGAGAGACTTTGACGCACTGTAACCATATCCAATGAATGGCGAATTTTTAATTAACTCTATAGCCCCCTTCCAGATTTCAGACCGTCCAGTCATAGAGAAGATCTCATTGAGGTCGCCCGACCTTGAAAATCGTGCCAGAAGACCAGAATGGAACAACTCAACATAAGACAAAAGCATCGGCAAGCTGACACAAACAGCAACCAGAGCTAGAACAACAAGTATTCGGAAGCGACCGGCGAGGATCATACAGATTACACTGAACGCAAACACAGCAACCGAGCGAGTCTTTGCCAAATACATCGCAACCAACCATACTGCGATGGTGCCCAGAGTCGTCACTAGCGAAATCTTTCTTCGGTACCGCATTGCAACAGCCAGCACAATCGATAATGACGCGAGCACACTGAATGGGAATGTATGCCCATTCACTCCAGCAAGTCGCAACACGGGAAACGCCCCATCCGGATATGTGACTGTCATCGCAAAAGGAAGCTGTAAAGCATAAGCACCTAAACCTGCCACCATATTCGCCACTAAAAAACATAACGCAGGCATAGTCCAGTCAATTCCGTTATCGACCAGGACAACTGCGTATACAACGAAAACTGCAAATAGAATTGCATTGACCGTGGAATAGAGTTGCTCTGGTCCCAATGGAGCAGCAAGAAAAAACGTCAATGCCAACAGAAACGTTGTCACTCGCATTGGAGTGAGACGAATGACGAAAGGCAACCTGAGATTGAAGAAAACATAGAGAGCCGCTATTACGTAACCTGCCAGTCGCGCATAGACATGTATATCGAGCTTCGTCTCCAACGTGTCACCGACACGTGTTCGTACGCTGATTGCACAAAGAATCAAAAAAACAAGAATTGTGAAAACATCTTGAATTTTCAATCACGCGTGCCAGCTGAAAGCGGCCATCAGGCTTTGCAATCAGCTTCCGAACCAAGTTCGATACTAAACACGATAAATTGTCGTCGTCTGGTCGATGTCATAGCAGGTCGCCCCGGAATAGGTTTTGAAGGAAGTACAGCTTCGATCAAGCAAAGCAATCGCTTCCTGATACCTGGCCCGGTCAGAATTATCGAAAATAACAATCGATCCTTTTTGGATCGTTCCCTCAGCAATCTTGTCTGCAACAACTTGAGCACACTGACACCGATTCCGGCCGTCAATCACAAAGACATCAAAACTTCCAAAATCGACGTCAGGACAACTATATGCATCCCCCAACGGAAGCAGACGTAAATCGCAGCGGTCTCCGATATACTTTTTGCATACTTCAAACCACCTGACATCATGTTCAATTGAAACGACACTTGCTCCATGATTCAGATACCATGCAGTTGACCCACCCGATCCCCACTCAAGAACACGAAGCCCCGGTCGGCTCGAAAAGATTTCTTCAACCACCGGAATGGAGTGCCACGCGAACCACAACGTCGGGTCTTCAAATCGCTGGTCAAGCTTTCGTCTTCGAACGGACGAAAACAATGGCTCCCACCGAGGATCGCTTGCAAAAAGAAGAATCATCTTCAGCGAAGAAGGATCGAACACTCGGCGAAGTAATGTCGGAATGCGTTGTGAATATGCCATAACGGAAACCTTTGCCTTCACTATACTCACAGTTCGTGTCAAACTGATGTGGATTTTGGAAACATCCACAAAAAGTGTTTTCTGAACCCAGGCGTTTTTCTGGGCAATGGAAACCGAGGATGGATGTCTTCGCCGAGACTCTGATTCTCAATCGTAAACCCATTCAGCAACCCCATACAAGAGAGAAGCAATGAACATTTCCGTCTTTGGACTTGGCTACGTGGGAGCAGTCAGTGCCGGATGCCTGACGCGACTGGGACACACGGTCATTGGAGTCGACCCGGAAGCACGCAAGCTGGAACTGATGCGCTCGGGTAAAGCCCCTATTGTCGAAGAGGGAGTTGATGACCTGACCGCAGAGGCGATCCAGTCAGGACGGCTGAGTGTCACGTACAATTGTGCTGAAGCCATTGCGAAGACCGAGTTGTCCCTCATCTGTGTCGGAACTCCGTCTGCTCCGGATGGCAGCCTGGGGACAATTTATGTTCGGCGCGTGTGCGAAGAAATTGGGAGCGCCATCAAGGCGAAGGGAACGTTTCACACGGTTGTGATCCGCTCAACCGTTGTCCCGGGCACAACGCTGGGACTTCTCAAGCCGATTCTGGAAGAACACTCCGGTGGTAAAGCCGGAAGGGACTTCGGACTGGCAATGAATCCGGAGTTTCTGCGCGAGGGGACATCCATCGCTGACTTCTTCGCCCCACCCTACACCATTATTGGGGCGGACGATGACAGTACCTTTGATGCCGTATCTCAGGTTTACAACGGGATTGATGCACCGGTCCATCGCTGTTCGATCTCGTCTGCAGAAGCGGTTAAGTATGGCTGCAATCTGTTCCATGCGATGAAAATTACATTCGCCAATGAAATGGGAATGGTTTGCAAGGAATTCGGGATCGACTCCCGTGAAGTGATGGACCTTCTCTGTCGCGACACGAAGCTGAACATTTCACATCGCTATTTGCGGCCCGGTTTTGCATTTGGAGGATCGTGCCTCCCCAAAGACCTTCGGGCGTTTACAGCACTCGCTCGCCAGCGAAGCGTTCCGACACCCATGCTGACAGGCATTCTTGAAAGCAATCGTATTCAAATTGAGCGGGTTGCGGCCAAGGTGCTCCAGTCAGGCGCGAAGAAGATCTCATTGCTTGGATTAAGCTTCAAACCCGGGACAGATGACCTTCGCGAAAGCCCACTGGTCACTCTTGCAGAAATCCTGATTGGAAAGGGGAGAGAGCTCGCGATCTTCGATCCAAACGTTGAATATGCGGCCCTGCATGGAGCAAACAAGGCCTACATTGCGGAGCACCTTCCACACCTGAAACGCGCTTTGGTCTCCGCTGACGAGGCACTGAACCACGGCGAGTTTTTCATTGTTGGGCACGCAAGCGATGCCAATCGAAATATCGTTGCCAACGTTGCCCCCGATCGCTTTGTCTACGACTTGACAGGCGCGTTTTCCGAAACCGGCTCGTCAAAACAGCAGGAAGGCCTCTATTGGTGAAACCGATTTGAAGCACAAGGATGATCAACCTGTTAATCGACATCTCCCTGTGCAATCAAATGCAGCCCGGAAAAGGAATGTTCATCATCCACGCAGGCCCATCGTCGTATTTAGAAAGAAATCGCATTGAATCCCCCTCACATCCTCATCCTGGTTGAGAACCTTCCCGTTCCAAGAGACCGGCGGGTCTGGATGGAAGCGACCAGCCTTGTCCAGGCCGGGTACAAAGTCAGCGTGATCTCCCCGTGTCCAGAAGACGATGTGGATCACCCGGATCGCGTCATCGACGGCATCTCAGTGTATCGCTACAAGATGCCCCCCCCAACTCATTCCAAACTCAGTTTTATTTATGAGTTCTGGTATTGCCTCCGGCAAACGGAGCGACTGGTCAAACGTGTCTGGAAGAACGATCGTTTCGATGTCATCCAGACATGCAATCCGCCGGACACGTTTTGGTGGATCGGTCGAAAGTACAAGAAATATGGGGTGAAATTCGTCTTTGACCATCACGATCTGTGTCCTGAACTATACGAGTCGAAATATTCCCGAAAAGATTTTCTGCATGCAGGACTTCGTTGGCTGGAGAAAATGCAGTTCAAAACTGCTGATGCCGTAATCGCAACAAACGAAAGCTACCAGAAAGTCGCGACAACGCGGGGAAACATCTCTCCGGAAAACGTCACGATTGTTCGAAGTGGTCCACGCCGCACGAAGTTTACAAGAGTTCCTCCTGACCCAGCTCTGAAACAAGGATTCCAGTACCTCGGCGTCTATGTGGGCGTAATGGGTGTGCAGGATGGTGTCGATTATGCATTAAGAGCAATTCGGTCGACGATTGATTCTGGATTCTACGATGCCCGTTACATCTTTGTTGGAAACGGAGACGCGAAACCAGATCTGTTAAAACTCTGCAATGAATTGGAATTAACACCCTATGTCGAGTTCACCGGTTACGTATCAGATGAGGTTTTGCAGAAAATTCTTTGCACGGGGGATTTAGGAATTGCCCCCGACCCGAATGGGCCACTTAACAACTTCTGCACAATGAACAAAATTGTCGAATACATGGCAATGGGCCTCCCGATTGTCAGCTTCGACCTTGAAGAGACAATCGTCAGCGCACAGGATGCAGCTGTTTATGTCCACAACAATGATGAAGCCGCATTCGGGCAGGCAATGATCGATTTGTTTCGAGACGAAAATCGCCGCAGGTCAATGGGCGAATTTGGGCGGCGACGCTTCGAAAGCGAACTTTGCTGGGAGAACAGCGAAGTCAAACTGATCGAATTTTATGATCGATTGCTCAAACAGTAAGAATTCGATTTGTCGATGTTGCCAGCCCTGTGGCGAGAGGTTCCAGTTCGCTTTCCCAGAATTTTGGTGACAGGGAAGTATCGAGATGGACGTCTTACAGTTTTATCCACTCATCAAACGGGCCATCTGGGGTGGAACTCGTCTGGCCCATGAATTGGGGAAAGAGACTGGAGGAATCACCGATGCAGCCGAAAGCTGGGAGATTTCTGATCTGCCTGGCAACACCAGTGTGGTCGCTACCGGCCTTCTCGCTGGAACTACGTTGCGGCAATTAATGGAGGAGACTGCAACGGATCTGCTGGGCAGGCATCGCGATCACCCTCAGTTCCCGCTTCTGATCAAATTCCTTGACGCTCAACAGCAACTCTCCGTTCAGGTTCATCCCAAAGATCCCGTGCAAATGCCAGACGGCACGTGGCGACCAGGGAAGACCGAAAGCTGGATTGTCCTGAGTGCGAAACCCGAGAGTCGGATGTATCTGGGATTATGCCCCGGAATTGGAGAGGAAGAGCTCCGCACTGCGGTTCGAACAGGGGACTTTGAACGCTGCCTGTATTCTTACTCCCCCAAAGCCGGAGATTGCATTCACCTATCCCCGGGAACAGTTCACGCACTTGGGGGAGGCCTGCTCGTTGCGGAAATTCAACAACCATCCGATATCACATACCGATTTTACGACTGGGGACGAACCGACGCCCAAGGGCGAAGTCGTGAATTACATATTGAACAATCCTTTGCTTCGACTGATTTCGATATCGGCCCGGTCCATCCAGTCGTTCCACGCCCCATTGCCGAACGAACAGGTTCAGAACTTCTAGTCGAATGCCCGCATTACACAATCGTTCGGCACTTCGGCTCACAGCCACTCATATTGCCAGACGACGATCGAATGCACATCCTGATCGTACTTTCCGGTTCAGCTTCAAATAAGGATGTCCATCTCGTTCGAGGACAGACTGCGGTTGTCCCCGCCAGCCGGACAGACTCTCGCTGGGAACTCAGCAACGACGCCATTGTCTTGGACACTTTTCTCCCAGATTAATCCATTTTAGGCCTGCTTCAATAGCCCATTTCATTTGGCAGGAAAAGCAACATAAATCAATTGCAGTTTTCATACAGCCATTTAAACAAAGACACCATTCAGACAAACACACATGAGAATTCTCATTACTGGCGGAGCAGGGTTTATTGGCGGACATCTCGCGGATGCTCTGATTTCTTCCGGCCATGACGTCGCGGTTCTGGATGATTTGTCTTCCGGTGTTCGGGAGAACATTCCGAACGGTATTCCGTTTTATCAAGTCGACATCCGGGACACGGATGGTGTTGACAATGCGATCCGGGAGTATCGCCCAGATATTATCAGTCATCATGCAGCTCAAATGTCCGTGAGCCGGTCTGTTCGGGAACCCCGATTTGATGCAGACGTCAACATTCTCGGGCTGATCAACATCTGCCAATCGGGTGTTCGGGCCGGCGTGAGCAAGATTATCTTTGCATCTTCCGGCGGTGTCCTGTACGGAGAAACAACTGTCCCCGCACCAGAAGAATCTCCTGCGGATCCGGTTTCTCCCTATGGCATCAGCAAATGGGCCGGCGAAAAGTATCTCCAGTTTTTCTCCCGGGAGTTTGGCATTTCCGCCATCGCTCTTCGCTATGCCAATGTTTACGGAGAGCGCCAGAACCCACATGGCGAAGCGGGAGTTGTTGCAATTTTCTGCACACGCCTGTTAAACGGGGAACAGGCGACAATTAACGGAGACGGAAAGTATATACGCGACTATGTTCATGTCTCCGATGTCGTGGCTGCGAATCTCCAAGTCATGAATTATTCAGCGACGGGATTCGACTGTTTTAACATTGGTACAGGCATCGGACTTGACGTCAATGCCGTCGGTGCTGAGCTACTTGAGAACTGCACGAGGGAAATCAAAAAACGAGGATTGCCTGTCACAATAAAACCATTGACACACGGCCCAGAGCGTCCCGGCGACCTTCGCAGCAACCTTCTGTCCAACGCCAAAGCGAAACGAGTTTTAGGTTGGTCGCCAGAAGTGTCTTTTGACTCTGGAGCCCAAAAAACCTGCCAGTGGTTTGCCGATCGCATTCTTGAGTAAATGGCGCAACAACGTTGGAACCCGCTCGGATTGTAGATAGATGAAATCAAAGTCGGCACATCTTCTCGCAATGATTGCACTCGATCGTTTCCAGCTTGGGTGACAGATCCTTTGCGAGGTTGGTACAACAGACCAGGAAGGAGGCTGTTATAGGAATTCTCAGTTTCCTCACCGGATGTGAGTCGAGAGTCCTGCCTGTTGTCCTCGCCAGCATCTCGCTCATGTACTGCGTATCACATCTCAATGCGGACTCCACGATCGGGTCCCCACAGGGACAGGATGATGAGATGATTCCGAACTGGGCGAAGATCCAGATTGACACCCCGACAATGGGGGGCCGACAGCTCTGGGGAGACATCCTGTTCTTTCAAGGGTATCGTCTTCAGCACAATGTTGTGACAGGCCACTACCGGCTGCTCGATCCCGGAGATATTCGCCGTGCGTGGGGAACACGGGAGGACTGCCTCGAGGCACTCCAGCGCATTCGAGACGAGAAATCACTTCCTCCCATGTCAGGAAAGGCAGTGATTCTGATCCACGGAATTTTCCGGTCTTCGAAGTCCTTTCATACGCTGGCAAAGAAACTCAAAGATTCAGACTACACCGTTGTCAATTTCGATTACCCGAGCACACGGCTATCACTGATCGAGTTATCGGATTATCTCGACGAGACCATCGCTTCACTGGAAGGAATCAATCGAATTGATTTCGTGGTCCACAGCATGGGTGGCTTGCTGGTGCGAACCTATCTGATGAAAAAGGGACCTTCCGCCGACCCAAGACTTTTCCGGATGGTCATGCTGGGAGTTCCCAATCAGGGTGCCCGAATGGCAAATCTGCTTCAAAAGAACTGGCTATTCCAGGTCGCATTTGGTCCAGCGGGTCAGCAACTGGTCGACGATCCAGCGGGTTTCATCGCAGCCCTTCCGGTCCCGTCATTTGAATTTGCGGTCATTGCTGGAATCCGTGGAACACCAGAGGGATGGAACCCACTCATTCCGGGGGACGACGATGGCACCGTCAGCGCCGATTCCGTGAAGCTCCCCGGAGCCAGTGACAGTATCCAGATCCGGGCACTTCACTCCTCCATGATGTGGAATCCTGAGGTCATCGATGCGACGATTTCATTCTTGAATACAGGTGCACTTCGGGCAGACGGGACACGTCACCCAATTTCGTTCCCGGATGATTCCCTGCGCACAGACAAGCTTCCCGAATCGTTGGAGTAGAACCATGCATTCATGCGATCAAGCCGGACAGAGATTCCCTACCTGTGATTGGCGAACCTTTCTCGCGTCCTTGCTCGGGACGATGAAGTACTTCATGAGTCAAGAAGCGTGTCGACCATTGAGTGCACTGGTCATGATGTTCACCCTGATCCTTGGCATGATCACTTTGACACCCGGAGATTCACGAGCAGCCGATCCTCAAAAAGCGCCTCTTCCCGAGAAGGAAAATTTTCATCTTTATTTGCTGGTGGGCCAGTCAAATATGGCTGGCCGAGGGGAAGTCAGCGAGGCTGACCGAACACCGCACCCCCGAGTGCTCATGTTTAATAAGAACAAGAAATGGGTCCCCGCAGTCGATCCACTTCACTTCGACAAACCGCGGGCGGTCGGAACGGGACTGGGGAAGACATTTGGAATTCTGGTCGCAGAATCCAATCCCGAGATCACTATTGGACTGATTCCGTGTGCGGTAGGAGGAACATCGATCGATGTCTGGGTTCCAGGAGCGCTGGACAGTGCGACGAAAACACATCCCTGGGATGACTGCATGGAGCGGGCCAAGCTCGCGCTGCAACATGGCACGCTCAAAGGAATTCTCTGGCACCAGGGCGAATCAGATGCCAACGAGAAAAAGGTCACCAAATACGAGGAGAAGCTGTCGAACCTCATTCATCGTTTTCGCACAGAACTGCAGGCTCCCAACGTCCCATTTCTCCTTGGCCAACTTGGACAATTTGAAAGCCGTCCCTGGAATGAACCACGCAAGAAAATCGACCGCATTATCAGGAATGTCGCCGAGAAAACTCCTAATGCTGCTTTTGTCAGCTCCGACGGTCTGACTGACAAAGGGGATGGGACGCATTTCAATGCAGAGTCTTACCGGGAGTTTGGGAAGAGATACGCAGAGGCTTATCTGAAAATGGTGAGCGGACAATAATGCTGAAATCTGCTATGAACACCATCCTTTTTCAATGACAGAAAAAGGACAGTCATTCCAGGCGGACGCGGTTCATGCAGACAAAATATCTGGCGATTCTTGCTGGCGGGCTTCTCCCCGCCTTGGGATTAGGAATTGCAGGTCTGTTTCAGAAATTGGCCAGCCAGTCGACAGGAACAGGAGTATTTCTCATTGTCACTGGTTTGGCGACCTGTTTCATTGGCAGCCTCTTTCTTCTGACAGAGCGGGATCTCACGTTTTCCAGCCCGGGACTGGCATGTGCCTTCCTGTTTGGAATCTGTTGGGCCCTCTCCAGCGGGCTGATTTCCTTCACGCTGCGACGGCTCGGAGGAAGCCTCAGTCAGCTTGTTCCCATCTACAACACGAACACGCTCGTCGCTGTTCTCGCAGGACTGATTCTTCTAGGGGAATGGAAAACCGTTCATCCGATTCGGATTACACTCGCTTCGATATTCATTATCATTGGTGGTGTTCTCGCCACGCGGAGCTGAATCCTCCGAAAGGTTGGCGAATCATCGCTGAATGCGGTCGGACTCGGAATCTCGAGGCAGATCGATTCCTCCCAGCTTGGCAAGAGTTCCTGACCGCGAAGGAGTGTTACGAATGAATTACGCAGCAGCATTTGAAACCGGACTCCCATACCAGGAATTCCTTCAGAAGTATGGCACACCGGAACAGCAGCGACGCTGGGCAGACTTCCACGCCAGCATCTCGCTGACAGAGGAACAGAAGCAGCTGCTCGGGAGATTCACACGAGAGATGAAAGTTCTCGTGATGGCGGGTGCGTGGTGCGGAGACTGTGTCAACCAATGCCCCATGTTCGAGCACTTCGCTGCGGTGTCCCCCAAAATTCAGGTCCGCTATGTCGATCGTGACGCCGACCCGGAATTGGCAAAGGCCCTGGCAACCTGCGGAGGCGCTCGAGTCCCCGCAGTCGTCTTCCTGAGTGAAGATGGGCAATTCTGCGGACGTTATGGCGACAAGACACTCGCCAAATACCGGGATGCGGTTCGGAAGCTGGAGGGTGCCTCCTGCCCAACAGGCTTGGGCGCGGATGCCGAGTTGACAGCAGCTGTTCTTCAAGACTGGCTGAATGAGTTCGAGCGCATCCAGTGGATGCTCCGCACATCGACGCGTCTCCGCCAATTGCACGGCGACTGATTCTGAACCTCCAGTCGGCCAACCTTTTGCAGCAAGCCCATTCCCTGAGCGTCGGCTTCCCGACAGCTTGGGGCAGGGAACTCCTTACGCACTCTCCACCGGACCGAGACACCTGTTAAAATCCAAATTCCCGTAAAAGACGGCAGGCCGGTTTCGTATTCTGACGCGCCCTCCAGTGCCTCATTGGCTGGAACTCTGCGCCGCACGCTCTTGATTTCGAAGAGCCTCCAACTTCGTGCCCAGACAACTCAAACCCGCAACACCATTGGGCACAAACACTTGCAGCAAATCGCTGCAAAGTAAGCCTCGGAAAATCTCGACTCACGGTCGCACCGAAGAAGTGCTCCTTCCGCTCTCTCGAGCTTGGTTGGAAAATTCAAGACCATACTTGACGCAAACGACCGAATCCTGAACGATTAAATCGCAATCGATCGTGCAATCTGCGATGAATAAAGAAATTTGGGGGACCTCTCATCCCAAGAGCCTCCCCTCACCAATGATGACCTCAATCCCAACAAGATTTCAGATCAACCGATTGGCGTATTTACTCCAATGACCCTCCATTTTCTTTTCCATTAGAGAGGTATTGTGAGCCGTAGAACATCGTTTTCGGATTCCCAGAACAGAACCGACACGAACCGGAGCCACGCTGCCAGCGAGGCTCCCTGATTGGATGATGACTTTCCAATAAGTGTAGTTGCTACTTCGTCATCTGCAGGGGGAGTAATGCATCATCAAACTTCCCCGCAATTTGAGAAATCCATTCCCCCAGATTACCAGCAAGATGGAACAGATGGCTGACTGAACACTGGCATCATTTCAGCGCCTCTTTCGAATGACACTGCCCATTTTTCGGATTCTGAAATCAGAACCGGGACATTCAAACGTTTTTCCAAATCCAGATTCATATCCAGGAAGGGTTGTTTATGTCGATCCCACACAACACCGCGTCCACCGCAAGCTGCACATCGCAAGGGATTCACATTGATTGAACTGCTGGTGGTGATCGCCATCATTGCAGTTCTGATTGCACTGCTTCTTCCGGCAGTTCAACAGGCACGGGAAGCAGCTCGGCGTTCGCAGTGCAAAAACAATCTCAAGCAATTGGGACTGGCACTGCATAACTACCATGAAACCGCCAATGTGTTCCCTCCGGGATTTGTCTGTGTCGATCCGGTCGCTGGCAGTGCGCACTGGACCTGGAGTGCCTTTATTCTTCCGTATGTTGAGCAGTCCAGTATCTACCAGACCATGCAGGTGGGCACGCTGACCCCCAATCAGGTCGTCGCCGATAACGAAAAACGAAAGGCCTTTCAGACCCCGCTGGCAATGTTCCGGTGCCCCTCTGACGTGGGTCCGAAACTGATCAACCACAACCGTCGCATCCGCTACTCCCCCGGAAGTCCAGAACCACTCGCGGACTCTCCGCTGAGTAACTACATCCTTTCCAATGACGTGGCCCGCATGGCGCAAAACAAGAGCAGTAATCCAGTGAACGGAACCAATGCACAGGGCAAGGGGGCAGTGGGCGCCTTCTGGCGAAACAGCAACCTCCGCATGCGCGACCTGACCGATGGTGCCAGCAATACGATCCTGGCCGGCGAGCGCCGATATCGTACCTCGGCAGCATCGGGAGACTGGGCAGGAACGCTGTATGGAATTTTCTCTGGTGACACTTCGGGCCCGGCTCAGGATGCATCCCCCGACAGTGGGATGGTGACGGCCTTCGGCTGTATCCGTTTTCCCATTAATCAACCCCCCCGCTCAGATAACGGCCAGCGTCTCACCTACAGCAGCGAGCACATTGGCGGAGCTCATTTCCTCCTGGGAGATGGTTCAGTGCGGTTCATCAGTGAAAACATCGACACGCATCCGATCCCACCGGCTCACACCCTGTATGACGTCACGCACAGTACCCTCGGACGTCTCATCGCCATTCAGGACGGTGCTGTTGTCGGAGAGTTCTAGAACATCATCCTCATTCAGGGGCGTGCAGCGAGACAGCGCGCCCCACATCTATTCATCTATTCCAGATTCTTCAGCGGGTCAAAGTTGTTCTATCGCCTGTCATAATGGACATACTCATGGTCTCCCGATTTGATGGCCTTTTGCTGTTGACCCTTTTCGTGATCTCACTGACTTCCGGTTGCAGCCGGAGCGATGCCCCTCCACTCGGAAAGGTCTCCGGAGTGGTGACGCTGAATGGGAAGCCGGTTCCCAACGCGTCGGTTACGTTTATTCCAACTGAAGGGGGGCGTCCCGCCTCCGGAGAAACAAATAACAACGGGGAGTACACACTGACCTTCAGCTCCAGCCACAATGGAGCGAAAGTGGGGAAAAATCAGGTGTTCATTGGAACGGCCCGGGATGCGAGCGCAGGAAACCCCGCAGTCAAGGAAGCCATTCCTCCCCGCTATAACCTCAAGTCTGAGCTGTTCGTTGACGTTCAGAACGGAACGAACAGGCTCGATTTCCACCTGGAAGCCAGCGAAACCGAACTTGCAGAGTTGGCCAAAACCAATTCCGCCACGGACAAGTCCGTTGTCTCGGAATAAGTCAACCGCCGGACGAAACTCTTCGATTGAGAGTCTACCAACGGAAAGAGCACCGACACTTCAGTGGTCGGTGCTCTTCCTGTTTCCGCCGACTGGGTTCGGCCCAAAGGTTTATTCTTCCCGCACAAGAAGTCTCTTTTGGGCGATCAGATCCAGCAACGCCTTCTGGGGATTGGCGAACTTTTCCAAACCCTCTTGCATCAGGACTTCTTCCATCTTCCCGAAGTCCACCTTCTGGTCAATTTCCTGCTGAACCTCATCAGGCGGAAGACGATCAACCTGCCGGGTATAAGTGTTTCCGAGTTCTTCGACAGCAGCATTCGTCTCGGGGGGATTGGTCTGGATGTCTGAACCGGCCAGAGCAGCGACATATTTGTCCTTGGGATCCTCCGGCATTTTGGTTCCGGTGCTGGCGAAAATGATCTCCTGCTTGAGTGGAAGGTCTTTGTCCTTCCAGAACTCTTCGTTCTCGCGCCAGATTCGTTTCACATTCAGAATCCCCACCTCCCCTTGAGCAGCCGGAGAGAGGTCCGGAACCTGCTTGGCGGTATATACGTCAATCCGACTGACAAAGATGCTGTAAACCGACTTGAGCGATTTCGGATTGCTCCGGCGCTGGGCTCCACGCCAGACAGCGTCACGCGCCGCGTGATACTGATCGGCACTAAAAATCAACGTGACATTCAACGTGACTCCGGCAGCTGCCAGTTCTTCCAATGCACCGAGTCCCCCGGGAGTCGCCGGAACCTTGATCATCCGGTTCTTGTGTCCGTCCGCCCATTGCTTCCCAAGCTCGACATATCGCCTGACTTTCTCCTCAAGCGAAATCGGATTGTTGATGTCTTCCAGAAGCGGATCGAGTTCAAAGCTCACATAACCATCGTTCCCCCCGGTTCTTTCCCAGACAGGGAGAAAGACATCCTGTGCCCGCTGAACCAGTTCGTCGGTCAGTTTCCAGGCGATCGCTTCATCATCAAGTCCCTGCTGAACCAGAGCAGCGATTCGGTCATCAAATCGCCCGGTCTTGATCAGATCGGAGACGATAATCGGGTTCGAGGTGGCCCCTGTGGCCCCCAGCTGGAAGTTCTTCTGCACCAGATCGGGATCGATGGAATCCAGCCAGAGTTTGGTACCAGTAGCGATAAGGGATTGAAGGCCGCGCATGGATAAGCTTCTGCAAAAAGAGAGGACGGGTTACTGGAGAATGTCGCTCTGAGTGAACAGTTCTCCCAACCATAGATTCTCCCAGCCATAGATAACAATCGGAACCTTCTGCGAAGAAAGCCGACTGCTGGCATGATCGAACCTGAAATTCGTGACAGGAGAATCGGGATGCACCGGTTACTCCTGAAAGAACTTCACTTCACTTCACGATCGTTGATTCTGGTACGTTCTGCAAGTTGGGTCTCATTGTGGAACGATATTTCTGGGCCATTTCCCATTCGATGCGCTGATCAAGTCCCCCTGCGAACAAATTCATGTGGTCGCGTCCCGGAAGGATTTCTACATGGGCATCACTCCCCAGCTTCCTCAGCGACTCCTGCATGAGAATGGTCGCCCCTTCCAGATAAAAACTGTCGTCCGCCCCTATGTAGACATGAATCTTCCCTGCGAGTCGAGGCGCCAGCGAGTCCCAGTTCTCTTCCAGATAGTGGACGATGTCGTATGGCTTCCAGGAGTGGGCGACCTGAGGATCGATTTCCCCGGTGGACCTGTTCCAGAGCTGCATGGGCCGCCCATCCGCACCCCGAGGACTGAAGACCGCCTCGAAGCTGTGAAGCTGACCTCCATGACCGAGGACCTCCTCCATCCGGGAAAAAGTGTCGTAATACACCACCGGCTGGCGACGTATTCGCACAATCGGGCGGCGCTCCCCCCGTTCGTTGACGAACATATTCTCCCCCTCGCGATAGAGATTGATGAGCTGAAAGTCGCGGAACGTCACCGAGTCTGGTGCTGTACTCCATGTCCCTGCGAAGAGATCGGGGTTTTGCACCATGAGCCACAAGCTGGACCAGCCACCAGAGGAATGCCCCGTCAGAAATCGAGCCTCTGGACGGGCATCAGTCCGAAAGCGTTCATCGAGAGCGGGGAGGAATTCTTCTATCAACGCATCCATCCACGGGCCATTGTTAGCGGAGTTCGCAAAGACGTGATGACCTAACTCGCAATTCGGATCGAGCATCACCCGGATGAATTCCACTCCCAGCCCATTTCGTTCCGGAACAGGTCGATTGTGAATCCCGTGAAGATGACTCCCGCCAAAGCCGGGAATCTCCAGAATCACCGGGTAGCGTTTTTCTGGTTGCGTATAGTAACTCGCGGGAAGGGTCACGGCTGCCTGAAGCCAGGCATCGCGTCCATGAAACTGGCTGACTCGGTCCGATCTGATTCGGAGCAACTTCGTCCACGATGTTTCCTGAAAGTGTGGTTCAGGGACGATGCGGTCGACTCGAAAAACAACCTCTCCCGGCGACGGAAGCCAGAGCGCCTGGCTGTACCAGTTTCCCGCCCCCGTTCCAACCTCCCGTTCATGAGGAGCTGCCCGAACGACTGCCTGTGCGATCATCCCTCTAAGCTGTTGATCCGTCAGGTCTTCAGGAAATTTCAGGACATCAGGACTCTGGAGGGTCAACTCCACCCGCGTCCCCGGAGTCCAGTCAACAACGTCTTTTGCAATAATAGGTTGTGGCTGAAACCAGTCGGGCCCCATCCGCGGTTCTTTTCCATCACGAATCGCCCCGGACTTGAAGAAAACATAAACCCGTCCGGTGAACGGCTGCTGATGAATCTGGGGAGACGACTCCAGGGAAAAACGCCATTCCGCCGATTGGGCAACTGCCGATGTCCCGTTCAGGATCGGCAGAAGTAACAATATTGCCAGAAAAGAATTACAGCTGAATCTCAGCATGGACAATCACCTGTTTTCATCCAATTCATCTGTCCAGTTCGCGTCATCCGACTACAATCAGCTGGAAAAACTTTTTGAAATTCGCGATTTTGTGCGAACCAGTTTGATCCATCCGTGGTCAAAGTACCGTAGAGGAGAGTATTGGCATAGATCAGCCGCGCAAGCCCGCTGATCTTTCCGGTTTTGTCAGGCCGGTCACGGACGAGCCAATCCCCAATTCAACCAGGTTCCGAATGTGCGGAACCGAGCACCTTGTGTTTCCTGACTGCGACCAGTTCGCAGGGAGTGCAGCCATGCGTCACGCCATCATCAGCAGCAACATCATTGGCAATTCGGCGAACATCCGTTCCGCCCGCGCCATTGTCGCCGCTCGTGGTGCCCATATGGCGATGCATGGAAAAGGGAAACGGCTATCTAAAGTCGACGGCTCCCGCGTATCACCGGAGCCCGTATGTTCGCCGGTCTCCGTACGCGGGCCGCTTTGCGAGCGGCATGCGACGGATTCCATGACGATCTGGCAACCGACCACGCACTGGCAGACGACCAGTCATCCGTTGCCGGCGGCCGCGTGGGCGGCGTTTGTGCTGAACCCGATGACCTCCTTATGAATCGCAACTGCGATTCCCGAGTCTGAAGAGTTCACCAGCGAGAACAACTCCACAGAGTGATTCGTTCGTCGTTTCACCATTTCGTTGTCTTCGACTGGTCCTCTGTTTCCGGCTCGCAATTCGGAGAGCATCAGCACCTTCGCCAATGCGACAGATGTGTTTCAGCTGTTGATCTGCATCCCTTCGGGATCATCAGACCTGCCCGAATCCGTCTTTCGCTCTGCCAATGTTGCTGTTGTCTGATTCTTGTGCCCCGGCGGTGAGCGCCGCCGGAACTTCTGGACCCGAACACGACTTGAACCAGGTCTGCTGACCAGACGGAAACAGCCAAGGGATGGCTTCCTCCGTCTTGCCCCTCCTCCCAGCGGGATCTCGTCACACTGGTTCTCTATCCCCCCACGAAGGGGGCAGATTGCCATCACCATGTTAGAAGAATCGCAAATCATCTCTCTCGTGCTGCAGGCTCAACAAGGAAGCCGGGATGCGTTTGGACGACTGGCACGAGAGTTTGAATCAACCGTCTTTTCAATCTGCCTGCGTCGGTTGCGAAATCGGGCGGAAGCAGTGGAAGTCACCCAGGACGTTTTCATGCGGGCCTTGCGGAAGCTCAATCAGCTGAGGGAACCGGAACGTTTCGTCGGCTGGCTGAAACGGATCGCCGTTCGCATGTCGATCAATCGCGCTATTCGCCGACCGAAGGAATCCATTCAGGCCCCCGAAACGTTCGCCTCCGTTGCCAGTGCTGCTCCTGTTGACAGCATCCTTCAGCGGGAACGGGCCGATCAGGTCCGCCTTGGACTCAAGCAGCTTCGAACACTGGACCGCGAGACCCTGCTGGCATTTTACTTCGAGGGCCAGTCCCTGAAGGAAATGAGCGACCGGTTCAGCAGTCCGGTGGGAACGATCAAGCGGCGACTGCACACCGCCCGTCATCGTCTTAAGGAAGCTTTGGGCGAACCGCAATTGATCTGAATTTGAACAGTTGACAGTCTGATCGATCCTGAACGTGAGCCGTCCCCAATCGAATGGGGCGGCTCATGTCATTTCTCACTTTGCCATCACTGAAACCGGGCAAGTTGCCAATAGTCGCTGGGAGAGAACTTTGGGTGCCATGAATGGACCAAAATCCAGCGAAGCAGGAATGGCGATCCCGCAATAATCAGACGTGTCGCAGGGCTTCAATCGGGTCGAGCTTGGCTGCCGCCTGAGCGGGATAAACGCCAAAAATCAGTCCGGTCAGGACCGAAAACCCAAAGGCCACCGGAAGACTCCACACTGCAATCTGAGGACTCATTTCCAGGAACATTCGCCCCATGTCCGACATCCCAGCCGGACCGCTTGAGTCCATCATATAGTTCACGACAACGTACTTCACTCCGGTGAAGGCGAGCGGTGTACACAGTCCGAGGACAACTCCAATGATCCCGCCTGAGCCGGACAACACGACAGTTTCAAGAATAAACTGCTGAATGATATCACGTCGCCGCGCCCCCAGTGCCCGGCGGATTCCGATTTCACGGGTCCGCTCGGTCACAGTGGCGAGCATGATATTCATGATCCCGATCCCCCCCACAAGGAGACTGATTCCTGCGATCGAGCCAAGCACGACATTAAAAATATTCCGCAGCTGGTCCGCCTGCTTCTTCAGTTCCAGCGGGACCACGACAGCGACATCACCTTTTGTCCCATGCGTCCGGTTGAGCGTTTCCTGAACCACCTCCGCAGTGGGAAGGACATCATCCATCTCCCCGACTTTGAGCGTAATCTGGTTGTACACGACCGACTCAGCCGACATTGACCCTGAGCCTCGCTTCACGATCAGGTCGTTCGTGTTGATTCGCGACTGAAAGGTCGAAAGCGGCATATAGATGTCGCGATTGTAGTCCTGACCGGAGAGGCTCCCGCCAATTGCTGCCGACGCTGTACGAGGACGGGTGACACCGACAACCAGATAGGCCCGCCCTTTCACCTGCAAAGATTTCCCAAGAGGCGACTCCCGCGGGAAAAGGATCTGAGCGGTCTCTGAGGCCAGAACAACAACATTGGCCCGGTTCCATTCATCCTGTTCCGTCAGGAATCGCCCGGAAGCCAGCTCCAGATGATTCATCTCTTTATAGTCCGCGGTACATCCCACCACGCGGGCATTCAGTGTCCATTCCAGATTACGGGCATCGATTACTGCTTCTCGAACAGGAACCATGCCCGTCACAGTAGGCAGGGTCCGGGACAGGATTCGGTAATCATCGCGGGTAATTCCATACCGTAAGACCCGATTGTTTCCGCTCCCTCCCGCAGAATCTTCGGGGGGCTTGACGCTGACGACGATGATATTGGTGGCCCCCAGACGCAGGATCTGGTCCTGTGCCTGTCGGCTGGCTCCTTCACCGATTGCCAGCATCGCGATCACCGAAAAGACCCCGAACACAATCCCTAACATCGTGAGTCCGGAGCGCAGCTTGTGCAGCAGCAGACTCTTCATTGCCAGTCGGACGGATCGGATGAATCGGGACATGAATCAGCTGGATTGAGGGAGGAAGTTGGGGGGATGAAGAAAAATGAAATTCAGGGCAGGGGGATGATTTCGGGAGTCGCTGTCGCTGCTGGGACTCGCATCTTCCATTATCCGGGAAAGATCCCGTGCCCGGCAATCACACCGTCTTTCATGTAAATCTGGCGCTTGGTCTGTTCTGCCACATCGGGTTCATGAGTCACCATGATAATGGTCCGGCCCTCGGCATTCAGTGCCTTGAGCATTTCCATGATCTCTTCTCCGGTCTTCGAGTCCAGATTTCCCGTCGGCTCGTCGGCCATAATGATGGCAGGGTTGTTGATCAGAGCCCGGGCAATGGCGACTCGCTGTTGCTGCCCTCCGGACAATTGAAATGGTCGGTGATCCAGTCGCTTGCCAAGTCCCACCTTTTCTGCCACTTCAATACACCGCTGACGGTCTTCGCTGGTGATGGGGGGATAGCCGGGTCGGTACAGCAATGGAACTTCAATATTCTCCAGAACGGTGTACTGTGGAATCAGATTGAAGGACTGGAAGATAAAGCCGATTAACGAATTTCTCGCGATCGAAAGTTCGTCGTCGCTGAGCTTCGAGACATCCTGTCCCGCCAGGTAATACTCCCCTTTACTGGGGCGATCCAGAGCTCCCATCAGGTTCAGAAGCGTACTCTTTCCACTTCCGGATGACCCCATAATCGAAATGAAATCGCCATAGGGAATATCCAGCGAAACTCCTCGAAGTGCATGAACCTTCACGGCCCCCAAGTCATAAAACTTGTGCAAATCGACAATCTTTGCGGCCAGTTCCATGTGATGTTGCAGACAATCAGGAGGGAAAACAGGAAGGAAGGTTTGCCGGGTGGCACTGGCTTCGCCGGGTCAGGCTCCAGTGGGACTGCAGAAACGAATCACCCGGCGAAGGGGTAGGGGAGTGACCAATCCCCCAAATGCCTCATCCCTGATTGGGCAGGGATGAGCACTGGTCTCCAATCAGACAGTCTATCCTCCGACAGAGGCGGCCCCTGGTCGTGGCCCACCACCACCGACTTCGCCTCCCCCTTCGGGAGGTCGGCCGCGCCCGGGAGGACGAGCGGCAGCGGCTTCTTCTTGAGTGACTTTGCCATCCTTGTTCTTGTCCATCCGGGCAAATCGATCTGCATCGCCAACTTCTTCGGGAGTCAGGACTCCGTCACTGTTTTTATCCAGCTGGGCGAAAAATCCGCTTCCCGCCACCTGACCTGCACCACCCCCCGACGTGGCCTCATCCGAGGAGAGCTTGCTGGGGGCAGCAGCCAGTTGCTGGTCTTCCTTATCCCGAGTGGCGTTGAAGTCCGCTTCCAACTTGGCGATCTCATCGACGAACTGACTACGGGGATTCATCACAACGCGTTCCCCTTCAGAAATCCCTTCAATGATCTCCAGATGGGACTTGTTTGCCTTTCCAACTTTGACAATTCGAGGCTCGGCCTTTCCATCCTTGAAGACAAATGCAACCTGCCTGTCAGCAATCGTGATGACCGACTGCATCGGGACCTGAAGCACGTTATCCCGGTTGTCGACAAGAAGCTCAACCTGCGCCGTCAACCCAGGTCGCAGCTTCGACACTTTATCGACATCATCAATCAGGTAGATCTCCGTTGCGTATTCGCGGATGTCGTAGTTCGGCCACGACCCGGACATCGGAACGGTGGAAACGTGGGCGACTTCACCGTTGAAGATTTCATCCGGATGAGCATCCACACGAACCCGGGCTTTTAATCCTTTTCGGACAGCACCAATCATGGATTCATGAACCCGGGAATCGACCTTCATCTGCGTCACATCGGGAAGGTTGATGATCGGCTGGCGTTCCCGCACAGTGATCCCCGGCTCGATGACGATTGGTTCAGAGCGACGTGCCCCGTTGGGACCACTGTTTGTCGCGTAGACAACCTCACCCGCCTGTGGCGCACGCAAGATACAGGCATCAATCTGGGCCTTGAGTCGGTTCAACTTCTCAACTTCCACATCGTAGGTCAGCTGAGCAGCTTCAGCCTGTTTCTCACATTGTGTCCGGGCAGATTCAGCTTTCAGTTCGACTCGCTTCAGTTCGCGTTTTGACTCTTCCGCATTGGCTGCCAGTTCCGCAATCGTCCGTTTGCGGGTGAAGTTCTGAAGCACAGCGAGCAGTTCTTCTGCACCACGCACTTTCAGCTCGGCCTGACGAACAGCAATTCTGGCTGCTTCCAGCTCATTCTGACTGGCATATCCTTTTTTCACCTGACTGGTGATGAAGGCGAGTGTCTCCTGCGCGCGGGCATATTCTTCCTGAGCAATGGCCACATTCCCTTCCATGGAATGCTCTTGCTGGTCGTACTCTCCCCCTTCGGAGATGAACTTCTCCAGGTCGAGAGCGGCGAGCTCTGCCTTGAGTTTGGCAGCAGCAATATCGCTCTCGTTCTGGGTCTTTTGAATTTCCAGAGCCTCCCGCGCAGCAGCCAGGGCTGCGGACGCCTGAGTCGTCACGATCTCCTGCTGGTTGTATTTCTCGCGCAGTGCCGAGGAATCCAGCTCACAGACCACTTCGCCGGCAGTGACCCAGGTTCCTTCGGGAACGATGCTCAGGATGGTCGTGGAGCCTTCTACGAGGCTGACCAGCGACGCATTCTTGCGGCTATCGAGAAACCCCTGCATTGGGATACTCACCAGAAACGGTCCGGATTTGGCCGTTTCCAGCATCAAATTCTTCGGGGCCTCCTTGGACCCTCTCGACGCTGTCAGGGATTGCCACAAGTCCGGGGTCAATATGCCGCCGGCCCAAACGGCTCCGCCCAGTCCCGCCAGAAGCAGGCAAATCAGGATCCACGTTGATGTTCGGCCGGACCGGTTCTTCATGCGTTCTTCCATCAATCAGATTCAGATAGAACGGGTCGACCCACAGGCCGTCCTCTCCTATCTCCATAATACCCATATCTCGATAAATGTTAAGCCGGTTCCGCTCGTAGTTAGTGTACGTCTGAACCAGATTGTTCTGCGCATTAAGGATTGCGTTCAACGCGTTGAGCAAGTTATTTCCTGCAAGACCGCTTCCTCGCGAGCTGCTGGAAGAGGTCAAGGAAGTCCCGGAAACCGGGGCATTACTCTGCATCACCGCAGAGTCGTACTGCAACGCGGCAATTCGGACAGCCCGGCGAGCGGTCTCAAGATTCTGACGCAGTACAAACAACTGACGCCATGCATTACGAATCTGCTGCTTGACCCGGTCTTCCGCGAGCATGTATTCGCGCCGTTCCCGCTGATAATTGATCAATGCCGCCCGGTAAACATTGCGCTCATCAATCTGATCCAGTGGGGAGGTAAACTGAAAGCCGGCTCGCAACTGGCTTTCGCTTCCACGAAAGTCAAATGGTTTGTTGTTGCCCGGGGTCGAGATGTCCCCTGCCACCACAACATCAACCGAGGAAAGCAAGGCGTTGGCAGCGACTTCCACTTTTCGTCGCGCATCCATCACCCGGGCTCTGGCATTCATCAGGTCGACCCGGTTATTCAGACCGATTTCGACCGCATGTTGCATGGCAAGGTGAAACGGCTGAACTTCGATTAGCTCCAGTCTCAGGCTGATTTGAATCACGGTCAGATTCTGCGTCAGCTGAACGAGCGTTTCCCGGAGCGATTTGAGTTCTTCATACTTTGCCGCTGCGACCTCAGGAGGGATATCCGAGCTGCGAAGTCCTTGTGCCGTTTCAACAACAGTCTCCCGCAGCAGAGCAATTTCCTCTGATGCAGCAGCCAGCAACGCTTTGGCCCGATCCAGGTCCGCAATCAGTTGCACCTGTTCAGAGGAATTCAGTTCCTGCAACCGGGAGGGCAAAACCTGATCGACCCGCTGAACATCCTCTTTGACAACGTTCAGGCAGTTCCGAGTGACCAGATCCACCAGCGCCAGAAACTTGGCATAGACCTGCCGTAATTGGCCAACATCCGGATTCTCATCATCCAGATCGGTGAGATTGGCAATAAAGTCTTTCCCTTGCTGTTCCAGCTCTGAAAGCCGGGGATCAATCAACTCGAACTGTTGAAGCATCGAGTCGTCAATGGAAAAGACCATATCCGTTGGAAGCCCCAGCAGGATTTTGAAGCTGTCCAGATCGTCCTGAAGCGTCCGCTCAAGATTGCGCAAGTTGTTGGTGTTGGTCGCCAGACTGGATTGCAGCGTCAACACGTCGAGGGTTGCAACATCCTTTTCCAGAGTGTTGATCAGCTCTGTAATGGCGACCTGAAACAGGGGATCCGAACTCAGATCCCGCAAGATCCGGATTTCTTCTTCCGTAATGGGGACTTTTGACGCCCAATGCAACCGTTTCAGAATCGAATTGTATTGCAGCTTCCCATTCACCTCGGGTGGTAACGGTTGAGGAAAATCCGGCGGCAGCTCGGCAAGTTCGGCACTCGCAAAGAGCTTGTTTTGTGCAGAGCGGGACAGCAGCTTTTCAATCTGCTCTTCAAGCCGTCCAATGTTCCCCCGGAGGTTCCGAATCTGCTGGACTTCCACAAGCAGCTGAAGGTATCCGGTCGGTCCGCCGACGATGCTGGTGAAAATCTCCTGACGGAGACGTGCGAGATCTCGAGCTTCATACAACAGGTTTCGTTCCGCCTGTGTGAGCCCTTCCAGACCAACCTTTCGCCCTGCTCCAAAAAGCAGAGGCTGGACGATTGAAAACGAAAGATTGGAGACGGATCGGGTCTGATTTCCTCCACTGAATAGCCAGATCGTATTGTTGGCAAATTCAACGGCCCACTGCGTACCAGCGGGAAGCAACTGGCTTACCCCAGCCACCATCCCT
>CALLWY010000027.1 GCA_938015865.1 uncultured Planctomicrobium sp.
CATGAAGAACGTTTGTTGATGGTCAAGGCAGCCATCGAGATCGCCAGCGGGGATCGTGTGATCGAGTCACCCGTTCCCGTTGCACGGACTCAAGCTGTCTCGTTGGAGCGGCCTGTCGAGAAGGCTTCCCCAGTGGCCCCTTCTCCCGCCCCTGTCTCCGCATCGATTCCAACGGAAATGGATGTGGAGATCGTCGACCTCCGTCGTCCGAAGTCACGGGCTTCGACACCGGTCAAGCCGTCACCAGCGTCCACGGAAGACAAGCCACTTCATTCAGGAAATGGACACGCTCATCATGGCCTTTCCTCTGCGAACGGGAACGGGCATGTTGCTGCGGTGGGAGAAGAGAACGGAAAAGCAGCAGGTCCCATCCCGGTCGAGGAACATCAAAATCGACCCAGCCTGCAGGAAGTCCAGAACTTTCTGCTGACAGTCGTTGTGGACCTGACCGGATATTCTCCGGATGTCATTGATTTTGATGCAGACCTGGAAGCAGATCTTGGTGTGGACAGCATCAAGAAGGCTCAGGTCGTGGGGGAACTGGCGGAGTGCTTTGAGCTGTCGGTCGCTCCTTCTGGAGTGACCATGTCCGATCTGAAGACACTCGGGGATATTGCAGCCATTGGAGTGAAGTACGGAACCTCCCGTCATTCCACGACGACCGGGGTGGCTGAATCCCACTCCTCCGGGACGCCGACATCGTTGCCCCCCTCCGACAACGGACACGTGGCGACGTCTACTCCTGCGGTATCGGAGCCTGCCTCTTCGTCAACCTCGACCCCTGTCCTGTCCGCAGTGCCAGCAGGTGAGGGGGTCGGTCTGGATCTGGCGTCCATTGAGCGATTCCTGATCGATCTTGTTGTGGATCAGACCGGATACTCTCCCGATGTGGTCGACCTTGATGCCGACATGGAAGGAGATCTGGGGATCGACAGCATCAAGCAGGCGCAATTGCTCGGCGAAGTTCAACAGCAGTTTGAACTCCCGGTTGTTGCCGTTGAAGGGAAGTCGCTGACCAGCTTCACCACGCTGCGTTCGATTCTCAATTTCCTTGCAGAAACCCTGCCGAATTCCGGCTCAGCCGCGTTTCGGGTTGCGATTTCCGAGGATGGTTCCGGGAATGGTCGCGGCGATGCCGTGCAAACCTTCGCAGAGGCCTCAAAAAAAAAGACTCTAGAGTCTGAAATGGGGGCTCCCGCGGGGGGCTGAATGGGACGCACAGCGGCCGTTCATCAGCGTTGTCTGATGAAGGGGAGCAATCGAGTCAAAAGCCTGCTGGAGGAGTCGGCATTTTGGGAGTCGACCCGGAGGATGAGGTCTCTCCCGAAGTGATCGCCCTGTTTATGCCGCAGGAAGATCAGGATGACCAGACCCCGTGGAATCGCGGGTGGTTACGAGGTCAGCAGTTTGGACAGGAGATCCGGGCCGCTTTACGACTCCTCATTGATCGGGGCGAACATCTGGACTCAGAAGTCACTGTTGCTCCCGCTGTGCGGGAAGAGCTGGCAGGGCTGGCTTCCGGAGCAGGGGTCTCCTTTGACTCTGTTCTCCATGCTCATGGATTGTGGCGGGTGACCGATCGCTCCACAGGTTCACAAAAAACGGAGCCATCCGCATTTCCCTCTTCTCCCACGGGGAATCAATCAGGCATTCGCAAGTCCATTGCCACCGAGGCCGAGAAGGCGGGGCCTCCGCTTCGCTCCGAGCAGTCGATGCGGTTTGCCATGCGGATTGCACGGGCGCCTCAGCGACGGGGAATGCCGATTCATCCCCAGTTTTCGGGACCGGCACTGATTGTTGGGGATAATGCACTCTCTCGCTCGATTCAGGAGCGGTTCCAAAAGGAGGGGCGGAACTGCCACATCCTCCCCCGATTCAGTTCGCTTGAGGAACTCAATTCCTGGCTGAGCCAGTTATGGTCCAATGAACTGACTCCTCATCTGTTTATCACGACATCGCATGATACCGATGCCCTCACCCGGATCGACGTCCGGCAATGGAAGAATCGACGCTTTTCCGCAGTCGAAGTTCCGTACCGTGTCTGTCAGCTGTGGATGCAGCGGATGATCGATGCCGGGAAGATGGATGGGGCAACAGTTGTCGCGGCCCTGAATCTGGGAGGGGATTTCGGGTTCAGCGGGGAGACCTGTGTATCTCCGGAAGGGGGCCTGGGAGGCTTGATCAAGGCGATGTTGATCGAAGCATGGATGCGAGGCTTCCGTGCGACACCCATGAAGGTCATCGACATCTCACCGGAAACTCCCACGAAAACAGCGGTGGAAGGGATCTGGCGCGAACTCGCCATCCCCAGCTACGACATGGAAGTGGCCCTGATTGGCGAGGAGCGCTTTGCCATTCAGCCGGTCTTCAAACCGCTGGATGATGTCCCACGTCCTGCGACTCCCAAGATCACACGTGGAGGAGTATGGGTCGTGACTGGAGGGGCTCGCGGGATCACATCGTTCGTTGTTCGGGAACTTGCCAAACGACATGGGCTGAAACTGCATTTGCTCGGAACAGCACCCGCTCCGAATGTCTCGGACGAGTTACGACAGTCCGCGCAGACAGATCGACTGCAACTGCGACGTGCGGTGATGGCCGATGCAGCCCGGCGGAACGAAAACGGAATGGAAGCCTGGCGGAACGTGGAAAAGGCACTCGAGATCGATGCCACACTCCGACAGTTCCGCGCGGATGGAATTGCCGTCCAGTACCATTGCTGTGACGTCTCCGATGTCGAAAAACTCCAGCAGACGCTCGAGACAGTTCGTCGCATGGATGGCCCGATTGCGGGGGTCATTCACGGGGCGGGAATTGGTCAGGACGCCCGGTTCGACCGGAAACGCCCGGACAAAGTGGATCAGTGCCTCCGTGCGAAGATTGATGGCTGCATTAACCTGATGGATTCCACCCGTCAGGACCCGCTGGAATGGTTCGTGGCCTTTGGTTCGATCAGTGGTCGATTCGGAGCCAATGGACATACGGACTACTCCTATGCCAATGACAGCCTTGCGAAACTCGTTGACCGTTACCGCCGCGAGCGAGCGGAAGTCAACAGCGTCACGTTCCATTGGCATGCATGGGGTGACATCGGGATGGCCACCAAGCCCGAAACGAAGCTGGCTCTGGAGATGATTAATCTGGAGTTTATGCCCGCACGGGAGGGGATCGCCCATTTCCTCAACGAACTGGAACGGGGAGGGGACGAACCGGAAGTTCTGATTACAGATCGGGCGTACTATCGAAAATTCTTCCCGGTTGACCGGAATGTCGTCCCCACTGATCCAGATGCCCCGCAGCCGATCGGATTTCCATTGCTGGACCCGGAAGGGGATTTGCCCCCCACTCATGGCGGTCCGTTTGCCATCGAACTGAATCCAGAGAAAGAACGTTTCCTCAATCAGCATCTCGTTCAGGGGAAACCGACTCTTCCGTTCGTGGTCGTTCTGGAGATGATGGCCGAGTCGGCACGGGCGGTGACCGGTCAATCACTCGTGGTGGAAGCTCGAAACGTCGAAGCTCTGCAGGCCTTCAAATGGTCGACTCCCGCTCCGATGACACTTCACGTTCGCACACAGGTGAACGGCGATCGGGTGGGGTGTGCGTTGATTGCGGATGTTCGCCGACGAGATGGCCGGATTGTGGCGAAGGACCGGACGTATTTTCAGGGAGAATTCCGCGTTGCGGAGCGGTACGAGCTTCCGGTGGTCACTCGACCGGATGTGGCAGGGCTCCAGTTCACTCCGATCGAATACCTGGACTCAAACGCACCGATTTATCACGGCCCGGATCTCCAGTGCCTTCAGTCGATCGCTGTGGACGGGAATCAGGCGGTTGGACAGATCTCCGCCTCTTCCACTGTTCAGCTGGGCGGAGGCCATCGGCCGACATTTGGCTGGTCGGTTCATTGTGCCGCGTTTGATGCCTGCCTCTATGCTGCTGCTGTCTTTGCCGGAAGACGTTTCGGTCGCCCGAGTCTTCCGGTACGATTTGAGCGAATCCGTTTTGGACGACTGCCGGACCCCGGTGAACCATGCCTTGTGAGTGTTCAGTTGATTGAAGAACTCAATGAAGGGCTGGTTCTGGCATTCCAGCTGGTCGGCCTCAATGGGGACCTCCTTCTTGATGTGGAGGGGTACCGGATCGGATGGCTTCAGTAGTGGCCCTTTCCGGTGGACGTTGCTGAAACGGATCGTGTCACGTCACAAGAGCAGTATCAACAGCGACAAGGGAATCGCGTTCAACCATGTATCTGACCCCAGTTTCATTGAAACCGCCGCTTTCTCCTGAGGACTACTACTCGGAGGAGAGCTGGGAACTGGAGCGTCGCGCGGTCTTTGCTGAATCGTGGCACCTGGTCGGGACCGCCAGTCAGCTGAACCGCCACGGGAAGTTTCTGACTTGGGAACTTCTTGGTGTCCCGGTTGTCGTACGAAATTTCAATGGGGAACTGGTGGCGTTAAGAAATGTCTGCGCACACAGGCAGGCGATCCTCGCTCCCAAACCTTCCGGATGCAGCCCCTCGCTGAAGTGCCCTTATCATGGGTGGGAATATGGTCCCGATGGCCGAACCCGAAAGCTTCCGGGAGCCAGCAATTTCCCCAAGTTCGAACACGCGCACTACTGTCTGGACAAATTCGCTCTGGAGCAGTGTGGCGATCTGGTTTTTGTCCGCCTGAGTGCAAAGGGGCCGACTCTTCGCGAATGGATCGGGGAACGATTCGATCTGCTGGAGAGCTGGTTTTCAACCCGCACCCATCATCTCGCGACGCATCTGAATTTCGAGCTTCCTGCAAACTGGAAAATCCCAGTCGAAAACTCACTGGAGAGCTACCACATCCCCTTCGTCCACCCCAAGACATTTCACGAGGACCCGGCGGAGAAAAACAGCACACACGTGTTTCATGACACGGGGACCAGTTTCATGTCACCGTTTCATCCTCCACGGTTCATCGACTACCTGTTGGACCGCATCGAAATCTGGGTGATGCATCGGTTGGGACATCCGCCTGTGGGGATGTATTCACACCATCACATCTTCCCGAATCTGATGATCTCCCATACGGACACAACCAGCTTCGTGCAGATGGTTCATCCGACGGGACCCCGGTCATGTCTCTCAACGGTCTGGCAATATGGGCTGGGGGATGCCGGGCAGAATCTGTTTCAGAGGACACTCAGCTGGTGGTGGGGGAAATTCACAGGGTTCCTCACAAAGACCATTGTGACGGAAGACATTTCCGTCTTCCCGCTGGTGCAGGCCGGTTCTGTCGGCGCACGTCAGCCGGGAATTCTGGGGCGATGCGAAGAGCGGCTCTATGAGTCGCAAAAGTATGTGAAGGACAAGGTGGATGCCTGGAAGCAGGCCAGAAATGGTCAGGAAAATTGCCAGGCAACCTGTCAGACAACGAATGTGGAACGACAGCAGGACGGACAGGAAACATGATTGATCTGCGGGGAAAAACCGCACTGGTCACGGGGGCATCACGCGGAATTGGACGGGCATGTGCATTGCGGCTCGCAGCCTGCGGAGCCAACGTCGCCGTGAACTTTCTTTCTTCAAAAGAAGGGGCTGCCGAGACGGTTCGGCAGGTTCAGGCTTTCGGGGTTCAGAGCATCGCGGTTCGCGCGGATGTTTCTGATGCGGAAGAAATTCGCGCCGCTGTTGAGTTCGTCCAGGATCGTTTCAATGGACTGGATATCGTCGTCAGCAACGCTGCGGCGGGCGGGTTCAAGCCTCTCATGCAGGTCAGTCCTGCCAATTGGGACAGCGTTCTCCGCAATAATGCGGCTCCATTGTTGTGGCTGACACAGGCTGCTGCTCCGGGGATGGAGAAGAACGGCGGGAAGATCATCACAATCTCCAGCCACGGAAGCATTCGTGCGTTTCCGAATTACGGAGCGATTGGAGCGTCAAAGGCGGCACTGGAAAGCCTGATGCGGTTTCTGGCCTTTGAACTGGGAACAACCGGAATCAATTTCAATTGCGTACTGGCGGGGATGGTGGCGACGGAAGCGGTCCGGACGATGCCGTTCAGCAAGGAAATCCTCGCAAAGTCTCAGGAACTCATGCTGGTGCGGAAGCGAGAGCTGCTTCCTGAAAACGTTGCCGATGTGGTGGCGTTTTTGGCAAGCCCGCTCAGCGATCTCATTCAGGGGCAGACAATCATCGTTGATGGAGGAATCAGTATTCGGGTTTGATCCAGCTGCCTGTTGCAGCTGCGAAGCTGCGTCAGCAGGGAAAATCAAAGGATGGGGATTCGACCTGTTCAGGTTCCTGGACCGGAATTCCGTATGCATGCGATCTGTTGACGTTCGTTTGGCCCTGCAGGGAGAGATTCCAATTGCGGCAGGGAGAGGATTACGTTAACTATCCTGTCCACCAGCCATTTGCCTTGCTGTCAACCGCAGGATTTCTGAAAACCATCTGAGTTCATGTCCAATCCGACGATGGAGCTTGTCACTGCGACGAATCCGATTCCCCCGGGGATCAATGGATTGCCGCTCACTCCTATTGAGCGTTTTCTGCTTCGCAATGATACCCCTGCTCATCCCATGGTTTTTCGGGTCCTGCTGCGGTTTGATGGCCCGGTCCGAAGCGAATATCTTCAGACGGCGTTCGATCTGTCGGTCGCACGTCAACCGATGCTCACCAGTCTGGTACAAGGGGAAGAACTGGGTGCTGTCTGGAACTTCGCTGATCGGCTCCCTGAACTGGAGTGGCAGCCAGAGGGGTTGGCCCCAGAAGAGATTCCCCATGTCAAAGTTGATTACTGCGATCTTCGGCGTCGACCGGGGCTCCGCTGCCGGATCTGGCCAATCGCTGGCGGAATCATCATTTTGATCGATATTCATCACGCCTGCTGTGATGGTCAGGGGGCGCGACAGCTGATTGCCGAATGGTTCGGAATCTATCAGCAGTTGATCCAGGGGGAATCCCCTCGGCTTCCGACGCTCGCTTATGACAAATTGAAAGCACGCGCTGACTATCGCGTCGTCAATCCACCGATCGGAACGTTTGAAGGGCTGAAAAACCTCTACCTGACGGTGCGCGGGCGCACCACTCGACTGCCGGAAAAATACCCCGATTGCACTGAGGCAGACTATCTTTGCGAATACACGTTCAGTGCCGAAGAGACGGCCACGCTTCGCGGCAATCTGAAGAACGCCGGATTCACCATCAACGATGCTGGTCTGGCCGCATCGTTTTCTGCACTTGTGGAGTGCTGTCCGAGCGAGACGCGAAAGGGATACATCACCCTGATGCATCCAGTGGACCTCCGATGGCCTTCTGATCTGCGGACCCCAGCCTGCAATCTCGTGGGGGTCACCTTTATGCGCCGCAAGCAGAAAGCCTGTCTGGAACCGAACCGGCTCATTGACACTCTTCGCAATGAAATGCGATATATCAAGAAACGATATGTCGGTGCTGAATTCCTTCGGGGGCTGGCAGCGGCAGACGGGTTTCCGGGAGGCCCCCAGCGGATTCAGAGCTGGGGCTGGTTCGTTCCGACGTTGCAGTTTACCTGTCTTGGAGATACGACCCGAGCCCTGCACTATCGATTCAATCAGGTGGATGGGGTGATCAACTTCGGCGGGATGAAGCTGGACCGCATTTCAGGCTTCATGCAGCTGGGGGGATATCTCCCGATCAGCCTCGCCGCTTGCGAAACGAATCAGAAGCTGTCGCTAACGGCCCGTATCAGTTCGAAGCACTTTGATCGGACGTCAGCAAATGACTTCCTCAATGTGTTTGTTCAGAAGATGATTTCTTTCGGATCGTTGCAGTGAATCATGACGCTGCCGAAATCCCTCTGAAACGGGACCCCGACACGGGTCTCTTCATCTGGTGGCTGGAGGATGATCGTGAGCATTCTCTGGATCTTTCCATTCTCTCTCAAGAAGAGCGTCAGCGAGCCAGTCGCTACCGAATCATAGAAAAGCAGAGACAGTTTCTTTTCACTCGATGGGCGGGGCGTCTTCTCTTCGCTGAGGAACTTGGCGTTTCCCCAAACGATGTCGTCTGGCCTGCGCAAGGGGTTCCCAAGGTCACTGTTGTCGGGGAACAGGTTCCTCAACTTTCGGTCAGCATCAGCCATACAAGGAATCATACGTTCATTGCGATTGGTCCCCGGAAAATTGCCCTTGGGATCGATGTTGAACCAGTGGTTCGACAGGAAGATATCTCAGGGATCGCCGCTGCTGCACTGACACAATCGGAACGGCAATTGCTTCAAGAATGTTCCCCCAAGGAACAGCCAGACTTGCTGACAGGGATCTGGACGATCAAAGAGGCGGTTCTGAAGTCATTGCAACTGGAAACGTTCCCTGACTGGAGATCAATTCAGGTGGAATTGGGACCGGAGCGGCGACTGACGACCGTTTCCGCTTTCCATCCCAGTCAGCACAGCTCCGAGGTCGAAAGTCGCGACGGAAACGTTGTTGGCAGCGAGACTTTGGAAAGTCTTCTGATGCGAACCAAAGTGGAAGAGATCTTTCATCCCAGTCTCCGTCAAAGCAAATTGACAGGGAATCTGGCACTTCGGGCGAGGAATTCCAGTGCAATGGAGTCGGGGAGAGTGCAGCTCACCTTGAAGCCATTGCTCGCTGGAACTTTAGCTAATTTTGCAGGTTGCACGAAATTTTCAAAATTTCCCTACATCAGGTTGTGTCAGGGGAATGTTATCATTTCTGAGTAATTTGAGGAATTTTTGCCATTTTCCGATATTTCGAGGAGAAGGCGAGTCGAAAAATCTTACGAATCCTCAAATGTGTGCGGGTCATTGCGCCGTGATCAATTAGATCGGAGCCGTTGTGAAATCGACGACTATTTACTTCCTGATTGCTGCTGCTGCTGTGATTGGAAGCGCGGTAATTATCGTTACGAAAAAAATACCTCAAGAGGAGCTTCACCTTCTGTTCA
Source organism: uncultured Planctomicrobium sp. (assembly GCA_938015865.1). GTDB lineage: Bacteria > Planctomycetota > Planctomycetia > Planctomycetales > Planctomycetaceae > Planctomicrobium. Next base: position 8,924 of record CALLWY010000027.1, read on the forward strand.
CGAAAGGGGTCATTCCGGAAACGGTGATCCGCGGGAAGGCTGGTCGCCCCGGAGCAGGGGTGTCGGATCTGGTCGCTGCTCAGGAGCCTGCGCCCCCGTTAGAACGGACGGATGAAGAATTGAAGCGGGTTCTCTCTCTCGTTCCCGTTCTCGAGGAAATCCCCTGGTCGAGTTATCAAATTGCCCAGATGTATGCCAACAAGACAGCACGTCCCTGTCTTCTGCTTCCCCCCGGGACTCCGGTGGAAATGATGCCGGGGATTCAAGTGGCAGAAGCGACGGAGTTTGGCAAGCTCGTCGGGAAACGGAGCACGGCATTTCAGGTTGGTCTGATGGTGGACCGACGTGCAAGGGCCACAATGCCGAGTATGTCCAAGGCGACGATTGAGAATTATCTCGATCAGCATTTGCTCGCGATTCAGCCTGAAATCTTCCAGAGTCGGACCGGGGAATATTTGCTGACGGGAGACATTCATGCCGCCTTCTTCTCCAGAAAGTCTCCTTCGGTGACGGGAGATCCTGATCCGATGATTCGAGATGCTGTTCGTTCGCTTCGAGTTCTCGGAGTTCTCCCGCCCGCAGCTCCAGAAGAAGCCACGGAAGAGGCATTGCCGCGAACGCTCGTAATGGCGTTTGCCTACAAGCGGGATCGAGACCTGTCATCAACCTTGTCACTCGGTCCTCAGGATGAATTCGAGCTTCTCTTCCTGCATCTGCTGCCGCAATCTCAACCAGGTGGTGGACCAAACCTTGCCGTATTCGCAACCAGTGATGGTTGCAAGGTCTTCCAGGAACTGGACACAAGCTCAAATACATCCTACGGAGCGACTCCCGCTGTCATGGCGTCGATTCGGTTTGAATCCTACAACATGAAGGTCATTCCGCAGGACCCTGTTGTAACGGCCATCTCGAATCGGGTTCGGAACTCCATGTCAGTTGAAGAACTTCGGAGCCGTGTTGCTTCGAAGGGGGATTCGGCATCGTCTCTTGAGCTGGTGCTTGATGAAATTCACTACGGCGGTCAATCTCCGCATGAGTTTCCGTCTCAAGTGAACGTCAATCCCTGATCACCCGATTCGTTCCGAAAGTTTCCATCAGATCGTTGAGATCCTCCTGAGGTGCCCCCTGAGGAGGATCTTTTTTTGTTCGACGACTTCCTGTTCAGAGGGGATCGAACTGACTGACAGACCAATATTTCCTGTCATGCTTGCTCGGAGTGATCATCCTCCTGTTCGATGAAAGCCCCAGCTCACCAGATGAAAGTTCTTCGAGTGCCTTCGAAGTTTCCTGACCAGAATGTTCCTTCTTTGTCCTCCTGTTAATCGAATGCCAGATCGCAGGCGACGAGACTCAGGAATCAGACAGCCTCGAAGGAATCGCAACTTCAACGGACGGAATTGGCTATTTTATTTGGTCCGATATGATGCGAAATGACGTTGCGATGGTGGAGGCCACCTGGTCTCCTGATCCCTGACATCTCTCTTGCAAAGCCGAAACCGATGCAGAACATGTCTCGAATCGTCTCCCTGTCAGTGCTTCTGGTCATCATTATTGCATTGGGGATGACATTCTTTCGCGTCGTTGCTCCATTCTTCCTGCCGCTGTTTCTGGCAGCAATGACCGCAATTGTCTGTCAGCCGATTCATCATTATTTCCTCAAGCGAACGGGCAACAGAGAGCCATGGGCTGCCGTTCTGACGACGGTGGCGGTTCTGGCACTGGGATTGATTCCCACTCTTGTCGCCGTCGTCGTCTCCTCTCTCCAGTTGTATGCGTTTGCGTCTGCACTGGATCGGGAGTCGGTCCAACCGGTTTTGAAAAAGGTGGTCGTCCAAGGAGCCGAGTTTGCGAATCGATTTCTTCCTGCGGAGACGCAATTTGATGTCTCCAAAGTGACGCAGGATGCAACGACATGGTTGCGAAAGTCCCTGACGGAGATCAGCGATCGATCACTTGGAAATGCTGCGGGGACGACGTTCGGCGTTTTGAAAGGGGCAGCCGGTTTCATGGTGAAGGTCATCATCGGACTGATGATGTACTCTATTGCCTTGTATTATTTCTTTGCCGACGGAGCAAAACTTCTTCAGGCGGGGGAGGCAATGGTTCCTGTCAGCCTGGACCATCAGCGGCAGATGAGTCGGGAGTTTGCAAAAGTCGTGCGCTCTGTTGTTGTGGCGACATTTCTCGCAGCGCTCGCGCAAGGATTGGCAACGACCGCTGCCATCGGCTTACTGGGATTCAAACACCTGGTTCCACTCTTCGCCCTTGCCACATTCGCAGCGTTGATTCCGCTTCTGGGGACGTGGCTGGTCTGGATGCCCTGTGCCTTGTGGTTATTTTCACACGATCAATGGGGGCAGGGGGTGTTTCTGGTGTTGTACGGGATTTGCGTTGTCGGTCTGGTCGATAACGTCGTCCGCACCTATGTGCTCAACTCGAATACCAAACTGCATCCCCTTCTGGCGTTCGTCAGCGTGTTAGGAGGGATCGAAGCAATGGGACTTTGGGGGGTCTTTATTGGCCCCATTGTCGCCTGCTGCCTGCATGCACTGGTCAAGATTTTCAATGTCGAACTGAAAGAACTTTCGCAGGAACATTTCAGCAAGGAAAGCGTCCCTCTCCCCGGAGAGCGGGAAGTTGTTCCTGGTATCCCTGTTGAAAATCTCAGTCCAAAAGCTTCTGAGATCGCTGCGGCTTCGGCTTCTGCCTCTTCTGATTCCAAAGGAGGGGAATAGCTCCGGGAACTTCCCGGAGGCTGAACTCTCCCTGTTCCATCAAAGGGGGATTTTTGAGAAGACTCTTTGCGACGGAGCTGTCAGAAACACTGATCGCTCATCACGCCGCACGTCGGGCCGGTGTTTCTTCGGGGAGAACAGTCGGAATAACTCTGTTTTGTGTTCCCTCTTTGACACCATTCAGCAGTAAACCAATCCAGGTCTTTCGGACAAGTCCTTCATAGGTTAGCAAACAGATTCCGAGTGAGATTCCCGTCGTCAGAAGACATTTCGTGAATGGGGTGACCTGGAATGGTTTCAGATTGATCTGCACCAGACCAACAACTGGATGATGGAAGAGATAGATCCAGAAGGAAGCTCGGGAAAGATAGCGCACCGCTTCAGGAATCTGCATTAGCTTCATCGACAGAGCCCCGGCGAAGAGTCCCGTCGACGTCGCGATTCCCGTTGCAGCAAACAGGAACGGGACCTGAGCCCGCTGAACTGGAATGGTTTCATTCTCGAGGTGGAGGCAGAGTTCTGGCCAGAGGACGATGAAAAATCCGCAAGCAATGATCAGATGCGTTACAGCTGTTCTTCGCAGCTGTGGTCCGTCAATCAGGCGAGGTCCCCACGAGTCCCAGAACCATCCCAGTGCAAATGGAATCGAGTAATAAAGCACGTTTTCCCACATTGGGAGCCAGTGATGTCGAAACCCGATGACGATTCGCGGTTGCCACCATAACGTCGCTCCAGCAACCACTATTGCTATTGCCATGATCGACCATTTGAACCGCCATGTGGCGGAAGACTGTCTCTCCTGAATCTGCAATACCTGCGGACTCTGCTGGCTGGCGACAAATCGACGAATGACCCAGGAGATTCCACATGCGGCGACGCAATACAGGAGGACATACTGCAGAAACCAGAGATGCGAGACACCCTGGAGTGAGTCGCCCAGTTCTCCCTTGATTTTCAGCGATCGCAGTTTGTTGATCGGGATCAATTCGTCCCCTACCCATCCCAGCAGCCAGGTGTAGAGATCCATTGGAAGAATGACGATTGCTGCAAACAGGAATGGACCTCCCAGCCGGTTGAGGCGGTGACGAAGGAACTTGCTCTCTCCGGATTTCTGAAGGAGTCTGGCTGCGAAGTACCCATTCATCAGGAAGAAGAGGGGCATGATGAATGTGTTAATGGTCCATGCGATCAGATCAACCGCGGGACTCTGTTCCACGGGTTGAACAGCCCAGACCAGTCCGGGAAACGGATGAACCAGATAGGGCATCGCAGCATGAAGAAACACGACGAGGATGGCAGCCACTGCTCTCAGCCAGTCCAGCCCCAACAACCTGTCCACTGCAGAGCTGCTTCTGACATTGGAAGGAGGAGAAACGGGTTGGGGGAATTGTTGCAGCGTGGTCAAATTCCGCACCTGAGGGCTCTCTGGGACTTGGCTTGGGGTTCCGTGGCGGGAAATTTCCGGCCTAATGTGCGGATCTTCATCCAGACATTCGTCCGGCCCTGTTTTTCCGCCTTGTGAGACATCATTGGGGGTAAGGTCTGTCAACCGGTTTCATGAGCGGAAGCAGTTCGGACGATGTACCAGATTTGTTAAATTTCTCCGAGAGCGATTTTTTCAGAAACATTGCAGCGCGGGACTTGCGTCCTGCGTCAAAACGTGGTCCATTTCTACGACTTCGACAGGAGTGACCATGAAGACGCTGCGCATTGCTCTCCCCTTTGCAATTCTCCCGTTTTTCTGGGGCTGTGAGATGAATCCACGTCCCGTTGGCGAGGCGACTGAGGTCCAGTCGGTGGCTGGGGGCCGCTCCGGACCGCAGCAGATTTCTGCTGATGCGGATTTCACTCGCCTTAAGTTGTCGGACTTCGATCAGTTCAAGTCCGATTCCACGACCTGGACAGAAGATTCCGGGGACATCATCTGCAGTGGAGTCCCAAAGGGATACATCTATTCAAAAAAGAAGTACGGGAACTTCACCCTGCGGGCAGATTATCAGTTCACCCTGACTGAAGAACAATTGGAGACTCCGGACAAGGCCAATACCGGTTTTATGATCGCCATTCAGGAACCACACAAGGTCTGGCCGGTCTCGCTCGAGGTTCAGGGGCGGTTCGACATGATGGGATCGATCAATGGAAACGGAGGAATTCCACGAGTCCCCATCATGGATCATCCTGACGTTCGCGAACGGGTCCGAATGCCGCTGGACCATTGGAACTCGATCGATATCACCGTCCGTGATGGTGTCATTACATCGAAGCTGAATGGCGAAGTGGTTTGCGTTAGCGAGGCCACCGATCTGAAAGAAGGCTTTATTGGCCTTCAGGCGGAAGGATACATCGTCCGCTTTCGCGACCTGCGGATTCGGGAAGACTAGAACGCGTCTCGCGAACGTGTCGCGTCCCTGAGCTGAAAAACACCGTGTTTCAGCGACAAGCAACCGCTGCACTCCCCTGAGACAGAGGCTAGTCAGCAATTGCAATACAGGTCAGGAAGCGGAATTTCTTTTGATGCGGAGCAGGGGTGATTCGCTTCGATGGAACGAAAGTTTCTCCGGATGAATTGAGGAGAAGTTGAGGAGAAATTGCTGGGGTGAAGTCGCTGGCTACGACGGGTTGCGAAACTTGCTGTACCGTCACGACGATTGCTGAAAATCGACGCACCCCTGATGGAGTCAACGTCAGTTCCGGGTCTCAAATGGCTTTTTGAGTGAAGAGACCACGTAAACAGGTTTCCCGTTCTGGTCCCGGACGACGTCATCGATGTGGCCATGAACTTCAATGACGTCCCCATCTTTCAATTGTTCGAGATAGGGGCTCGGGGCGAGTGACAAGGTTCCCGCCCATTTATCATCAGCCTTGTTGTCGATGTTGTAAGTGATGCTCCAGTGAGCTTCGTGAGGGGCTTTGGTGGCGATTCCGCGCAGCCATTGAAAGCGGGTATCGTGTGCAAACGTTTCCTGATTGGAGGCGATCACTTTGTTGGCTTCGATTCCCCACGGTATCGAACTGCTTCCGGGAGGTTCCG
>CALLWY010000028.1 GCA_938015865.1 uncultured Planctomicrobium sp.
AGTCGGTTTTGGTGCTCCGATCACCGCATTGGGAGAGGGATTCGCAATTGCCCGCGCGATGACGGCTCTTGCTCAACAACCGGATGCCGCCCCCACAATCACGCGGACGCTGTTTATTGCCGTCGCAATGATTGAATCCTCCGCTATTTATTGCTTTGTCGTCTCGATGATCCTGATTTTCGCCAATCCATTCTGGAATCATGTTCTTCAGACAGCAGCAGGAGGGAACTAGGTGAAAATCGAATGGTTTACACTCGTAGCGCAAATCATCAATTTCGCCGTTCTCGTCTGGCTCCTCCGTCTGTTTCTTTTTGACCGCATCGTTCAGGCAATGAAGGAACGCGAGCAAAAGATCATCGGACGACTCGACGAAGCCGCTGCGCTCCGTCAGGAGGCCATGACGGAGAAGCAGCGTTACCAGGCATTAATCCATGAGTTCGAACACCATCGGGATGAGCGTCTGAAAACGGTTCAGGCGGAAGCAGAAGCCCAATTTCAAAAGCTCATGTCTGACGCCCGGGCGAGAGTTGAAGTTGCTCAGACTCAGTGGCTGAAAACGCTCCAGCGAGAGCGAACCGATTTGCTTCAGGACATTCGCGAACGGGTTGGACATCAGGTGATTGCCGTCACTCGTCAAGCCCTTTGTCAGCTCGCCAGTGAAGATCTGGAATCCCTCATCCTGAAAACATTTCTGAGACGTCTGGAGTCAGAGAAATGTCCAGCCCTGACGCAGGTCGCTGGAGGCGATGGGCACGACATTGAGATCCGGACCTCGTATCCCGTCAGCGAGGAGTCCCGCCAGCAGGTTCTGTCGTCTCTCAGCAAAACCTTCAACGACAATATCAAGGTCGAATTCACAACCTCAAAGGACCTGATCTGCGGTGTTGAGCTTCGGGTCCAGTCCCAGAGATTCACCTGGAGTCTCGATTCTTACCTGACAGGTCTGGAAGAAACTCTCTTTCAGACGCTCGAAGAAAACGCAATTCATCATGCTCAGTTCAGGGGCGAATGAAGCTGTGTCTCACGAAACATCAAAACGCGACCCCGACCTGAAATCAGCCTTCGAAGATGTCTTCTCGCTGATTGAGGACTCTCTCTCCCGTTCGACTCCGGAACTCGCTCCCCGTGAGGTCGGTCGCGTCATGTCCGTCGGGCAGGGGATTGCGACCGTTCGCGGACTCCCCGGTGTTCAGGCCGAAGAGCTGGTTCGATTCGCAGATGGAGCCTACGGGATGGCCTACAATCTCGACCGCGAAAACGTCGGGGTGGTTCTGCTGGGGAATGCCGAACAGTTGACTGCGGGGACGCTTGCCTTCCGCACCGGGCGGATTCTGGATGTTCCCGTAGGCGAAGAGCTGATGGGACGCGTTGTCGACGCCCTTGGCCGCCCTCTCGATCATCTTGGCCCGTTACGTCTTCTGCGTCGCCGTCCTGCCGAGCGTCCTTCACCGCCCATTATGCACCGCGCCCCGGTCAACAAGCCCCTTCAGACAGGCATCAAGGTGATCGATTCACTTCTTCCAATTGGGCGCGGGCAGCGGGAACTGATCGTCGGGGACCGCCAGACCGGCAAGACTTCGATTGCTCTGGACACGATCATCAATCAGCGTGACACCGGCGTTCTCTGCGTCTATTGCGCCATAGGCCAGCGCAATTCGGCCGTTGCGAAATTTCTGGCGCAGCTTCGCTATTACGACGCCATGAAATACACCCTTGTTGTCGTTGCCGCCGGAGACGATTCGCCGGGGGTCCAGTTCATCGCCCCCTATGCAGCGACGACAATGGCGGAATACTTCATGGAACAGGGGCGAGACGTCCTGATCATCTATGACGATCTTACCCGCCATGCCCGAGCCTATCGCGAACTCTCGCTGTTACTCCGACGTCCTCCTGGACGGGAAGCCTATCCCGGCGACATTTTTTATCTGCACTCGCGGCTTCTGGAGCGATCCACACACCTTCGTGAGGAATATGGAGGCGGATCGCTGACGGCACTCCCCATCGCAGAAACCCAGTCCCAGAATATCTCCGCCTATATCCCGACCAATCTGATCTCGATTACCGACGGCCAGATCGTTGTCTCTCCGGAACTCTTTCGGAAGGGAATTCTCCCAGCAGTGGACGTCGGGAAGTCCGTCTCGCGGGTGGGAGGAAAAGCACAACTCCCCTGCTATCGGGCCATCGCCGGGGAGCTGCGTCTGTCGTATTCACAGTTTGAAGAACTCGAGGTCTTTGCCCGATTCGGAACGCGCATTGACGAACAGACCCGCATGCAGCTGGAGCGAGGACGACGCGTCCGTGAGGTCTTCAAACAGATGCAGTACGAGACGATGCCCCCCTCCCGGCAGGTGGCGATTCTGCTGGCAGCCATTGAAGGTGTTCTGAACGAGATTCCGTTGTCACAGGTTCATCGTGCGGAACAGGAAATCTGCCGGGCGGTCGAAGCCGAACTGAGCGGACTTCTCTCGCGAATGGAATCCGGGGAGAAGCTGACAAGTGAGGACCGAAGTGAACTGCTCCGGGTCATCCAGCAGGCCGTCGATCGGGTCAGGAGGATCAGCATGATGGGAGAGTCCGATGGCGACAACGCTTGAGGCCATGCGGCGACGCACGGAAAGTGCGCGTGAACTGTACTCCGTTGTCCGCGTGATGAAGACGCTCGCAGCGGCCAATATTCGTCAGTGCGAAAAGGCCGTCGAATCACTTCGGGACTATTCCCGGACAGTGGAGCAGGGCCTGCAAATTGTCCTGCGTCAACGTCCCGACCGACTTTCGCGCGAACCGGTCATGAGCCGTCGCTGGTGTGTTGTGGTCTTTGGTTCTGATCAGGGGATGTGCGGGTCGTTTAACGAACAGATTGCCCATTACGCAATCGAGCAGATGAAGCAACTTGGGGAGAATCCCGAAGACTTCACCACGTTGGCAGTCGGAATCCGTGTGGCCGGTCGGCTAGAAGATGCCGGCTATCGCGTCGAAGCAGACCTGCATGTTCCGAGCACGGTCAGCAGTATTACGACACGGGTGGATGACCTGCTTCTCAAGATCGAAGAACTTCGGCAGTTTCGGGGATACCGCCAGTTCCTGCTGATTCACAATCGCCCCTCTCCGCCAGCGAGCTTCTATCCGATCCGAAGACAACTCCTACCAGTGGACCATGACTGGTTGCAGTCGCTGATTCACAGGAAATGGGATTCGCGGTCGCTCCCGATCATCACGATGGACTGGTCCCGGATATTTTCCTCTCTGATTCGGCAGCACCTGTTCGTGACATTGTTCCGGGCCTTTGCGGAATCCATTGCCAGCGAGAATTCCAGCCGCCTGGCGTCAATGCAGGTTGCAGAAAAGAACATCGAGACCCATCTGTCCCGACTGACGATGGAGTACCACCAGAGGCGGCAGCAGTCGATTACAGAAGAACTTCTGGACATCGTTGCCGGGTTTGAAACGCTGACCAGTGACACCCAGTCCTGATTGCCGGTCTAAATTCCCTGTCCACTTGCGAATCGGCAACAGGAATCGTCAAATTCATTCATAACAATTGATGGGAGTTGAGTCCCCGTCCGGACAAGACTCCGAATCCGAATGTTGAGTTCCGCGCGAATTCCTCAGATTTGACAGAGATGTCACAACAGAGGCAGCCATGAACCTGAGCTGGTGTCGAACCTGCAGCCTTCTCCTTTCAATCGTCCTGACGACCGCCCTGAATGGAAGGACGGCCCATGCTGTCGATCGACTCCCGACGGAAGACGATTATTACCCGATCACCCGGGCCGAGCTTCCCGAAGGGGCCGTCATTGAACCGTGCGGATTCGATCTGCTGGAAAATGGAAAACTCGCCATGGCGACCCGTCGCGGCGAGATCTGGTTGTTGTCTGATCCCTTTGCCCGGGAACTGAAAGCATCCCAGTTTTCCCGGTTCGCTCATGGCCTGCACGAATCACTCAGTCTGGATGAGCGGAATGGATGGCTTTATGTCGTCCATCGTCCCGATGTCATTCGCATGAAGGATACGGATGGAGACGGGAAGGCTGATCTCTTCGAAGTTGTTGCCACCGGCTGGGGAATCACTGGCGACTACCACGAGTACGCGTTCGGATCGAAGTTTGATCCGGAAGGGAACATCTGGGTCACTCTCTGTCTGACCGGGTCCGCTGCCAGCCATGCACTCTATCGGGGATGGTGCGTCCGGGTATCGGAGAATGGCGACGTAATCCCAACGACCAGCGGCGTCCGTTCCCCCGGAGGGACCGGGGCTGGTCCAGATGGGACCATGTTTTATCTCGACAATCAGGGGCCGTGGAACGGAACCTGTTCACTCAAGCCTCTCCGGCCCGGAAAATTCGTCGGGCATCCCGGAGGTTTCAAGTGGTACTCCCAGGCAGAACCGTTCGTCGGGAAAGCTCCGGCAATACCCGAATCAGACAGCCGGATCGCCATTCAGGCCGACCGCATCCCGGAACTCGACCCGCCTGCCATTCTGTTTCCCTACAAGAAAATGGGGCAGTCCGCAGCGGGGATCGCCTGGGACAACACGCAAGGGAAATTCGGCCCGTTTGAAGGGCAGATGTTCATTGGAGATCAGACTCTCAGCACCGTCATGCGCGTCGACCTTGAAGTCGTCAATGGTGTTTATCAGGGAGCCTGTTTCCCGTTCCGCGAAGGATTCAGTGCGGGGGTCGTCGGTCTGGAGATGACCCCACAGGGGGCCCTCTTCGTGGGAGGAACCGCCCGCGGATGGGGATCGCGAGGGCCGAAGGAATTCTGCGTCGAGAGAGTGAACTGGTCAGGAAAGGTCCCTTTTGAAATCAGGACCATGCGTCTCAATCACGATGGCTTCACCCTCACATTCACCCAACCGGTCGATCCCCAGACCGCCTCCAGTCTTACTTCGTACGAAATGGGAACGTACACGTACATCTATCGGGAGGCTTATGGAAGTCCCGAGGTCGATCACACAACTCCCACAATTCGCGCAGCGCAGGTCAGTGAGGATGGACTGTCAGTGCGTCTGACTGTCGAAGGGCTTCAGCGCGGACATGTCCACGAGCTGCACGCTCCGGGAGTGCGATCGCAGGCCGGACTCCCCCTTCTTCATGATGTGGCGTACTACACGCTGAATGAATTTCAGCCCGAGACGCCAGACGGGAAGTGACCCAGCCGCCACGCAGTAGACCAAGGACTGGATCGCACGCCGCCACGACACAGCGGAACAATTAAAACAGCCGGTTTAACCCGTTCAGGGCCGCGACCCGATACGCTTCCGCCATTGTCGGATAGTTGAACGTCGAATTCACGAAATACATGAGTGTATTGTTCTCGCCCGGTTGCGACATAATAGCCTGACCGATGTGAATGATTTCCGAAGCGGATGATCCGAAGCAGTGAATTCCCAGGATCTGAAGCGTCTCCCGGTGGAACAGGATCTTTAACATTCCCGTTGTCTGGCCGGTAATCTGCGCGCGGGCCAGACTCTTGAACATGGAATGTCCGACTTCATAGGGGATTCCTTCGGCTGTCAGTTCCCGTTCCGTCTTCCCGATCGAGCTGATTTCGGGAGAGGTATAAATCCCGGTGGGGATATCACTGACGAGCGCCCGTTGGCAGCTCCCATTGATTCCATGATGCGCTGCGTAGCGTCCCTGAACATAAGCGGCGCTGGCCAGTGCCGGAATCCCGATCACGTCTCCAACTGCGTAAATATGGGGGATACAGGTCTGAAAATCTTCGTTGACCTTGATGTTCCCGCGGCTGTCGACCGGAATATTCAGCGTTTCCAGACCAATATTTTCCGTGTTCCCTGTTCGTCCCGCCGCCCAGAACAGGATGTCAGTTTTAATCTGCTTGCCGGACTTCAGGTGAAGAATGACCCCGTCATCCTGCGGTTCAACCTTTTCGTAGGCTTCATTGTGTCGGATCAGACAGCCACGCTCGCGCAGGTGGTAACTCAGGGCATCAATAATTTCGTCATCCAGAAACTCCAGCAACTTGCTGCGGGTGTTGATCAGATTGACCTTCACTCCCAGATTGCGAAACATGCTCGCATACTCACATCCAATGACCCCCGCTCCGTAAATGGTGATCGACTTGGGGGTATGATTGAGGTTGAGAATGGTATCACTGTCGCAAACCAGCGGATGGCTGAAATCGATATCCGCCGGTCGATAGGGACGTGATCCGGTCGCAATGACAAACATACTTGCGCTGACACGGCGCTTGCCCCCATATTCGTCACGAATTTCGACCGTATGCGGGTCTATAAAAACCGCATGACCGAACAGGATCGGAACATCGTTTCGCTCATAGAAGCCCAGCCGCATGTCGACCTGTTTTTCGATCACCGATGCCGCGCTGCGTCGCAACGTCGGGAAATCGGGCAGGCTGGCGGGGGCTGAGTCCCGAAACATTTTGCTGTGGAAAAACTGGGTCGCCTGAAAGATCGCAAACCGGAGTGCTTTGCTCGGAATGGTCCCCCAGTGAGTACAGCCCCCTCCAATCAACTTGTGTCGCTCGATAACAGCGACCGACTTTCCCAGCTTGGTCGCCTGCATTGCTGCCCCTTCTCCTCCGGGGCCCGTTCCAATCACAACCACGTCGTAAGTTTTCTCGGTCATGGTTCCGCTTCTGGGGAGTTCACACAGTCAGAGTCACAGGAGGTAATGCATAAGGGGCACGACTTGCATCCATGATCGAGCAGCAGGCTGAACGCACCCGGCCCCGCAGTTACCGTTGTCCACACAATCTGATGCGGCAGGCCGTGATTCGCAAGGCCAACTTTCCATGCTTTCGTTGATCATAGCCACATTGATGAATTTACATAAGTTCTTAACTCCCCGCGTCCTCCTGAGCCCCCCTGATCAATCCCGGCAGCCCTCGCTGCAACGAGAATTCCGGTCTTGGCCCGGGCGCGTCGCAGGGGAGGGAAGACTCTGTTATTCTTTGCCGATGGAACAGGGGAACCACGTGTCAGAATCCTTCCAAAATCGGCCCGTCCCATCCGGTCGAAAGGGAAGGAGTCTGCTGCCGGCCCCCTTCCAGGCAGAACGTTTTTGATTTGATGTCCTTTCCATTGACTGTCCCCGGAATCGACCTGATTTTTGCAGGTCTGATTTGCGGACGCCGGAGAGATTCGTGTCTTCCCCAACATCGTTGCCCACCCGTCGCACTGTTTCTGTTTCACTAGGCGAACGCAGCTACGAAATCGTCATCAGTCAGGACATCCTGAATTCATCCGGGGAGATTATTCAGACCTGGCTGGAGTCCCGATTTGGGTCTGGAGGCTCCCTCTCCGCCTGTCTGGTGACAGATGCCAATGTCCGGCAGCATGCGGACATCGTGGAAAGCAGCCTGACTTCCCGGAATTTTCGAATCACCCGATTCGATATGGAACCGGGAGAGCGATCCAAGCGGCTTGAAGTCATCTCTGCGATCTGGGATCAGCTAATCGAGTTTCAGGCGGACCGACGAACCGTCGTTGTCGCAGTGGGGGGCGGGGTCGTCGGCGACGCAGCCGGATTTGCCGCCGCCAGTTTCGCCCGAGGCATCCCCTTCGTTCAGGTTCCAACAACACTTCTGGCTGATGTGGATAGCTCCGTTGGGGGGAAGGTGGGGATCAATCACCCCAAAGCCAAGAACATGATCGGGGCCTTCCATCAACCCTTGGGAGTACTGATCGACAGTCATGTTTTGAATACGCTCCCCGACAGGGAATTTCGCGCCGGGTTGGCAGAAGTGGTTAAATACGGCGTCATTCTCGACGAGGAGTTTTTCCGCTTTCTCGAACAGAATGCAGAGGCCATCAACCAGCGCGACCCGGAATCGGTCAACTACGCCATTGCCCGCAGCTGTGAGCTGAAGGCTCAGGTCGTGGAAGAAGACGAGTTTGAGCGGACCGGACTTCGGGCGATTCTGAACTATGGCCACACGTTCGCTCATGCATTCGAAGCACTGACCGGATACGGCGAGCTATTACACGGGGAAGCAGTTGCAATCGGGATGCTCTACGCCAGCCGGCTCGCAGAGCTGCGGAACATGATCCCCCCTGAGGTCACCCACAGACAGCGGGAACTGATGGCACGATTGAACCTGACGCTCTCGCTTCCAAACCCGGGAGCCCTCAGCAGCGAAGCGGTTCTTCAGCGAATGGCCTTGGATAAGAAAACCGTTGGGGGCCAGCTCCGGTTCATTCTTCCAACCCGAATCGGTGAGGTCACTCTGGTGAAAGATGTCTCCCCCCAACAGGTTCGCGACGTGCTCCGGGAAGGAGGAATCCTTTAGGATTCGTATCACTGATCAACAAGCGATCCGGGACGATTGCAACTCAATCGCCTGATTGGTTTCAAGTCGCTGGACCAGATCGCGAATGATTTGTTCCACCTGAATCCGCTCGTTTCGCCAGGCGTCTCGCTCCTGCTGACAGAGCAGTTCCCGTTGCGACAGCTCTTCAAGCTGCTTGCTGAAGATTGCCTCCCGCTCACTTACCCAGACATCCCGCGACTGAATCCATCCTGACAACCGGACATTTTCGTTCCGCTGCTGTTGCTGAAGTTCCAGCAGACGGCGACGGCTCTCTTCAAGATCGAGGATCTGTTGGGAGAGGAGTGACATCGCCTGCCGCAGATGGTCATCCAGCGATGAGTGGTTGTCTCCGTCGACCGACTGAGTGACCTTTTGAACCAGATCGTGAAAGGCAGTGATCGCCTCACTTAACTTTTCATGTTCCCCACGGAGATGGGTCTCCATCTCTTCCAGTTGGGTCTGACGGGTGTAGTAGTTTCGGACTTCTTCCTGCCTGATCTCTGCAGTTCGTTCCCGCTCCATCAGAAGCTGCTCACGTTGCTTCTGAAGCTGTTGTTCCGCTTCGCGACGCTGACGTGCAAACGTTTCCTCTTCTTCAGCCAACGACTGCTCTCGCTGGGCCAGCAAATCCCGAAACGTCCGCATTTGCCCCAGACGCAGTCGAATGGAGTTCTCGAC
>CALLWY010000029.1 GCA_938015865.1 uncultured Planctomicrobium sp.
CCCCCCCGGAGCGTCCCCCACCAAAGGATGATCGGCTCCCCCCGGAGGACGATCGACTCCCTCCGAACGAGGAGCTCCGAAACCCTCCACTCGAATGTCTCCGCATGGGAGTCGAATAGCCCCGTCCGTAATATCCCTCACCTGAATCGTATCCGGAACCGGAACCACGGATGGCATATCCAAGCAGTCCCAGGAGGGGAGCAAAGAGAATCTTTGCCCCGATGATGAGCATGATGACGATCGCGACAAAGGCGTCGTAGAGCACACCCCCACTTCCCGAAAAGGGATTGTTATTGGGGGGATGACGAGGGGAGCTGGAGTAGGGCACCTGCGGATCAGATTCTCCGGGGACGACACCCTGTCCGGAACGGGTTCTGGGGCCAGAACCCTCGGGGCCTCTCAACACACGACACATGGTCTCTAGTCCCCGGACTCCTGCGAGGATCCCGCCAGCGTAGTTCCCAGCTTTGAAGTAGGGAATCATCTGGTCCCGCATGATGAATTCACATTCCACATCGGCCGTCCGTCCCCAGTCTTCTCCCAGCTCAATTCGGGCCTGTCGGTCATTTCTGGCGACGATGAGAAGAATTCCCCGGTTCCACGATGGCATTTCCTCTGAGGAATAGCCGATCCCCCATTCATCAAAGAGAGTCCGGGCGAAGGACTCAATCCGCTGGGGGCGATTGGGAAACTCTTTCATCGTCCGAATCGTGACGACGATGATGGGGATGCTTTTCTCATCCAGCAGCTTTTCGCAGACGGCCTTAATCTCCTGACGTTGTTCCGGATTCAGCAGCTGAGCCTGATCCAGAATGAAATCACGCGGGCCAATTCGAGAGAGTGGATCGGCGCCGGGGAGTTGAGCGCTGGCACATTGGGCCAGCGCGAAGATAAGAGTGATCACCCCGAGAAACGTCGAGAGAAGAGGCAGATGAATCGCCCGCATGGATGAACCTCAATGAAAGTGGGCCAGTTGCAAATGGGTCAATTGGCTCCGGTTTCTGAGACGACATTTGCCGACCGGACCATTTCTGTTCGCCTCTGGCGGAAACAAACGCTTCGGGCTCTCCTGTTTTCCTGCAATATAGTTCTGTTTGTAAACGATTCGCAAAGTGGAATCGCAGTGCGGTGACTGAATTCCCAAAACTCATTGTGTCTTTGGATCTGACACGAACAGGTCCGGGTGGCCCGTGATCATTTCACGAGTGCATTCAGTGAATGCTCAGTTGTCTTCCGGACTCATGCTGCAGCGAGGGCAGGAGTAGTGCAGGCTTAAAGTGTCGACCCGCCAGTCCGGTTCCGGCTTCTCGTTTTCCACATGAATCACATGGATGACCCCTCGTCCCAGATCGAGTGCGGTTTCAATTGAGTCTGCAATTCGTCCTCGACTTTCGGGATCGACCTTGATTCGGTCCACGATCGCTTCGACGCGATGTTCCCGCTTGTGATCGATCTTCGGCACTTCTTCGATCAGGTGAGTCACGCCATTAATGCGAACCCGCAGGAACCCTTGTGTTCCGAGACGATCCCACAGCTTTTCATAACTCTGGCCGACGCTGATCTGAATCGGGGCTCCCAGATAAAGACGTGTCCCGGCTGGGAGAGAAAGGACCCGTTCAATAATCTGATCGGTTGTCTGGCGAGTCACCGGCTGTTGACAGTCCGGGCAATACATCTGTCCCAGACGGGCAAACAGGACACGGAGATAGTCATAAATCTCCGTGACCGTTCCGACCGTGGAACGGGGAGTCGCCCCGACGGTCTTCTGCTCGATGGCAATCGACGGGGACAGCCCCGAGATATGCTCCAGCTTCGGTTTGGGCATCTGGCCAAGGAACTGTCGGGCGTAGGCTGAGAGTGATTCGACATAACGCCGTTGTCCCTCTGCGTAGAGCGTGTCCATGGCCAGCGATGTTTTCCCGGAGCCGCTTGGGCCACAGAAGACACTCATCTGGTCGCGAGGGATCGTCAGATTGATCGATTGCAGGTTATGTTGCGCTGCTCCCCGAATGACCATCTCGTGAGTGTTCTCATCAGTGCGGTTTCGGGACGCGGTTCCTGTGGTCTTTTTCGCACTCGCGGACTTCTTCTTGGACGGGAAGAGAATCGGAGCCAGTGCTTTTCCGGTGTAACTTTGCTCGCAGCGGGCGACTTCTTCCGGCGTTCCCTCGATAATCAGGTTCCCTCCTCCTTCTCCCCCTTCCGGGCCGAGGTCGATGATCCAGTCGGCTGTCTTGATGACGTCGAGATTGTGTTCAACGACGAGAACGGTATTCCCTTCGTTCACGAATCCCTGAAGCACCTCAATCAGTTTGCGGACATCTTCGAAGTGAAGTCCGGTCGTTGGTTCGTCGAGGAGATAGAGCGTCTTCCCGGTCGACCGTTTCCCCAGCTCGCGGGCCAGTTTGATTCGCTGGGCTTCTCCTCCCGAGACCGTCGGGGAGGGCTGCCCCAACTTCATATAATCCAGTCCGACATCGTGCAGGGTCTGGAGCATTCGATAAATTTTCGGATGATTCTTGAAATGCTCCAGTGCTTCCTGGACATCCATGTTCAGCACATCGGCGATGGATTTGTCCCGGTACTTCACCTCCAGCGTTTCGTGATTGAAGCGCTGACCATTGCAGACGGTGCAGGGGACCCAGATGTCCGCAAGGAAATCCATTTCGAGTTTTGTTGCCCCATTCCCTTCACAGGCTTCGCAGCGTCCCCCTTCCACATTGAAGCTGAACCGACCGGGCGTGTACCCACGGATTTTTGCCTGCGGCAGTTGGGTATAGAGCGACCGGATTTCGTCAAAGAGTTTGACGTAGGTGGCGGGATTGGACCGGGGCGTCCGGCCGATGGGGGACTGGTCGATGTCGATCGCCTTGTCGATGTGTTCCAGACCTTCGATCTTGCGATGAGCCCCGGGGGATCCTTTCCCTTTGTTGACATCCCGGTTGAGTACTTCCCAGAGAATGTCATTGGCCAGAGAACTCTTTCCGGAGCCACTGACACCCGTGATGCAGACGAATAATCCCAGCGGAATCTCCACGTCGATATTGCGGAGATTGTTGTGGGCCGCACCGAAGATTTTCAAAGATTTCTTTCCGGGAGAGCGTCGACTCTTGGGAATTTCGATTGTCTTACGCCCGGAGAGATACGCACCCGTCACACTCTTCGGGTTCCGCATGATTTCGTCGACGGAACCCTGCGCAACCAGTTCGCCACCCCGAACACCGGGACCGGGGCCGAAGTCGATCAGATGATCGGCAGCACGCATCGTCTCTTCATCATGTTCAACGACGATGACCGTGTTCCCCTGATCCCGCAGGTTCAGCAGGCTCTCCAGCAGCATGTCGTTATCGCGCGGGTGCAGCCCGATGCTCGGTTCGTCGAGAATATAGAGGACGCCCGTCAGGCCGGAGCCAATCTGACCGGCAAGGCGAATTCGCTGGGACTCCCCCCCGGATAGCGTCGGAGCAGAACGATCGAGAGTGAGATATCCCAATCCACACTTTTTCAGGAATCCCAATCGTCCACGGATCTCCTTGATCGCCTCTTCTGCAATGAGCTGTTGAGTTGGATTCAGGTCCAGTTCTTCGAAGAACTGCACGGCCTGATCGACCGAAAGCCCGCAGACCTCCGGCAGGGACAGGGATTGAGATGGTGGCAGAGTTGCAGCCCCCTTTTTCCCGCGAACGGAACGGCTCCCGTTCTGCTGAGCCACCCCGGGATCAACCGAGACCAGTCGCCGTGACGTAATGCGGACATTGCGGGCCTGCGGATTCAGCCGTGCTCCCTGGCAGCTCGTACAGGTCACGATATCCATGTATTTTTCGAGCTGGCGACGACGCATGGGGTTTTTCCCTTTCAGATACTCGTCCAACAGCTCGGAGAGATACCCTTTCCATGTCCCCCCATGCTTCCAGACCCCTCCCGAGTGACGCCATGAAAACGTGATATGGCGGTCACCGGTTCCGTAGAGAAACTGCTTCTGTGCGGGAGTTGGAAGGTCGTCCCAGGGAATCCGGAACAGGGCGCCGTCTTCCATTCCGATATCCGCTTCGATGGAGTCTGCTACTCCCTGAAAGATGTGCCGCCGCCACCGACCCATCTTGCGGAGGGAGGGGATCAGTTCGATCGCCCCTTTGGAGATCGGCAGGTCCGGTCGTGTGATGAGCCGATCCAGAACGAACTCGTGTCGCATCCCCAATCCGGTACAGTCGCGACACATCCCGAGCGGGCTATTGAAGCTGAAGAGTTGAGGCGAGGGGGGATCGTAGCTGATCCCGCAGTCTGGACAGGCATACTTCGATGAATAGAGCCGTTCTTCAGGGGGCTCTCCATCGATCAGGAGAATCAGCCGGCCATCACTCAGACGGATGGCTGTCTCGATAGCCTCGGAGATTCGGGATTTCTGTCCGCTTCCCCCAACCAGCCTGTCAACGAGAACATCGATAGTGTGTTTGAAGTGCTTCTTCAGTCCCAGATCATCGGACAGGTTGACGATTTCCCCATCAACGCGCGCCCGGACAAATCCCTGCTTGAGCAGGTCCGCGAACAGGTCGCGGAATTCTCCTTTCTGCTGCTGAACAAGCGGGGCAAGAATCTGGAACCGGGTCCCCTCCGGGATGGCGAGCAGACTCTCCAGAATCTGGTCAGTCGATTGAGCAGAGATCGGTTTTTGACATTTGATGCAATGCCCCTGACCGACTCGGGCAAAGAGAACACGGAGGTAGTCGTAGATTTCGGTGATCGTCCCAACGGTACTACGCGGGTTCTTCGAGGTGACCTTTTGCTGAATGGAAATTGACGGAGCCAGACCGGTGATAGTGTCGACATCCGGCTTGGGCATCTGACCGAGAAACTGTCGGGCGTAGGTCGAGAGCGATTCGACGTAACGACGCTGCCCTTCCGCATAAAGGGTGTCAAAGGCGAGGGAGCTTTTCCCTGATCCGCTGACTCCGGTCATGCAGATCAGTTGATTGCGGGGGATCACGACATCCACGTTCTGCAGGTTATGTTCCCGCGCCCCTCGAATCACAATGTCTGCTGCTGGCATGAATTTCCGCTTCCCTGGAAGGTGTTTTTTTGTTCATGCATCATAGTCATCCGAGGGCCAGCTGAAAAATCGGTTCATGTGGATTTGTTTCGACCGGCGATTCCTTGAGCCGTTCCCTTCTCTCCCTGCACGATCTGATTTTTGGT
This sequence comes from uncultured Planctomicrobium sp., assembly GCA_938015865.1. Lineage (GTDB taxonomy): Bacteria > Planctomycetota > Planctomycetia > Planctomycetales > Planctomycetaceae > Planctomicrobium. The sequence goes on from CALLWY010000029.1 coordinate 5,194, forward strand.
GGTCGTTTCAGTCAACGGGGAAACGTGTTCTTACGTTGTGATGGCAAAGACAGCCAGAATGGCGATCCAGACAATCCCCAGTCCATGCCAGAACCACCGGCAGACCGTCACGCCCCAGTAATATTCGTGGTCATAACGCCCCAGGCAGGCCTGTGCTGTGATCAGGCAGACGAACAGAGTCGCAACAAGGAAATGGACCGAATGGAGTGCGGCGAGCGTATATACGAACGCCATCGACTCCAGTGAGGCACCTTCTGCGGTCCGGCGATCCGGGAAGAGAGTCCACAGCCCGTACAGCTGGAAGCCGATAAACAGGGCCGCCGCAGCAAGGGCGGAATAGAGAGACCTGCGGAACCGCTGCTGCTTTTCCAGTCGGATGGCGCGAAGCGATCCTTCTAAAGAAAGACTCCCCACGACAAGGCAGGCTGTGCTGATGGCAAAGGGCCACGGAAACACGAGGTGTCGACGTTCCGCTGGCCGGCCGATCAGCTGAATCAGCATGAGATCGACTGCTGTTGCGGCCGCCGCCGTGAGAAGGACAAAAATGAGAAAAAGGACGACCGACCGGCTGCCAACGGTGGAATGTCGTGCATTTCTCATCGTCGCAGCACGGTCAGAGGGTCAGGTGAGGGCGTTGGAACAACTGCCGGCCCCGCTGCGGATTCACCCAAGTATGAATCGAGGCATCAGCTCATAACCGTTCGGGATCGTGTCTCCTGTCGCAGCAGCAGCCACTTCATCATAGGTCTCGGCGCCGTTATGAGCGAATCCTTTTCCGCACATGGCGAATGGGACCCAACCATGGGAATGGGTCTTCGTCCGGAGAAATGTCGGATGATCCGGGCAGACGAGCAGTCGGTAATCCCCCTGACTCCGCAGGTATTCATGGACCGGACCGACAATGTGCCGGTCAATCTCTTCGAGTGCCCGGACTTTCGCATCGGCATGTCCTTCGTGGGAGGCCTCGTCGGTGGCTTCCACATGGACGACCACGAAGTCGTAGCCATTTTTCAGAGCATCAATGGCTGATCGGCCCTTCGCAGCGTAGTCGGTGTCGAGATATCCGGTGGCTCCCTCGACCTCGATCACATCCCATCCCAGCAGGCGGCCGATGCCGCGGAGCAGGTCAACGGCGGTGATGACGGCCCCTTTGACATGGAACCGATCGAAGAAGGGGGTCAGGGAGGGGGTGCGTCCCTGTCCCCAGAGCCAGATCTGTGTGGCGGGAAGTTCTCCATTCGCAATCCGGCGCTGATTGGCTGGGGCATTGGCGAAGATTTCCCGACTCTTGGTCATCAGTGCACGCAGATCACACGAGCCTGATCCGAGCGGGAGATGATCGGCGATCAGCTGATCGGTCACATCGTGTGGCGGGGTGGTGAAGGGGTCTTCCGCAAAGGGGGCTTTCCCTTCGCGGGGACGATAAAGGAGCAGGTTCCGATAGCTCACCCCCGGATAGAACTTCCAGTGCTCATCACCGCAGCAGGCCTGCTGCATCAGCTGAATGAGTTCCCGGGCTGCCTCATTGGAGATCTGCCCGGCGGTGAAACTCTTCATCCGTTCGTCTTCGATCGTGACGAGATTGCACCGGATTGCCCAGTCCTCTGGTCCCAGCTCGATTCCTTGTGCTGCGGCTTCAAGAGGGGCACGACCGGTGTGATCCACAAGGGGGTTGTAGCCAAAGAGGCTCATGGTCCCCACATCACTCCCTGAAGGCATACTGACGGGGACGTTGTCCGTCAGTCCACTGATCCCCTGACGAGCAACTTCGTCCATGTTAGGAACATGCGCCGCCTGAAGCGGAGTACGTCCCTGCAACGACTCCTGCGCTTCATCCGCACACCCATCGGGAATCACCAACACGAATTTCATGACTGAAACCAGACTCTCGAACGACAGACAAATCAAACGAAACAACGGACAGGAGTTGTTTCGGGCTCCTGTGGCGCATACTTTACGTTGCTCTCGAAGTTCCAGCTATGGCACCGGAAAATTTGCCGACACTGAAGCACGCCGGTGGAGATGAATCAGAGAAAATGCCCCTCTCTCCGTGTCAACAGGGATGAAAACGGAGTTCGGGGCAGGTGTAACGGGAATTCTGAGGCCCGGAGCGATCCGGGTTACCTTCGGCGCTCACTGGCTTTGCGCAGCTGCGGCAATGGACGACTTTTCCATTCCGCCACATCAGCGTTCAGCTCTTCAATGGCCCGTTTCAGTTGAATGTCTTCTCCGGCAGGCATCTGTCCCGGCTCAGGCCAGAGAATGATATCCGGAACCGCTCCGTTGAGTTCCATGTCCTCGCCTGTTTCAAGAACGTACCATCCTCGAGTGGGAGTTCGAATTGTTCCCAGATCCATCACCCGCGCCGAACTCGTACTGATGACGCCCCCGGCCGTCGGAACGCCCACCAGTTTCCCTCGCTTCAGGGTCTTGATGGCGTGGCTGAAGATCTCCGCATTGCTGAAACTGTTTTGATTGCAGAGAACGATAATCGGCTTATGCCAGGTGGGATAAATCTTGCGATCCTGCGGATAACCGATTCCCCCAACTCGTCCCAATGTCCAGGCATGAACTGGCTGAGTGAGGGAGGTGAGGAGGTGGTCAGCAATCGATCCGCCGCCATTTTCTCGCACATCAATGATCAGTCCATCTTTCCCCGCTCCGGCAAAGGCCAGGTCTTCCATGAAGCGATTGAAGCTGTCGTTGTTCATCATCTTGATATGCAGGTATCCGAGAGTGCCATTGCTCAATTCCTCGACCATTTGGCGAGTCTGTTCGACCCACATGTCATACAGCTTGGGGGTGATGGTTCCATAACTGGTCGGACGAAGACTGACCGTTCGTTCTTCTCCGTTTGTGCCGCGAACGAGGAGAAGGATCTGTCGATCGAGTCGACCGTTGAGGACCTGTGTCAGGTCGAATGCGGGATCAACGGCGGTTCCGTCGATGCTGAGAATGATTTCGCCCGGTAAGAGGCGAGAGACCTGGTACGAAGCCGGTCCTTCGGGAATCACATCACGAATTTTCAGACCGGGGCCTTGATAGTTGTGGTCGAAGCGAACTCCCAGATGGGCTGTGACTGGACGCCACGACGAGGGGTTGCGCGACGAAGGGTCGTTTTGCGGCTCATCGTCGTGACGTGAAGTCCCCCACGACGAAGGGGGATTGATCGTGATGTCCGTCCGGTACTCGTTCTCAAATTCATCTTCAGCAGACCCTGACGATGATGTTGTTGGGGTGAAACCCATGTGTGAGGCATTCAGTTCCCCCAGCATGAGTGAAATGACGGTTGCCAGTTGACGTTCATCCGTTGATGCTGCCGCAGCATCAATGTACTTGCGACGAATGTCATCCCAGTTGAGATTGTTCATCTGCGGGTCATAAAACTGGTCCCGCATGATGCGCCAGGCCAGCTCAAAGCCGGCTCGCATCCGGTCGCTGTGAAGCATTTCCTGCCGGGCTGCGAAGGAATAGGTCGAAACCTTGCCGCCCGGAACCATACTTGTCGGGACACCGTTGACCAGCCAGAGGATCTGGTTCCCTTCGCTGATCCACGTCGCTCTGGAGCCGATGCTCGTTGTGACAAACGACGGTTTCAGTCCTTCCGGAAACTCGATGGTGTAGGTCCCTCGCTTCCCTTCGACTGTCGATGCGAAGGCTAACTTCTTTGAATCCGGGGACCAGAGAAGATTGCTTTCATTTGAGTTCGGGATGGAAATCCGCTGGATACGGTTATGAATTCCCTCGAAATCGATCTGGACTGTTTTGTCCTCCGAGGGCTTCTCGTCAGCTTTCCCGGTCTTGCGGGTCCGATTGAACTTGCTGATTGTTGATTCCCGCTTTCGGTCGCGGCTGTTCTTTTCGTATTCCGGAGCAAGAAGATGGACGATGAAGAGGTCGACTTCCCGGATATCTCGGAGCCCGGTGAATGCGATCATCTTCCCGTTGGGAGACCAGCGTGGCTCCCCATCATTTCCGGGACTTCGGGAGAGATTGTACGGAGGCCGCGACTCGTCCAGTGGGGCGATCCAGATATCTGAATTGTAGTCATCATCAATCGTGGAGTAACAAATCCACTTCCCGTCAGGCGACCAGTCATATCGCGGGGTGGATCGAAGCGTCAGAAATCGCTTCTGGTTACTCCCGTCGGCATCGGCGATCCACAGTTCCTCATTCCGAGTGAAGGCGAGCTTGCTCCCGTCGGGCGAAAAGCGGATCTGCGATTCCGGGTGAGGATCGTTGGTTATTTTGGTCAGAACAAACTGGCTGTTCTCCCACCAGAACGACTTTTCATCGGCCCGCGTCGCTTTCCAGAGATCGGTCTGTCCCCCCGCGTCGCTGATGAACCAGATGGCGTCTCCATTGGGAGAAAAGACAACATCCCGTTCCTCTTCCGGGGTGAAGGTGATCTGGACCGGTTCTCTCAGTTCCGTCTCCATCACCCAGACATCACCCCCAGCGATCAGGGCAATTTCCAGCCCGTCCTTGGTGGTTGCCATACTCGTTGCGGTGGTGAAGGTCCGCCGCAGCATGGGAGAGGGATCAATGTCGGGAGTGCAGGTCAACGTAATCTTTTCTGGCGCCTTCTTTTCGTTGACGTCATAGCGATACAGGTCAAACAGCTTTCGGAAGATCATCGTGCGGCCATCCGCAGAGAGTGCTGGGAAGACGACTGAGTCGTCTTTGTAGGTGGTCAGCGGCTCATCGGATTTTGTTTCGAGATTGTAGCTGTGAAGGTTGAGGACTCCGGAGTCGCCATTGACGTAGAAGAAGCCACTTCCATCAGCCTTCCACAAAGGCCACCGCGCTCCCCCCTCAGGGGTCAGGATCAATTGAAATGATTGATCTTCGGTGTTGAACAGCCAGATCTGAGAGGCCTGCGATCCCCGATACCCTTTCCGCCACCAAGCGTCCCCTTCGCGAGTGAACAGAATCTTCTTCCCGTCCGGAGAGACGCTTGGGTCGTAACCGTAGTCATCGAAGAGAGGAATTTCAGCAGTGCGACCTTCCTTACGGATCCAGAACATCCGCTCCGCTCGACGCCAGAAGTAATCTCGTGTTCCGCTGACCAGAAGCTGTTCTCCGTCCGGAGACCATCCATGCAGATGAAACCCGGAGGTGTGGTGCGTGACCTGTGTCGGGATTCCCCCGGTTGCGGGCATCAGGAAGACCTGTCGGCTCCCTGTTCGTTCGCTGATGAAGGCGATTGTCTTCCCATCCGGAGAAAATCGCGGCTGGAAATCGTTGGCAGGATCGGAGGTCAGGCGCTGGGCTGTTCCGCCGGAAGTGGGGGCGATCCAGAGATCCCCGCGGTGAGAAAAGACAACCGAATGGCCATCAGGCGAGAGAGCAGGAGTGACCGGAAGTTGAATCCGTTCTTCTGCCTGACACCAGCTTGTCGTGAAGAAGGTGACGAGGCAGATCAGCAGGCGTGACCGAAGCATCGGGGGCATCTCCGCAGCGGAAAAGGCGGGGGTATGGGGTATGAAACATCATCACCCTAGCCCATTCTGCGGGCTTTCCGCAATTTGGGGAAACGCACGCGAATTGATCGTTTTGAAAAAGTTGGGAGAACGGAATGGAGTTTGAGGGTCGTTTGCAACGCGACGCATTCGCAGTTCTGGCCGGAAATACAGCCTTCATCAGGCGTTGGAACAAGGGGGCTGCATGTGTACAGGATTAGATGTGTGCCTGTATCTCATTGCAGGATTATGCGTTATGTCAGTTTATGACTGAACATTTGCGACGAATGGAACGTCACCGGGCGGGAGTTCGAATCGCTCACGACGTTCTGATCGCATCGGATCAGGAATAGGCCGACCTAATCCCGGAGAGGCCGCTGGCTTCGAAGATAGTTGAGCGTCTCTTCGAATTCCGCCTTGCGGGCATTGGGAGCAGCCGTCCAGGCTCGCGTCTGTGTCGCCACTGCGGAGGTGAAGTCCCCGGTCTCCGCCTGAGCAGCTGCAAGGGTGGCGAGAAAGTCTGGATTCTCTGGTGATAACTCCAGCGCCTGCTGAGCCAGGCGGATCGCGAGGCGACCATCACGAAAGCGATCTTCACGGCACGTAGCGAGCAGGCGGGCAAGACTGTTGAGTGACAACGCCATTTTCGGATCAATCTTCAAGGCCTGCGAGAAGTCCGCAATCGCATTCTGATAGTCCCCCCGGATTCGATGCACGACGGCCCGGTTGTGGTACGCACTGGGAAGCTGAGGATTACAGGCGATGGCTGCGGAGTAGTCGGCGAGCGCTTTCTCGAATTCCCCCTGTCGTTGCCAGGTTAGCCCACGGTTCTGGTAAGCCGATGCAAAATTCGGGTCAATCCGGATTGCCTGTGTGAAGTCCTCGATCGCTTGCTGAACACGCCCTAAATTCTCGTTGGCGATGCCGCGCCCATAAAATGCCCAGGCAAAACGGGGGTCAATGGAAACCGTCTTGGTGTAATCTTCGATGGCCCTGAAGTGTTCACCGAGATTTCGATAGGCGAGGGCTCTATTGTAATAGGCCCATGTGAACTCGGGATCGAGGGCAATGGCCTGACTGTAGTCGGCGATGGCGCGACGATATTCCTCCTTGTAGTGCCACGCGGTCCCTCGCCTGTTAAAGACAGCTGCATCTCGACTGTAGAGCTGAATCGATCGGTTGTAATCAGCAATCGCGTTGTCGAACTGTCCGAGATTCTGCCAGGCACGCCCACGATTGAAATAGGCCGCCGCATCACGCGGGTCGAGGCGAAGTGCTTGCGTATAATCCTCGATCGCCCGCTGGTGTTCGCCGATATTTTGCCAGCTCAATGCGCGATTAAAATAGCCGATTGCATCCAGCTGCTGGGCCTGAGTTGGTGAGCACAGCAGCAGAAGAACGGCCACGATTTTGAATGAGCGCGGCATAGGGACCTCTTTACAGCAGGCTCCAGGGCGAATTCGTTTTCTCAGCATCGAGTCCCGGTTCGTCGGACGTCTCCGTCATTGTAATTGTTGTCGTTACGATAACGGTTCGGACTGCGCCAATTTATTGTGACGCATCAGACTACTGATGCCGGTCCGGGGCTACTTCAAATCATATTCCTTGATCTTCCGGTACAAGGTCCGTTCGCCGATGCCCAGCATCGAGGCAGCCTCTTCGCGTCGGCCGCCAGTCAGTTCCAGTGCACGGGCGATATAAAATTTTTCCACCTCTTCCAGCGGACGTCCAATCAACATATCAGAGCCGGTTCCCGCTGTTCCTCCATCGATGGCCCGTCCGGCAATGGCCGCCAGTTCGGCTGGAAGATCGTCCAGATCCAGTTTCCCATCGATGTCCAGCGCCAGCATCCCTTCCACGACGTTTCTGAGCTGGCGAATATTTCCGGGCCAGTCATAAGACATCAGCACCTGCCGCGCGGGTCGTGTGATTCCTTCGACTTCGCGTCCGTTCCGCTTACAGAACTCCTTGAGGAAATGGTCCATCAGGAGCGGGATGTCTTCCCGGCGATCGCGAAGCGGAGGAAGATAGATCGTCACGACACTCAGGCGGTAATAGAGGTCGCTTCGGAATCGTCCCTCTTCCATCATGTCTTTGAGATGGGCATTCGTCGCTGCGACCAGACGGACATTGATCGGGCGTTCTTCGTTCGAACCGAGACGCGTGATCTTTCGATCTTCAAGGACTCGCAGAAGCTTGATTTGCGTGTCCATCGGCATTTCGCCGACCTCATCCAGAAAGAGTGTTCCGCCATTGGCAAATTCAAACTTTCCAATACGCCGGGTGGCTGCTCCTGTGAAAGCACCCGCTTCATGCCCCCACAGTTCGCTCTCCAGAATGCTTTCCGGAAGTGCCGAGATGTTGAGTGGGACGAATGGTTTGCTTTTTCGCGGGCTGTTCTGATGGAGTGCCCGTGCGACCAGCTCTTTTCCGGTGCCGCTTTCTCCCAGAATCAAGACGGTGGTGTCCGTTGGAGCGAGGTTCTTGAGCTGCTCAATCACCCGGTGCATTGAGGGGCTGTTTCCGATGACCCCTTCAAATCCGAATTTCTCGTCCAGTCCGCGGCTGAGGGCGACATTGCGACGGATCAGGCGAATCCGGCTGCTTGCCTTGTCGACAGCACTCCTGAGCTCCTGAATATCCAGCGGTTTTGTGAGGTAGGTATATGCCCCCCCCTGCATAGCTGTGACGACAGACGGGATGGAGCTGTGTGCTGTAAGAACGATGACTTCTGCATCGGGCAGTTCGTCTTTGGCCTTGCGAAGAATTGTCAGCCCGTCAACGTCATCCATTTTGAGGTCGGTAATGACAATATCGAAGCTCTGTCCTTCGATCAGGGAGATTCCTTTCTTCCCGGAACTGGCAATGGTGCATTCGCAATTCAGCGAGTGCAGACTGTCTGCCACTGCCTGCGCGTGGGGTTCGTCGTCGTCCACGATCAGGACGTTGATGACCACGCTATTGGGGTCAAGATGATTGTTGACAGCCACCGGCTGGAACTCCGCAAGCAAACTCGTATGAAACGAACCGACATCATCACCCGGACCAAGCCGGGAGCCGATTTGGCAGGAAGCGGTCCTGCCATCGGAAAGCGGTCATTATGACAGGTTTGGCCGGTGGAAGTTACTGAGCAGGGGAGGAGAACGGAAATTTCTCCCGAGAACGAAAACGTGTTCCATCTCCGCGGAATTTCAGGAGCGATTCTCAAACTCAACTCGTCCGGAAATCTCCTGTCGGATGCCGGTCTCCGGTACAGATGCGGACGATTCAAAATCTGGAACGATCTGCTGTAAAAGTTTATTTTTCAAATGGTTGGGCTGATTTTGGCCATTCGGGAGAGATGAGGATTGCAGCTCAAAAACGAGATAACCAATCAGACTGGCCCCCATGAGGGCGAGGACTACGGACACAAAAGTCCCTAGCGTCAGTGAAGAAAATTGCAGCGTTTCCCCACGCTGGATGCGATGCGTGATCTGCCAATGTTGCCACGCAGAGACCAGATTCACGACCACCCCCAGCGCCACCAGCGCGACGCCGATCCACAGTGACAGCGAGTGCGAACTGACGGGAACTTTGGCCTCGACGGCCTCCATTTGACGGAGAAACAGCCCGAATCTCGCAACGACAAATCCGAAGCCCATCATCGACAAGCCGGTCCGGATCCATGACAGGAGTGTCCGCTCTGCGGAGAACTGGGTTGCGGGGTCTTGAAGGGTGTTGGGGTTGTCAGTCACGGCAAATGGCGTCCAGCAATGAAAAAGAAAGATCCGTCGTGAGACCAAAGTATAGGCTCACGACGGATATTATTGCCCTCGGACGCAATCTGACGAGATCGGGACGCGGTTCTGTCGGACCGATCTCAATTTTGAATGGACTGCGCCATCTCAAGCAGTCGGGCCAGCATCTTGTCTGAGGCTTCCCGTTCCAGTCGGTTCGTCCCCAGCCAGGTTTCATATCCTCCCAGATCCCACTGACGCGGATTGGGGAGGTACCCGAGATACCCATGCGACAGAGACATGAGAAATGCCGGTTGCGTGGGGCATCGCTTCTTGAAGTCGAGACCGATCTCACAGAACACTTCGCACGGCATCGTACCGATGGTCAATTTCCCAATCCGAAAGACCTGCAGGGGAACTGCGAGGGTTTCGGGATAGTTGGACATGGAAATCGTTCGCTGGGCATAGATGTATGACAGGTCCACTGTCTTCGTGGGTCCGGCGGCAACTGTTTTTTCCGCCCACTCCAGAAGCTCCCGGTCCGGGAGTCGTGTCTTGATCTCCAGCCGCGTGAAGACCGCTGCCAGTGGAACATTGGTTTCGTAGGGGATTTCATTGACCTTGGCGAGGACCTTGGAAGCGACATCCCGGGCCACATAATTCATCTGCTCGTAGGGAGCCTTTCGCCCTCGAGGATTCTGGAAGTTGATGTTGTTGATGTCGCCGCTGGTTCCATTGGCGAGGATTGGGACCATCGGAGGGTCCATTCGGTCCAGTCCGGCAAGTTCCAGATAGTGTTCTGCGAAACGGCCGAAGTAGTCCGAAGAAATGTCCGTCGTCGGGACTCCGCCGACATAATGCAGAGAGTAACTGGCCAGAAGTGCAATCGGTTTGCCATTCGGCTCACGGAAGGAGAGGAACGAGAGCTGCGGATCGGTGGGGCCTGCTGGCCGGTCCAGATCGGGGCTGCCCGCAGGCGGATTCATTTTCACCTGATCATTGTTGTTGCCGAACGGGTTCATGGGCATCTTCCCCGGTTTCAGATGCCAGCGTCGATTGAAGACGTGTTCAGGGATGTCCACGGTTCCAAAACCAAACTCAGCTGGGCGGAGCAGATTCTTCGCCCGTTGGACACCGTCTGCGATTCGCCGCACGACAAACTGCTGATAGTCATCCAGCTCCTGTAGAGCTGCAAATCGGTTCGATCCTAATGCGCTCGAGGCAGAGTGAGTGTGGGTTGCACAGACCAGAACGTTGGACGCGGGGATTCCGGTCTGTTTTTCAACCTGTTCGCGAGCAGCATCGCACAGCTCCACCGAAACGCCAAGAAGGTCGCAAACCACCAGGGCGAGTTCGGTTTTCCCATCGGAAAGGACAATACAACGGGCGAACAACTCATCATGTATGTGAGTTGAAGGGGGCGAAGAGAAATTCCCGATGATCGGTTTTCCCAGCGGGGGAGTGATGTTGCTTGTCGCTGCTCCCGCGCGAAAACCGGTTGGGGCATCCGCAGCACTCAGGGAGGTCACTCCGACCGAAATCATCAATGCGATGATGGCTCCAAGGGCAATACAGGCAGAGGGTCTTCTTGGCATGGTGGTCTCCGGAGGGGGGATCAGAACGGAAGGATATGCAGCAGTGTATCCTGATGTGATCAAATGCACGAGATATCAGAGGGGAGAAATCAGAGTTCTCTGAGAGCTGTTGGAATTGAGCGACAGCACAATTGACGAAGCTGGCGCTGGAACCCGATACAGGTTGCGAGAACATCACCGTTGCTGCAACCGTCAGCGCTTATGAACCCAGTCGACGACATTCATGCTCATACTCCATGACGAGGTGACCCAGATCTCATCCTGAAGCAGATCGGCCGGGTCAATCTGGACCCGCTCTGTTTCTTTCAATCGGAGAATGCCATCACAGATGTGGTAGATGAGGTATCCAAAGACGAATAACCCGACATACATCAGCCAGCGTTCCAGATCGTCCAGCAATGCGAAGACCTGAGGAGCGTGGGGACCAGCGACCCGAAGGATTTCTTCCCGGTGCAACTCAGCGAACTGGGACATCTCGGACAGCGGGCGCTGAAGAGCGAGCATCATGAAGTCGATGGCAACGGTCGGTTCGTCCGAGCAGGGATACTTGAACACCATGCGGACGACCTGGCTGGTTTCCTCAACCACCTCAAAATCGGCATCCGTTGTTGCGGTCTGGTCTCGCGTCCGTGATTTCGATTTGAGAAAAACTCCATTCACATCGTATAGCGAATAACCAAAATAGACTCGTCGAAACTGTTCGATGTCTTCGCGGGTGAAGTCGGTGACAGCCCAGCTTTTCCCCAGAAGCGAACGGATCTGTTGTTGACGGATCGGGTCGGGGTTCAGAAAGTGTTCCTTCACTTTCTCCAGTCGGAATCCCGCTGTCAGGGCATCGTAAAGCATCCCCTGAAAGACTGCTTTGCGCGGGAGATATAACTCCACGAAGACCGCTGGTTCTTGCGTATTGACCTGATAGGGATAGCTGGTCATCCGCTCCTCCCCTTTCTGTTGCGGCCCCTCGTTCGATTCAATTGCCGGCCGATTGTGAATAGTGCCCGATGTAATCATACGGCAGGTAAAGCGGGCGGGGGAATGACTGTGGAAGGTAGGCCGGGGGAGTGAATGATGTTCCCGGGACAAACTTCGGATTCAGATCCAGTGGGGGCTGGTTGTTCTGCTCGGATGAGATGCCGCGATAACCTGTTGAATGATCAATGTAGGCTGGGAACACTCCGCCGTGAGGAGCGTAGTACTTCCCGGAACCGGCAGACGGGACGGGGCCACCGTAGATCCGGACTTTGGCCATTGCGACCGAAGCAGTTCCCACTGAGAACAGAGTCAGCACCGCCGGGAAAAAGAGAGAAACGGATCCGATGGCTGCTGGTCGCATTGGGATTTTCCCCGTTGACGTTTAAGGAACAGAAACCATCCCTGTACGTCAATTCTACGGCGTCCTTTCAGCGGACCAGTTGTTTTCTGGAGAGGAAACTGCCGATGAGGAGAAATCCTGAACGGAATTTGGCGAAAGCAGAAGTCGTAGGAGCCGTGTCAGACACCGTCACGGACGGTTCACTTTCAATGAACACGATCGATTTCTAGGATTCAGACGACAGGACTTCTGGAATTCATGGCCCGGTCCTGATGGCAGGAACGAAACCGGAAACTCCCGGTGATGCGTCTTGCCCGCTGTCTGGAAACCATTCCCAACCACGAGGACAACCAATCGTGACTGACAAGCAGATCGGCGTGTTGTTCGCCATTGCCACCGCCCTGTTCTGGGGACTCTACGGACCCTCACTTGGGAAAGCCCGTACTCCTGGAGAGACTCCGTTCAAGCCGTATATCTTTATCGGTCTGGCCTATTTGGTCTGGGGGATTGTCGGGGGAGCAATTGCTGTGAAGGCCTCCGGGGGGAACTTCAAGTTCACTCCGGAAGCCATCAAGTGGGGAGCCATTGCCGGTTCGCTCGGAGCCTTTGGGGCGCTGACCCTGACCTATGCGATGTTCTCCGCGAAAGATGCCCGCCTTGTGATGCCCGTTGTCTTCGGAGGGGCAACGGCTGTCTCTGCTATTGTGGGGACCCTGATGGCGAAGGGACACCACACCCCCCCGGCGCAGATTCTCGGCTTCATTCTGGTGATTGTCGGTGTGGTGCTGATTCAGGTGAATGCGGTTCATGGGCCCGCCCCCGCCCCGAAGCCGCCAGCCTCTGCGACTTCGGAAACTCCGCCGACATCAACTCCGGATCATTGAGTCGAACGATTTTCGTGTTGAGGCTCTGCTGATTCACCAGACTGGCTCCGTTTGGCCCATCGCCCTGCGAGCACTCCGCAAATCACCAGCTGGATGGAGTGATAGATCATCACGGGAAGAAGGATCAGGCCCAATCCCGGGTCTGATCCGAACATCAGCTGGGACATCGGGATCCCGTTGGCCAGCGACTTCTTGGATCCGCAGAACAGGACCGCAATCCGGTCTGGCCAGGAAAAGTGCATCAACGAGCAGATTCCGCTAATGATGCTGAAGACTGCGTAAAACAGCCCAATCGATCCCAGCACCGTCGCAATGAGCGAGATGCCTCCATGTCTGGTCCAGATTCCCATGATCATGGAATCGCAGAAGGATGTGTAGATCAGCATCAGAATTGTCAGTCGATCGATCGTATTGATCCGGGCCCGATTCCTTGACGCAATCGCTCCGAACCAGGGGCGCATCAGTTGACCGACGGTCAGCGGCAGAACCAGCCAGATGACCAGTTCCATGATGACCGGCCCCAACGGGGCGGATTCCCCTTCAATCTCCCGTGAGACGATCGTCATCCATAGTGGAGTGACGACCACTCCCAACAGACTGGAGATTGTGGCATTGAAGACCGCAGCAGGAACATTCCCGTGTGCGGCTGCTGTGAGCGCGACGGACGAGGAGACTGTTGAAGGGATCGCACACAGGAAGATGAAGCCAATACGCAACGATTCCGGAAGAAATCCGGCGGTCAGTGCGCTGAAGGTCAGCCCCAGTACCGGAAAGAGCACAAAGCAGCACAGCTGGACCACCAGATGCAGCCGCCACTGAAGGATGCCGTGTCTTAAGGACTGAAACGAGAGAGACAGTCCGTGCAGAAAGAACACGAGAGCAACCCCCGCCTTGGTGAGGATCTCCGGGTGCAGCCAACCTCCCCGTGCTCCCGGCTCCGGAAACAGCCACGCCAGAAAAACCGCAATGACCATTCCGCTGAGAAACCAGTCTGGTCTTAGACTCTTCAGCCAACCAATCATGGCCCCTCCGCAGGGAAGTTAATGAGGGGCGTTGCATCGTTGTTCCAGACGTGGAGAAGACCAGCCTCTCCTCCTGCGACCACAATACGTCCATCGTCGCTGCACTGGATGCAGTGAAGAAACTCTGTGGGACCCGAAAACTCCAGCGTCTTGTCACCTGAAACATCCCGGCGAATTACCCGTGGGGCTCCTCCTGATGAGGTGACCAGCTGATCGCTTGCCCCGAAGAACTGGACCCCGGTCACCTCTTTGGCGTACCCCGTATACGTTCGAACCGGTTCACCGGATTTGAAATTCCAGAGTCGGCAGGTGTTATCCCCTCCTCCGGTTGCGAGCAGACGTCCATCTGCCCGCCAGCTGACGGCCAGAACATGGTTGGTGTGTCCTTCGAACGACTTGACCTGCTCTCGGGTCTGGACGTTGAAGACCCTCATGAATCGGTCAGCACTCGCACTCGCCAGATATGTTCCATCCCGGGAAAAGGCGAGTCCCAGTACCAGATCGCTGTGAATGTTTTCGATGGAGCCGATGAGTTCTCCGGTGGAGGCGTCCCAGAGTCTGATCTCGCCGAATCGTGAGGTCTCACCGCTTCCCGTGGCGAGAATCGATCCATCGGGACTGAATGCCAGTGCTGTCACCGGACCTGCCAGCACATCCGGAGAATTGACGCTGCCAATTTGCCGGTCCAGTTCCCAGTCGGGCAGGACGTTCAGAAGACTGATCTGTCCCTGCTGGTCGAGGCCAACCCATTCACGACGGTTGCGGAACTCTCCCGAGATGAACCCGACTGCCACCGGCTGGCGATGAATCTGGGTTCCCGTCGCTGTGGAATACATTCGGACCGATTGCAGATCAGCCACAAGAAGCCGGCGTCCATCGGGGCTGTACGAGAGAGAGGTCACACGAGGCGACAATTGGGACAGCCGCTCATCAATGATTTTCTGAAGACGTTCCGCAGCTTCCAGCAAGGCGAGATCTCCCCCCCGTGCTGCGACAAACTGTCGGGCCAACTGACGCGCGGACTTCCAGTTCGTTTCGGCTTCTCCCAGCTGATTTTTCGCAGCAGCGGAGAATTCCTGAGCCTCCTCCTGAGTCTTCTTCAGCTCGGCTTCAATGCGATTGAGTGTTTCAACCGCCTGGGAGAGTCGTTGTTGTCCCTGTTCCTTCTGGGTTTCGAGCCAATGCAGCCGTTCCCGGGCATTATCCCGTTCCGCGCTCTTGATAGGATCAGATTCGGTCCCTTCTGATGAGGACTGCTCGGCGGCGGCCAACTCCTGAGCAGCGGCTTCCTTTCGGCTCATAGTGGACTTCAGCTCGTCTTCCAATTCGGCAACCGCCTTCCGGGAAAACTCCTGTTCCAGCGTGAGACGTTCCAGTTGCTGTTTTGACTGGTCTTCGATGCGGGCTAATTCCATCCGGGCTTCCTGCCAGCGATCCTGTGCCAACCGGGCCGCATTCCGGGCCTCTGCTTCCTCTGCCCCGGGGGGAGTGGCTGCTGCGACGATCAGGGCATCGGTCGGAGGATTGTTCTGGAGACTCAGTTTGAACTGGGCAATCCATTCATCCACTTCCTGCCGGTCCCGTCGCAGTTCCTGAATGGCCTGAGCCTCGATGTCCAGTTGCCTGCGTCGTTGCTGAAGAGCCAGCCGGGCGGTGATGAGCTTCTGAATCAGATCATCACGATGGATCCGTGCTGCCTGAAGTTGTTCTTCCGCAGCGGCCGCATTCTGACGAGCTTTCTCAATGTTTCGGTTGGCGGTCTCCAGAATTGACCGGGCAGTCTCTTCTGGAGTTTCCTTTTTCGCCAGATCGGCCTGAACGCGTGCCCGGTCGATATTGGCGCTCCAGATCTGGTCCTGCTGCTGTTGAAATTCCTTCTCCGCCTCTCGAACGTCACTGTTTGCGGTAGTGAGCGCCCGTTCGACGAGTTCGATTTGAAAGGACATTCTGGCCAGGTCCCGTTCTGCGGGATCGGGGTGACCAAAATCGAACAGAAGCGAACCATCCTGAATGTTCCACACCTTGACGAGTCCATTGTCAGAACCGGTCACCAGTTGAGCCCCGTCTGGACACACCGCCAGCGTCGAGACAGGGGCTCCATGATGGACAATCTGCGTCTGCTTTCCTTCCTGAAGGTCCCAGAGACGGACGAATCCATCAGCGCTGGCAGCGGCCACCTGTGTTCCCAGAGGATCCGCAATGACCATCCGCTGGATGGGAATTCCTGCAGCGGGGAATTCCTGAATCGGATCCGCAGAGATGAGTTCGTCGGATGAGGGGGCGTCCGCACGCGGCTGCGGGATGTTGATCAGCTGCATGGTTCCGTTGCTGAGCGCGATCAGGATCTGCTGTCGACTCTTCACCAGAGTCATTGCCGTGATCGCGTCCGACGCAGTCACAGCTGCAATCCCTTTCCCGCTTTCTGCATCCCATCGACGAATGGTCCCATCGAACCCGGACGTGATGATCGAGCGACTGTCAGAAGTGAATTCCAATCCGGAAATTCCCCCCTGATGCCCTGACCAGCGTGGGCCGCTGGTTTGGGTGGACAGGGAAATGATCTGCAGCTCTCCCAGAATGGACGCAACGACAACCTTGGACTGATCGGGAGAGACCGCCAGTCGATTCGCTGTGGGGAGTGTTTTGGACACAACCTGGAGGGGCCATTCCTGCGGACGTTTCCAGAACTTCACTTCGCGAAACCCCCCGGAGGCCAGAAGATTTCCGTCCGGGTGAAACGCTAGCGACTGGACCATGTCCAGATGGGCTCGTGGGTCATTTTCAAAACCGGAGATCTGTTGAAGTTGTGCGTCAATCAGCACTGCCTCGCGGTCGCGACTGGCGATATTGTCGATAGTGATCCGGTTTCCTCGCCCCGCAGCAGCAAGTTGTCCATCATGCGTCAACGCAGCGGCAAAAACCGGAAGCTGGTGGGAAGGAAGCGATTTCCACGCAATGGAATCACCTCCGAGCGTCTCCGTCCCCTTCGCCCCTTCCAGAATCCAGAGTCGGAGCAGACCCAGTTCCTCTGGGGTCAGATTTCTGGCGTTAACGGTGTTCCCGCTGGGGGGCATTTCTGGCTCTTCGCGATGGGCTGCGACGAGCAGAAGCAGGCTTTGATCCGGCTCGCCCGGGACAACCGCAGGGCCGAGAGCCCCTCCTTTCCGAATGGACTGCGGGGTTTCGAGGACGAGGTCGCTTTCCGGCTTCGAGCGACTATGACAGGCGAGGCAGTTTCGCTGAAGGATCGGCTTGATCTCTTTTTCAAAATGGACCGGGCCCTCATGCGTTATCTCAGCAATCGGGATTGGAGCGGAATGGACCTGTTGAGTGATGATCAACATCACGATCATGCTGATCATCACGGTGACGGAGGCTGTCCGAGTGCAGACACGGTTTGACATGGCCATGGGCACAGACACGAGATCAAGTTGTGAAGCGGTAGCTGTTGTGTTCATGGTGTCGCTGGCCGGATCTCCAGTGTCAGAGGCTGCTCAGACTTGAATTCCTGTCCGCCGAAGGTTCCCCGTGTGACGATCCGTGCGGCAATTTGCCCAGGCGATGCGTTCTGACTGACTTGAATTCGCAGGTTCTTTTCTGTCTCCGCTGAGGTAATGGTCACCGGCTCAGCCTGCACTCCTGACGTCCCTTCCGGGAAGAGAATCTCCACTGCGACATCCCCATCAAATCCGTAACGACGCTCCAGTCGGACCGGGACGTCGATCGCTTCGCCCGGTGCGCCCGTGACTGAGCTGGGGGAGGTCACAACGATGGGGGTCGCTGCGACACGAAGGACAAGCGGAGGACTTGCCAGATAGACATCAACTTCGACTGGATTTTTAGAGGGTTCCGAATCCGAAGCGGATCGCGGTGTGTGGATCGCTTTGGTCGTCAGCACGGCGTAGCAGGGATAGTCGCCCGGTGGCAGATCGGGCTTGATCTGAAAGGAGAGTCCCGCAGCTGTGGCGTCTGCTCCCACCTCGACGCGGGGAAGTTTGTCCAGTGGATACTGGCCGACGGGGAGACCTCTCAGGTCCAGCGTCATGTTCCCCTTGATTTCGGTGTGCGGCTCAATTTCGATGCTGACGGTGGTGGTCGCTCCGCGGCATGTTTTCAGAAGAGAGGGAGAGGCGAACTTGAGGCTCACGGGGGCGAGTTCGTCGGTGACGGACACGATCAGATTTTTGAGAACCCTCGCTGAAGCGGGATCACCTGCATCGCGCCGCTCCCAGTGAACGGAGGAGGGGAGTGCATTGTGCCGTTGCTCAGTTTCTCCAATTCGGGCCGATCCGGTGATGGTGATCGGGCCAATCCACGGCTCCGCGTTCGTGGTGGCGCTCAGTACAAGCACTCCCTCTGATGCTCCTGATGGAATGGTCAACGTCGGTGCCTCGACTCCTGCGGGAAGCCCCTCCACCTGCACATCAATCGACCCGGAGAATCCATCGATTCGATGGACCTGAATGATGATGGGGAGCGTCCCTCCCCGACGGAGGATGGGGGCCTGTGCCCGCTGAGGACTTTCGTTCGCTGGGGCACGTCCCAACTCCTTGAATGCTGCAATGATCCGGAAGTCCGGGCTGGCGGGACGGACCAGCATCTGATACGTGCTCATTGAATTGGTGGCATTTCCCGGAGCCAGATTGCGGGCCAGGATGGCATAGAGACCGTCCTCCTCAGCTGTGAAGACCAGTTCCGGATCGAGTGTGGAAGAATGAAAAGGGGCGGTCTGACCGGCGGGGATGAGGTCATCCGCAACGGAGACCTGCCGGGGCTGGATTTTTCCCTGATCATCCTGCTGTATCCGGTAAAGCGTGATCTGGGGATCGGTTGGCAGATTGAGCCGCTCGGAAAAAAGGCGAATCGAGATCGCCTCTCCTTTCCGTGCATGGAAGGTGTACCAGTCCGCATTGTCCCCCATCTGAAAACGCCCAGCGACTTCGCACGGAAGTGACAACGGTTGTGCCGACTCGGCGCTATTGTTTGGTTCCTGTTCCAGTAACACTGGAGCCAATGCAGCGGAAATCCAGACTGGATCGGCAGCGGGGGCATCTCCCGGTAGTCGATATTCGAATCCGGAGACGGCAACTTCCGGAAGGCCGAAGCGGTGACTCAGAGCTGACTGGCTGAAGGGGATCGGATCACGTGGGATCGAGATGGGAATCTGAATCTCCTGTAACCTGTCCGCTCCGTCCATTCCTTCCACTGCCTTCCCGTTCGGGAGCCCGATTCCATAGAGGGTGAAGGTTGCTGTGGAACCGGGAGTAGCCATCGGGGGCCAGACACCCGAGACGACGGGGCGTGTGCTGACTTCAAGTCGATAGGGCGACGCATCTCCCCCCCGGTAAGTGATGTCGCGGACAGTCACACGTGCCGGGCCATCGTTTGGCGGGATGAATTCGACCTGAGCGGGGCGGGTTTTGGTGGCCCGGGCGGTCGCGAGATGTCCCCCCTGCGGACTCCAGACCTCAAGAACCGGCATCATTCGGGAGTCGATCCCCCGGGCATCGCAGCGGATCAGAATCCGTTTCCCCGCTTCACATGGGATCTCGTAATAATGAACGGTTGGACCATCGACGCGGGGGGAATTGACCACCGAATTCACAGGGACGGTCATTGCCTGCGCGGGAGAGGTGTTGTGTCCGTCGCTGATCAGTTCCGGGAGATCTCCCACGCGGAACAGTCTGGGGGCGGATAGCCCATCCCTTCCGAGGGCCCGGACTTCATAAACATCGGCGGGAACATCCGGGCTGATTGTCACATCGAAGTGGAATCCATGATCCGAGGATGCGTTGTCATTTTCGGGAGGATGGATCGATGCGGTGATTCCCGGGTGGGAAAAGATCAGTTCCCGTACTTCGTTCAGGTCGATTCCCTGAACAGTGACTACGACAGTCGTCCCTTGCTGGCCTCCGGCAGGAAAAAGAGACGTGATCCGGGGATTGGGGAGCAGCGACCCCAAGGCGACATGTCCACACAGGAGGAGCAGGAGTAACAGGCCATTCTTGAGAGGATGAAGGACACCAGCAAGACGAGAGCCGTTGTTCGTGCTGAGTGTGACTGAACCTTTCCTGACGCGGATCATGCTCTGCCTGCTTGCGATGCTCACGGGATTCTGTTTCTGTTCGCCGGACAAGGTCCGTTCAACGAGTGATGGTGACGATCGAGGATGGATGCGTTCGGTCCGGGATCAGTGATTGAACAGAAACTCCTTGGAGTTGATCAGGCTCCAGATCAGATCTTCATAGGCTTCGCGGCTCTCTGATCCGTCCGGGAGGGCCTTCTGCTGAAAGTAATCTGTAATGATGTTGACTTCCTCAGGGAGGGGTTCCCGGCTGTAAGCGGTCAGATAGAGTTCCCGAATCTTGTCGACAAGCGGGACATCTCGCGCATTAGCGAGACGACTGGCTGTGCCCGAATCCTGGGTTGCCTTCTGGAGCATCTCCGGAGAATTGATCAGGTGGAGACTCTGCGCGAGGTTGGATTCCTGATCCCGTTCGCATTCCGACACACTTACTCCCAGCGGTCGTCCGAAGACCGTCAGAAAGTAAGACGAGAACCGGGAGTGAGGCAGTTCGACCGCCCGGGTTCCCGGCGGCATCCCCGCAAAGTGTGTTGTTGTTCCGGTCAGTGTGTCGACCGCTTCCAGCAGGATTTCAGCAGTTAACCGTCTGGGGTAAAAGCGGGAGAAGTTCTGTCGATCGTTCTGATTGGTTTCGTTGGGTTCGGAACTGAGTTGGTAGGTGGAGGACTGACAGATCAGTCGGATCAAGTCCTTGAGGTCGAATTTGGTTTGAATGAAATGTTCTTCCAGTGCCGCCAGTAGTTCGGCATTGACGGGGGGATTTGTGGCGCGCATGTCATCTTCCGGGTCGACCAGTCCCCGCCCGAAGAAATGCTTCCAGTACCGGTTGACAAGCGCCTTCGCGAAATAGGGGTTCTCCGGGGAGGTCATCCACTCAACAAGGGCGTGGCGGGGATCGACGTCCGGGGGAATTTCGGTCGGCTCTGCCCCCAGACCCGCAGGATGCAGGGGATTCCCTGTCCGGGGGGACTTGGCGGTTGCCTGTCCGACACGATGAAAAATCCGCTCCTCCGATTCACGTAGGCCCGGCTTTCGGCCAATCTGGGAAAAGAACGCGGTCAGGCGGTAATAGTCATCCTGGCTCCATCGCTCAAAGGGATGGTGGTGGCACTTGGCACACTGAATACGCTGGCCAAGAAACAGCTGCATGACATCCTCCACCTGTGTGGAGGGATCTCGTTCCGCACGGTACCACATCACTGGGGGATTCTCGGATGGCTCTCCCGTCGCGGTCAGGATCTCCCGGACAAACTCGTCATACGGCCGGTTTTCCTGAATCATCTGGCTGATCCAGTGATGAAAGAGAAAGGTTCCGGGGGCGGTCTGTTCCATCCGGGACAGTCGAGGCTGATTCTTCAGCAGCATCGACCATTTGTTCGTGAAGTACTCAGCATAGTCCGGAGAATCCAGAAGACGTTCGATCAGTCGGTCGCGCTTGTCCGGTGCCGTGTCCGCAAGGAACTCTGTTGTCTCGTCGATCGTCGGGAGACGCCCGGCCAGGTCGATCGTGACCCTGCGAAGGAATGTGGCATCATCGCACAGCTCAGACGGCGGAAGTCCCAGCAACTTGAGTTTGGCGAAGACATGTTCATCAATGATGTTCCGAATGGGGGGGAGCGATTCGACTGGAATTCCGAGTGGAATGGTGGCCTGAAAGACAGCCACATGGGACTGATAGCGAATCATCACACCCACATCGCCGGTCTGTTCCCCTGTCGTCACCAGCCCGCGTGGACTGACGGTGGCCATTGTTGCGACGTTCGCTTCGTATCGGGCGGTCGCGGTGACATCGTCCACCGAGCCGTCGCTGTAGGTCGCCAACACCCGTAACTGCTGTTGTGTCTTCGGTCGCATGATGCGCGCGGCTGGGAAGACTGAAATTTTTGTCACCGTGGGAGCATTGGTGTCCCCCTCGCGTGCCCCTTCGGCAATCCACCGTCGCAGCAACAGATATTCGGGAGAGCCCGGTTCCATTCGTGCTCCCCCTCCATGTGGCACTGCCCCAATCCCCTTTTTCAGAAGCAGGCTTTCGTCCGGAGCCGTGAGGGAAATCCGTCGGCCTCGGGACTCACGGGCAATGTGATCCACATCATGATCCGGCTCGAACCCCAGAAGCGACAGCATAAAGCCATTCTGACCTCGGGCTGCTCCGTGACATCCTCCACCATTGCAGCCGTACTTGGTCAAAATCGGAATCACCTGATTGTTAAAGTCAACCGGAGGGGTGAATTCATATTGGCTGACAATGATCGGCAACTGTGCTGTCAGACCCGATGACGTCCGGGCGGTCACTTCTGCCATTCCATCTCCAGTCGGGATGACAACCCCATCAGTGGTCACGTGGGCGATTCCTTCAGGAACCACAGAGTAAGTCACGGAGCGAGTCAGATCGATTTCCCGCCCTTGAGAGTTAAACCCCGTCACGATCAGTTGACGCCGGGCTTCGCTTCCTGTCAGGGGCAAAACTCCGTTGGAGTTTCCTCCCGCTTCGGTCAACCCTGCGTCAATGGAAAGGCGTTCAATCGGCTCATCCGCCTGAATCGAACGCTCCCCGACTCCCAGGCAGAAAAGAAAGGCAACGATCAGCTGCGGGGAAAGCAGTCTTCTGAGAGTCCGGTTCATATTGGTGATCCGCTGAAGGTAAACCGGGGGGAAGGCGTTCGTGTGGCGTCAGGGCATGGAGGCGTCGAGGCTGTTTGGGGAACCTGTGGCCCGTCGTATCTATTAGTGTGATTGTAATATTCTATACGTTGACTGGGCATTCAAGGAGAGGATCTCTTGTCGACAATTGGGGTTGAGGCGAGGGAGAATTTGCCTGAGCAGGGGGATCTCTGTAAGTGAACGGACATTTCTGTCTGGGGCCAGCGGGGAAAAAAGGACTTTCCTGATGAAATTTACGGGTCACAAGCGTAAACTGGACGATAAGTTGCATCAGACAGAGAGATCTGTTTCGATTGACGAACCCTCCCCAATTTCCCCCCTTGATGCAGACCCCGCCCATATGATTCACACCTGTCCCTGATGACGGACAATTGCGATGGCCCGGCGAGACGGATGGGCTGGCTGGCGTCAAAGATGGTTCGAAGTCCTTCTTTGCGGAGCAGGGCTTTTCAAGAGAGATCAAAGGTTCCCGCCAATGTTCCACTTCCCGATGACTCGTCGTGAACTTCTACAGCGGACCGGGCAAGGATTTGGAATGCTCGGGCTGGCAGCGCTTCTGGGGCAGGAGGGACTGACCTCCCGCGCTCAGGGCGCTCCCTCGCCGATGGCTCCAAAGCAGCCTCACTTCCCGGGGAAGGCGAAACATGTGATCCACGTCTTCTGTAACGGAGGACCGTCGCATGTGGATACATTCGATCCCAAGCCGCTGCTGCAGGAATACGCTGGGAAGGAACTCCCCAAGACCCTACGCACCGAACGCAAAACGGGAGCTGCACTCCCATCGCCGTTCAAGTTTCGAAAGTATGGCGAAAGCGGAATCGAGGTGAGTGATCTCTTTCCGCACGTCGCCCAGTCCATCGACGACATCTGTGTCATTCGGTCAATGCATGCGGATGTCCCCAATCATGAACCATCACTGCTATTGATGAACTGTGGAGATGCCCGTCTTCCCCGACCGAGTCTCGGAAGCTGGGTCACCTACGGACTGGGAACGGAGAACCAGAATCTTCCCGGCTTTATTGCGATGTGTCCCAATGGCTATCCCATCACGGAAACTGCGAACTGGCGATCAGCCTTTCTTCCGGGGATTTATCAGGGGACCTATATCGACACACGTCATACCGATATCGACAAGCTCATCGAGAATATTCGCAATGATCGAATGACCGCGGAACAGCAGCGGGCTCAGCTGGATCTGGTTCAGAAACTGAACCAGCAGCACCTCCAGCTGCGCGGGGCTGATCCCATTCTGGAATCGCGGATTCAGTCGCTGGAGTTGGCGTACCGAATGCAGGCGGATGCGACCGATGCGTTCGACATCAGCAGGGAACCGGAACACATTCGCAAAATGTACGGCGAAGGGGTCCACGCCCGGCAGTTGCTGATCGCCCGGCGTCTTGTGGAGCGGGGAGTCCGTTTTGTTCAGGTCTGGCACGGAGAAGGCCAACCCTGGGATAATCATGACGATCTGGAAGTCAATCACCGTCGACTTGCGAAACAGCAGGACCAGCCACTCGGAGCATTGCTCAAAGACCTGAAGCAGCGAGGGCTCCTTGATGAAACCCTTGTGATCTGGGGGGGAGAATTCGGACGGACCCCCACTGTGGAACTTCCGACCCCGGGATCAAATGCAGGAAAGGTGAACGGCCGCGACCACAACCATTGGGGCTTCACCGTCTGGATGGCTGGTGGTGGTGTGAAAGGGGGCCATGTTCACGGTGCGACTGATGAGTTCGGGTTTCAGGCGGTGGAAGACCGGGTTCACGTTCACGACCTGCAAGCCACCATTCTCAAGCTGCTCGGCTTTGACCATGAGCGCCTGACCTATCGCTATGCAGGACGGGATTTCCGACTGACTGATGTCCATGGCAAGCCGGTTGATGCGATCATCGCCTGACCTGCGAATGTCAGACTGGCTCCTTTCTGTGCGGGACGAGGGACGCTGTTCGGGAACCGCTGACCGCGCAGCTAGTCGCGTGAGCAAGCCGCATTCAATGCGTCCGGGCTACTTGCGATAGGTTTGCATCTGCAAGCATTTTCGTGATATGGTCGTCCGATTATGTCACTCCAACTACGCCAGATCGAGAAGAGTTACCGCGAGCCCGGTGGTGGGCTGCTCCCTGTCCTCAAGATCCCTGAATTCTCCATGGAACAGGGAGAACAGGTTGTTCTTCTGGGACAAAGCGGCGGTGGAAAAACGACCCTGCTGAATATTATCGCCGGGATTTCCCAGCCCGACTCAGGGCAGGTGATTGTCGATGGAACCGACATCACGAAACTGATCGAGCCGGCACGGGACCGATTCCGTGCAGAGCGAATCGGGATTGTCTTTCAGACATTTCATCTGCTCCCGGCATTTACAGCACTGGAAAACGTCCTGCTGGGAATGGCCTTCGCGGGCAAGGCGGACCGGGCCTTTGCCAAACAGTTGCTGGAGCGGGTCGGACTCGGCAATCGGATGCAGCACCGTCCGAGCCAGCTGTCAGTCGGAGAGCAGCAGCGGGTTTCCGTCGCACGGGCGCTCGCCAACAGACCCCGTCTGATGCTCGCGG
>CALLWY010000030.1 GCA_938015865.1 uncultured Planctomicrobium sp.
CGCAGGCAACGGCTGAAATTGGTCTGTTTTTGACGACTAAAGGTGGCGGGGTCCATTGAAAAGTTTTCCCGCTGGAGCCGGAGTTCCTGATCCAGGTTCGGATTGATGGCAACGATGACTTGCCAGATCGTCTTGCGGAATTCGCTTTTGTTTCGCTCTGCTTCATATTCTCGCCGCGACAGGAGCTGGGGTTCGTATTCCTTCATGGGAAGGTCATCGAACTTTCGATTTCCTCTGGCATCGCTTCCGGAGAGTTCTTTCTCTTCTCCACTAAGCAGGAAAAAGATTCCACCCGATTCCTTTGCAAGGCGAACCTGAGCATACGGGCCGAAACCACTGGAGCTGTTATCGCGCCGTCCCCCCAGACCGTCATACTGAAGGCACTCGGGAAATTCGGTTTCCGGGCCACGTTTGACACTCGGCCAGAACGTCAGTCCCGTTTCGGGATCTTTCCATTGGACATTCGCAGTGGGATAGCCGAAAACCGCTTCCCGTCCCATGAAATAAACGGGAGCGCGAGCTTTCACCGCTTTTGCAATCGCATCCTCGACAAGTTCATCGTCATCGCCCGACTCGTCTGTCACGACGATGATCGCCAGCTTCCGTCGATCACGGGGATTCTTCTGCCCAAACTCATCGAGCGCCTTGATGATGGCCTGAAAGGTGTTTTCCTTTCCGGATTCGTCATCAGTGACCGAACTGATTGCTTTCTGAATGGCAGTAATGTCGGAAGTGGGAGCGGGCAGCAATTTTTTCAGTGACTCTCCGTAGCTGCAAATCATCGATTCCAGCGGAGAATACTTGATGTTGGCGGCCTGAGCTTCTGCCTGAGCGAGCCTCAACTCTTCGTAGATCTTGTTGAAGTTCTCCGAGATCTCCTTTCGGTCATCCCTCAGACTGATCGATGCATCGAAGAGCCAGACCACGGTCACTGGATCCTTTCGCATCATGCGAAACAGTTCCTGGGAGAGGCGGCCCATGGCGGTTCCATAGCCTTGAACCCGTGCCCCAGTGGCTCCTTTCACGACTCCTTCCCCGAAGTCGAGACCCATTTCTCCCGTTCCGGGAATGGAGAGGTCGCCAATTGTCGCGACACTGAGAGCAGGTCCCTTCATGACCTCGGATGTTCCAATTTTCGCCTGACTGGAGGCAACCAGGCCTCCTCCCCCAAATCCAGAGCCCCCTCCTCCGACACCAATGGCATCGGAAACGACTCCTCCCGCCTGAGTGGTGAGGCTGGTGGAAGCCCGGGTATCGAGGCTCAGATCCTGTGAGAATTCCTGATGGGATCGTTCTTCGTCGGCGAGAATCGTTTCGACAGCAACCTGATCGGTCGTGTGATCGATGGAGAATTTGTAGAAGGCGAGTGCAGCAAGACCGACGGCGTGGATGATCACCGAGATGGCGAGCGATGAGCCCCCCTCGATGCCAATGAATTTCCACATGTTTCGCATGGTCGGGCTCCACTGTTCGCGTTGAACCCAACTTTGGACGCCGAAGTCAACCGGCCTCGAGAAGACCGGGGCTCTCGATGTGGAGGCGATTACAGCTTCGGTGTTTCACGTTGGGGGCCTGATGGCCGATTGCGATTCATCTCCCTGCGCTGTTGTTCATCCGCGAGGAGCAGTCGGGCCACTTCTTCCTGAGGAGCCCTCAGCTGATTACTCCCGGGGATTGGTCTGCTGAATTCCTGCCAGGACCATCCCATTTCTGTTGTCAACTCCTTCTCTGCCAGCATGGCCCACGGCGTACCGGGGTGTTCATCAATCACCCGCCGCAGGTAAACCTTCGCCATTTCTGCCGCCTTCCGCATTTCGACGCCGCTCTCGATCTTGTCGGAAGGGACAAGACGCCACATGTTTCCTGATTCGGTCGTAAACGCCTTCGGGGAAACCTTCATGTTTGCCAGCATGAGATTATACCCCGCAAATCGCACCCTCATGGCCAAAATTCGTCCCATTGCCAGGTCATATGCTGCTCGCCAGCGATCTTCCTTGAGCTTGTCGCGAGCAGATTCACCCATTTTGAGTGTCTCGTACATCCGACGGAGTGGGACATCGATCTCCGCCACGGGCTTTTGAGCCTCGGTCAAGTCCTGACGCAGGATATTGTCGTTGTATCCCCTGAATTCGAGAGTGGGGGTTGGAAGTGAATCGACGTAGGACATGCGGGCGACGTTGACTAGCGCTGTCTTGGCCGCGTTTCGAGAGATTTCGGCTTCCTGCACCCGGATCGGGCGATAATCAGGGGTGTAGCGGCGCATAATCGAACGGTCGAACGCATACCCCCTGCTCTCTTCTGTAATGAGGTAAAGTCCTCCCGTTTCGGCACACAAGCGGGAAAGAGCATAGGGGCCGTAGCTGGACGACATCTGGTTCAGACGCCAGTCGGACTGGCTTCCAATGAATGGCAACTGGACGCCATCAGGAAAGGCCGTTTCTGGACCCTGATCCACAGCAACCAGCTCGACGAAGCCATCTTCGTGTTTGTATTCAACGTACCCTTTTTCCAGACCAAAGACGGCGGCGTTCCCGATCGTATAGACCTTGGTCTGGGTCCGTTTGGCTAATGTAATGACATCTTCGAGGTGCTGTTCGGCGTCGTCCCCTTTCTCATCGGTGACGATAAACACCAGGCGATTCCACGGTCCGCCGGATCGATCGTAGGTCCTGAATTTTTCGAGAGTCAGGCGGAGCGCTCCGAAGACGTTTTCCTTCCCGGTCGATTTATCCCACTGAATTTTTGTGCGAACAATTTCGCTCAGCTTCCTTGTGTCCTGAAGCGGTTCGGGTGTCAGCAGCTGGGCTTTTTCCTGGTAGCTCACGACGACGGAATACAGTCCCTCTGTCGTTCCGGCTTCGCCGAGTTGTCTGTAGATGTTGTCAAAGCGATCGGCGATGGCTTCCCGCCGTTTTTCCACAGAGCCGGAAGCATCCATCAGCCAGAAGACAAGCGTGCGCCGCTGCTTCAAGGACTGCTGGATTTCGAACGCAGCCCGGTCCATGGCTCCGGAAACCCCGCCGGGAGCACTGTCGGCTCCCCCCCGAATCGAGACGGTTGATGTCACATTTCCTTCAAGACGGGGAAGCGAGCCTTCGCTGAGGACCGCGATGTCGGGATTCATGATCCCTTCAAGTTTCTCCTGAAGCGGCGCATCGCGTCCCGGGGCGGTGGCGGCCATCGTAGGAGCACCGACTCCCATTCCGGTGCCGGTGCCACTCCCTGTCCCGCCCCCCTGGCTAGTGACCACTTCCTCCATATCGGTTCGATCGGAGAAATTGAACTGGTCGTTCTCTGAGATGTCTGTCAGGTCGCTGACAATTGTGTCGAGTTCCTGAGCAACATGCTGACGCATCACTACAAAATGCAGCGAGGCAAGCACGGACAGGTTAATCAACAGGCTGATCCCCCATGCGGGCAGATCCTTTTTGAAACCCGTCATGTAACGCTCCTTGAATCGAAATGCAGCGCTGTTCATCGGAATTAGAAATTGGGGAACTGTCAGGTCAAGAGGCTGAGACAACTTGACCGGCTGATTTCAGGATACCACAACGCCACCTTCAAACCCGAACAGGTTAAAGCCCTAACAGGTTAAAATTGAGTCTTTGAACTTGAGGGCCCATCTCCCGCATGGAGATCCACCTGTCACAGCGTCTCGAAATCGTATTCGGTGATCAGTCTGTCATCTGAAAAAATTGTAACTCATTGTAAAGTCAAGATTTGTCAGATTCAAATCAATTTTGATCTGTGTCCTGGCATTCGCGGAGCCATCCTTGTGACTTGCCCGTCGTGATGAGTGATTTGTGCTCTTGGAATGGTCCTATGTAGTTGTTTTGAAAAGGGTTGTGTTTTGTTAGGGTGTCGTTTGGAGTCGGCTGGTCCGGCTACTGCGATCCCCTTCCCTATCCTGACGCAGAGACCGATCTGGGATTGGGGAGCAGGAATCGCCTCTCTTCAAAGTCCTTGCTTTGGAAATACCTGACTTGTAGAGCAAATGTTCGTCTCTGCTTTTGCAAAATCCGCCTCGAAACGGAAAGTTTCGGTTTCGTCAGACAATCGATAGCCGGCAAGCGTTGAATCAGAGCTGCATTGTGATTAGATTGCTCCGTTTGAAATTCCATTCAGTAAACAGATTGAAGGCCGTCCCTTGGTGCGGTAGGCCGGTTGATGGAGCCAGAAATGCCTGTCTCAAAAGAGCGTAAGACGAAATTGATTAATGACTTCCAGCGATCCAGCGAAGATACTGGATCTCCGGACGTCCAGATTGCTGTGCTGACCGAGCGGATTAATACTCTGACTGAGCACCTGCGAAACCACACCAAGGATCATGCCGGCCGTCGTGGGCTTCTGATGATGGTGAGCCGTCGCCGTCGTTTGCTGGACTACGTGAAGAGCGAAGATGCTCCCCGTTATCTCGATCTGATCACCCGTCTTGGGATTCGTAAGTAATTGGGTGGACCCGTTTTTCAGGAGATGTAGGGCGGACAGACGGCAGGTTCCTTTTCAGGAGGGCTCGGGTGGACCAGAAGATGCGGTCAAATGCTTCCGTGGCCCTTCTGTCGGCACCTGCCTGTGGCGGTGACCGCGGGATGAACTCTACCGGAGTGTCTCGCTCACCAGTGAGTCCCGCTGATTCATTCGCCTGCCATTCTTTTTCGCGGTCGGTTGTGAGGTTGAATTCCGAACCGTGGAAAGTCTGTTCTGTTCAGCCTGCGCTCGTTCGTTTTTCCCCCGTCTCGGGAGCAGCTGGGAGAGGTTTTCCCATGCCTGTTCTCGGCAGTTTTCGTGTCTCTCTCAGCTCCTGGGATCAAAGTCTTTAGGGATCGGGGTCGTGGCTTCCTATTCCCGCTGTGGTGTCGGCATGTCGGTCGTCGGTTGTCGTGCAGTTGTCATTCAAGCCAGTTGTCGTTGTTGTCAGTAGGATTATTCAGTGAAAATTCAAGTCTCTCGTGAAATTGCCGGTCGCACTCTTACCATCAGCACCGGCGAACTGGCGAAACAGGCCAGTGGTGCTGTTCTTCTTCAATATGGTGAAACAACCGTCTTCACCGCTGCTCAAATCGGACCTTCTCGTCCCGGAACAGATTTCTTCCCTCTTACCTGCGATTATCGTGAACGCTTTGCCGCTGCAGGAAAATTCCCCGGCGGTTTCCTCAAACGCGAAGGACGTCCGACTCAGCGCGAAACCCTGACATCCCGGCTGACCGATCGTCCAATCCGTCCGCTGTTTCCGGAGGGGTACTTCGATGAAGTTCAGGTCATGGCGAATGTCATGTCCTTCGATGGAGAGAACGATCCGGATGTCCTTTCGATCATTGCTGCCAGTGCGGCACTCTGCGTTGCCCCCGTTCCCTTTCAGGGACCCATCGGAGCGGTTCGCGTCGGGTTGATCGATGGCAAGTTCATTCTGATGCCAACTGTCGCTCAGGTGAAAGAGAGTGACCTGGATCTGGTGGTTGCTGGAAGCCGCGAGTCGATTCTGATGATCGAAGGCTTCGGAAACCAGATTCCGGAAGACCAGATGGCCGACGCCCTGATGTTCGGTCATCGGGCGATTGTCCAGATCTGCGAGCTTCAGCAGGAGCTGATGAAGAAGATCAACAAGGAGCCGGTCAATTTCGTTCCGCCTCCAGAAAATCCGTTCCTGAAAATTGTTCGCGAGGAAGCCGGAGACAGGATTCGTTCGGCCAAGCAGAGTCCGAAAAAGGCCGAGCGTTCCTCGAATACAGCTGCCATTCGGGATGAGCTGCTCGAGAAGTATTTCCCTAACGGCATTGAAGTCACTGACGATGGCCGGAGCCGAGCTGATCTCAAGGCTGCGTTCCACGAGGTCGAGAACCAGATCTGCCGTGAGCTGACATTGGCTGGAAAGCGGCTCGATGGGCGTGGACTGACAGAACTGCGTCATGT
Source organism: uncultured Planctomicrobium sp. (assembly GCA_938015865.1). Classification (GTDB taxonomy): domain Bacteria; phylum Planctomycetota; class Planctomycetia; order Planctomycetales; family Planctomycetaceae; genus Planctomicrobium. The sequence continues at coordinate 5,911 of CALLWY010000030.1, forward strand.
CGAATGTCAGGTGGATGTCATCCCTCGAGTGCATGGATCGGCCCTGTTTACCCGTGGAGAAACGCAGTCGCTGGCGACTGTGGTGCTGGGAAGTGTTCGGGATGCCCAGAAAGTTGACAGTCTGATCGAAGAGACGACTGAGCAGTTCTACCTTCATTACAACTTCCCCTCGTTCTCCGTCGGTGAGGTTCGGCCGATTCGGGGACCGGGGCGTCGCGAAATTGGCCATGGAGCCTTGGCGCAGCGTTCCGTTGAGCCGGTGATGCCCAAGTCGGAAGACTTCCCGTACACCGTTCGGGTCATCTCGGATATTCTCGAGTCGAACGGAAGTAGTTCGATGGCATCTGTGTGCAGTGCCACACTGTCATTGATGGCGGCCGGGGTTCCCATCACCCAGCCTGTGGCCGGGATCTCAATCGGACTGGTCAAAGAAGGAAATCAGTATGTGACCCTGACCGACATTATGGGGGATGAAGATCACTTCGGTGATATGGACTTCAAGGTCGCTGGGTCTCAAAAGGGAATTACCGGAATTCAGCTGGACCTGAAGATCGACGGAATCAACGAAGAGATTATCCGCAAGACCCTCGAACAGGCCCGTGTCGCCCGTCGGGAATTGCTGCGGATCATGCTGACGACGATTCGCCGTCCTCGTGCGGAGCTGCCGGCAATGGCTCCCCGGATCGTGTCAACGAAGATTCATCCGGAGAAGATTGGTCTGGTCATTGGCCCAAGCGGCAAGATGATCCGGGCGATTCAGGAAGAGTCCGGGACGCAGGTCGATATCACGGATGATGGTACTGTGACCATTGCCGGTCCGAGCAAGGATGCCTGCTCGCTGGCACTCGCTCGTATCGAAGCCCTGACCGAAGAAATCAAGGTGGGTCGCGTTTACACTGGAAAAGTGAACTCGATCAAGGACTTTGGAGCATTCGTCGAGATTGCCCCCGGAAAGGATGGACTCCTGCACATCAGCGAGCTGTCTGATGGGTATGTGAAGTCGGTCGCCGAAGTGGTCAAGGTGGGCGATGTCATTCAGGTGAAAGTGATTGCGGTTGATGATCAGAACCGCGTGAAGCTCTCCCGCAAGGTGCTTCTGGCCGACCAGGCGGGAGTAACGGATGACGTCGACGATGATGACGACGATCTGGACGACGACGAAGAGTGATCACTCTCTGATGGGAGACGAAAACCGGGATCAACATCCCGGTTTTTTTGTTCCTGTGGGTGCCGTTTTGTGTTGAAATATCCGGTCTGAAACCGACAGAAGTGTCGACAGACATCGGACGTTCTGCCACGTTCAGACAAGTGAATCAGATGAGCCCAAATGTGACGGAAACCATCGTGAGCAACAATGTCCCGGCAGCTGACGAACGCCCGTATCTGGAACGTCAGTACCGTGAAATTGCCGCGCTGGCAGGGGGATTGGCCCATGAGATTCGAAACCCTCTTTCCACTATCAGCCTGAACCTTGACCTCCTGATGGAAGATCTCGCGGGGATGCAGGGGCCAGTTGCCCAGCGGATGCAGAGGAAGCTCAGCACCATTCAAAAGGAGTGCGAACACCTGGACTGCATTCTGGAGGCATTCCTTCAGTTTGCCCGTGCTGGAGAATTGACTCTGGAGCCATGCGACGTTGGGGATTTCATCCGCAAGTTCCTCGAGTTCTATCGGCCAGAAGCAGAACGACATGGGATCGATATTCGACTCCACGTTGCTGGAAATCTCCCGGTTGTTCAGCTGGACACCCGCATGATGCGACAGGTCCTGAGTAACCTGGTTCGGAATTCCCAACAGGCGATGCCGAATGGGGGGCTGATCGAAATTCAGGCGTATCAGGCCGGGACGCAGGTCCGCATCGAGATCATCGATAATGGATGCGGGATTCCCGCCCCTGTCATGGAAAAAATTTTTCAACTCTTCTATTCCACCAAGCCATCGGGGAATGGTCTGGGGCTTCCAACGGTCCGAAAGATCATGGAAGTGCATGGAGGGGGCATTGAGTGTGACAGTACCCCCGGCCGCGGAACCAAGATGACGTTGATCCTCCCGGTCAAGGAATCATTTGCCGAGTGACGGATCTGGTCGGTGGCTCTGTATTCCCGACATCGGAGATGGCGGAGATCTGGTTGGGGCTGTTCTTGCTGGGATTGAGTTGATATTTACTCAACTTCAGGCTTTGCCTATAGATGCTGCTCAACGCCCATCTCACGAATTAGTTCGTAGCGGCGGTTGGCTATCTTTGCGAGCCTTGCTGTGACAGTCCCCTCTTCACACCGACCGGTCCCACTGCTGGGACGGCCTGACCTGCAGGTGCAGGAGGCCGTTTACGGGGGGGTTGACTGTGTTGTGGTGAAAGATCCGGTTTCGCTGGATTACTACCGAATCAGTCCAATTCAGTTTCGTCTTCTGAAGCTGCTCGACGGGGAGAGGCCGTTACGGGACATTGTCCAAACGCTTCAACGCGAAAATCCGGGGGAGGAAATCGATCTCGACCGGGTCCAGAAGATGATTCTGGAGCTGAGTGACAGGAACCTTCTGTGGAACAGGCAGCTGGCAGGCTCGCTCCACGATCTGCGGCAAAATCAGAAGTCTCTGTTTCAATGGAGCAAACTGGTCTTTCAGCACCTGTTTTTCTTTCGACTCCCCGGATGGCATGCGGAACCGGTCCTGAAGCTTCTGCTTCCGGCAGCGAAAATGGCTTTTTCCCGGATAGGAGTCGTGCTGACAGGAGCGGCTCTGCTCGTCGCCGGCTTCCTTCTTTTGTCCCGGCTTGATGAGCTGGAACGAAGACTGCCTCAGCTGGAATCGCTGCTGACGCAACGGGACATCCTGACGTTGTGGCTGGCGATTGGAGCAGCCAAGGTGATTCATGAGTTAGGGCATGGACTGGCGTGTCTCCTTCAGGGGGGACGCTGTCATGGGATTGGAGTCGCTTTTCTGTTGTTCAGCCCCTGTCTGTATTGCGACGTCACCGATGCATGGATGCTGGAAAGCAAAAGGAGCCGGATTCTGATTGCTCTGGCAGGGATCTGGATTGAGATGATTGTCGCTGCGGTCTGTCTGGCGATCTGGTGGTTTTCTGCCCCCGGACTGATCCATGACCTGTGTCTTCAAATGTGTGTTGTGACGTCGATTTCGACCCTGCTTTTCAATTCCAACCCGCTGATGAAGTACGACGGTTACTACGTCCTGTGTGACCTGATCGAAGTTCCGAACCTTCAGCAGCAAGCCCAGCGAGCCATACAGGAGTCAATCCGATGGCTCATGTTCGGGATTCCGGTACCGAAGCAGTCCAGCGTGGGGCATCTCCACCGTGGCTGGCTGCTGCTGTATGGAGTCTGCTCGTCAGCGTACAAGTGGTCCATTGTGATTGCGATCGGACTGTTTCTGCATCATCTCTTCAAACCAGCGGGGTTGCAGTTTCTCAGCTGGATTTATGTTGGAATCAGTGGAGTGGCAGCCGTTTCTTCATTCATCAGCATGGGACAGCAGATCATGAAATCGCCCGGATGGAATGGAATGAAGATGGCCCGAAGTGCGGCTGTTTGGTCCGCCTTCGGGTTGGGGATTTGGGGGATCTGGAACTGTCCCGTCCCCAATCGTTTTCAGGCGCCGGTTGTGGTTGAGCCGCATCAGGTTCAGCATGTGTATGTCGATTCTCCCGGAGTTCTTGTCGAACTACGTGCATCTGTGGGAGATGTTGTTGAAGCAGGGACTCCATTGCTCGTCCTCGATGATCCGGTGCTTCGCGACCAACTGGTTGAATCGGAGCGAGTCTATCGGCAGTCGAACGTTGACCTGCAACTGGCTCAGGCAACTTCAGACCCGGACCTGGCTCAACTGGCCCGCCAAAGTCTCAAAACCGCGCGATTGCAGATTCTGGAGGCACTTGACCGTCTGGAGCGTTTGACTGTAAAGGCTCCCTGTGCCGGGCGAATTCTCTCGGCTCAGGGAGAGGATTTGGGGGTGCAGGTTGATGCGCAGCGTTTCACTGGTCAGCCAGCTCCTTTGCTTCATGAGCAGAATCTGGGGGCGGGACTGGAACGACGGACTCCGGTTTGCAGTATCGCTCCGACAGATGGATGGCAGACTGTGGCATGGGTGAAGGAGGAGGAGTCTCTACATCTGAGTCCACAACAGGTGGTCGAAGTTGCTCTGGACGGATTTCCGGGCCAGCGGGTTCAGGGAACGATCGAGCGAATTTCTCCTGCAGGGGGAGCTGTGATTCCGCCTCAACTCAGCTCTCGATTTGGAGGGAGCCTGCTTTCTCAGGACTCCCCCCAGGGGGAGGTCGCCGCAGACAAGATGTATCAGGTCGTCATTTCATTGACCGAGTGCGACCTGCCGTTGAGTCTCGGGCTGCGCGGTAGTGCGCGGTTTCAGCGACCTGCTGAGAATGTCGGGCAATGGCTGATCCGGTCGTTTTACGAGTTGTTTCCGACATTGTGACACTCTTGACGCGAAAGGGATGGAATGTCACATCTCGGACGATGGATGACGCAGCTTCAGCGCAGTTTCCCCCTTGCGGTTGCCTGTCGACGCCAACTAACGCGGGCATGGGCAGAGCGGATTCTGAAACAAGCACGGAAACTGTCTGATGAATCGGAAGACTCCCTGCGTCGACTTGCCTGCGAGCTGCGATGGAAGGTTCGTTCGACTCATCGCCCACTCGATTTAACCACGCCGGTGTTCGCACTGACTGCGGCACTCGTTCGCCAGACTTGTGGTTATGAGCCTTACCCAGTCCAGATTATGGGCGGGCTGGCGATGCTGCAGGGTGATATCGCCGAAATGCAGACCGGCGAAGGCAAGACTCTGACCGCTCTGTTTCCTGCGGTTCTCCGGGGAATGACCGGGCACGGATGTCACATCATTACAGCGAATGACTACCTCGCTGCGCGGGATGCGGAGCTGGCGTTGCCTCTTCTCAGGAGATTAGGGCTGACGGTTGGTGCCCTGACCAACAATGTCGAACGACCTGAACGGGCATCCCGATACGCCTGCGACATCACTTACGGGACGGAGAAGGAATTCGGCTTTGACTATCTGAAGGATCAACTGATTCGGAAGTCGTTTCCGGCATCGATCCCGATCGGAAAGCCAATTTCGGGGGCAGGGCCTCTCTGGGGACTGGTCCAGCGTGAGCGGTATTTTGCCCTCATCGACGAAGCGGATAGCCTTCTGATCGATCAGGCTCGAACTCCCCTGATTATTGCCCTTCCACAGCCCTTCACTGATGAGGAGTCCTCATTTTTTCACTGGTGCCATCGGATCGCTCACCGACTGATCCGCGATGTGGATTATCAATTCGATCGGCAGAGGCGTTATGCACGCCTGACCAAGCAGGGATATCGAAAGGTTGCCTTTGCGGTTCGCCCTGAGTCATTGAAGTGCTATTCACTGGAGCGTTTATCGCTTCAGGTGGAGCGGTCACTCACGGCCAAAGATGGTTTCATGGAGAATCGCGATTACCTCATCATCGACGGGAAAGTGGAGATCGTTGATGAAGGGACGGGGCGAGTCCTATATGGGCGAAAGTGGCGGGATGGATTGCAGCAGGCTGTCGAACTCGAAGCAGGAGTGGAATTCAGCGAGCCCACCGGCACTGCAGCTCGCGTCACGCTGCAAAACTACCTCGCGGGATATCCTTATCTTTGTGGAATGACCGGAACGGTTGCAGGCGTCCGATGGGAACTTCACCGCGAATACGGAACGCCCGTCATTTCCATTCCAACTCATCGACGGTGTCAGCGCAAGCAGTTCCCCAGCCGGGTCTTTCAAACTCTCGATGCGAAGTTCGCTGCGATCGCGGAGGAAGTTCAACTCTGTCTTCAACAGGGGCGGGCAGTTCTGGTGGGGACCACGAGTGTCGCCTCTTCCGAAAGGTGTGCACGTGCTTTAAAGAGCTACGGAATTGAATCGGCAGTGCTCCACGCACGGCATCATGACATTGAAGCCTCGATCGTTGCTCAGGCGGGACAACCGGGACGCGTCACGGTCGCTACAAATATGGCAGGGAGAGGGACGGATATTAAAATTGCCGAGTCCGTTCGTCTTGCCGGCGGGCTGCATGTCATCTGTACAGAGTTGAACCGGTCCGCGCGGGTTGACCGTCAGTTAATTGGTCGTGCGGCCCGGCAGGGAGATCCCGGGTCGTATCGTATCTTTGTTTCTCTGGAAGACCCGATTCTGGAGGCACTCGGAGAGGCGGAATGGACCCGACTTCAGGATCTGGCCCGAAGGCATTGTCGTTCATCGAGCGAATTGCCCGTCTCCTGGTTACGGCACTTCCGTCGGGCTCAGCGTCGGTTGGAGCGACAGGACCGAGTCGCCAGAAAGCAGTTAGTCCAGAAAGAAAAGGAACGTCTTAACGCTATAAAAAACAAGGGGTTTGATCCGAGTGTCGACTTCGTTGAGGAGGCTGCATAATTAAATGACCGGGCGTGAATGCCATATGGTCAGGCGATCGTAACAGCCTCCCCAGCCGGACCAGAATCCGGGCAAAATCAGAATCCGGAAGCAGGAAATTCCTGCTGACACCTCTTCAGAATACGGTATGCTTGAGTCCCGGTTTGAACGACGACTGGGGCTGCAGCTGCCGGACGAGGGCCATTGATCACCTCGCGACAGGCCGCCTGTGACAGGTCAACCTCGAGGGCCGGAGATGATTGACGAGTCGGATGATTTTCTTAGCACGAGCCTCGAAAAAGAGGGCGCAAAGCACCTGTTTGCGACTCATGAAATTCCCACTCTTCAGCAGTTCCCTACGCCGGAAGCGATTGTCTGGCGGGGGGCGCTCTCCTTTCTGAATGCTACAACTCCTGACTCCGAATTAGCCCGGCAGGGGCCGATTTTTGTCGATCGCTCACGATTTCACATTGGCAGAAGCACCCGATCCCATCTTCAGCTCCATGCTGCGGACGTTTCCCGGGAGCATGCCTGTATCTGGTCGTCCCAAGGTGTTTTTTATCTGGAAGACCTGGGGAGCAGCTACGGGACCTATTTGAACGAAGAGCGAATACTTGCCAGCCGCCTGGCGGACGGCGACCGGATACGCTTTGGAGGGGGAACCTCATTTCATTTCGAGCGGCGCGTCTTTCACAGCCCGACGGCCATTGAGGATTCAAACGATGTCTTGCTGGCGCTGTCTCATCGCCCGGAAGACAGGATGAGCCTGACATTTTGGGGATGCCGAGGATCGATGCCCTCCTCTGGTCCCGACATCGAGGTCTTTGGGGGAAACACGACCTGCGTTGAGGTCCGGTATCGCGACGGGATTTACATTATTGATGCTGGAAGCGGTATTGCGAAACTGAGCCGCAATCTGGCAAGTGAATTTCGCCTGAAGCCGCTCGATCTCCAGTTATTGTTTACGCACCTGCACTGGGACCATATTCAGGGGTTCCCTTTCTTTAGCCAGGCATATCTGCCGGAGACGCGACTAAAGATTTATGAAGTTCATTCACAGTCGGGGACGATCCGGGAGACTCTCCGCAAGCAGATGCAAGGAGAATTTTTTCCGATCCCGATGGAAGCGATGAAGGCGAAGATGGAATTCAGGATGCTCGAATCTTCGCCTGATGTAAATGGCCTGCGTATCCGGCGATATCCGTTACCTCATCCCGGAGGGGCGTTTGCGTTTCGTTTCGAAACACCTGAGGAATCGTTTGTTTTTGCCAGTGATTGTGAACTGGAGATGGCGGCCACCAATCGAGAAGCGTATCGGTCGGGTTCTGACGTCCACCTTGAATTCCCCGCTGAGTTGTTGAGCTTCTTCATGGATGCCAATCTGCTGATTATCGATTGTCAGTACACAGATGAACTCTATCCGCAGCGAATCGGCTGGGGACACAATTCAGTGTCGACCGTTGCGGAATTCAGTTCTCAAGTCCGTCCCGGGCGAATCGTTCTGACGCACCATGACCCCGATTCAAACGATCAGACAGTTCGAAAAATTGTCAAATCCGTGGAGCGTCTCCTGCGGCAGCGCATGGGAGAGTCGGCCCCGCAAGTTTCAGCCGCGCGGGAAGAACTCTGTCTGCCGGTGACTGCCCGCCCGACTCCTGTCCGGAAAATGTGAGTCTCTTTCGTGGCGATCGGGCTGATCGGCTCCCATTCGGTCCTGTGAAACCGGGGGCGTGAACCTGTCACATGAGAACAATTGTGCGCTCCCCCGTGTTCTCGCTTCAGAAAGCCGATTGTGACGGGAGCAGGGACGGGTTGTGTCGATCTGTCAGGACCGACTGGTCCCGTGTGATGAAGTTTCTGCCTCAAATAGTTGTGGGAACTTACGTTCCACATAGAATGGGTGAGTTGAAACAGGCAATGACTCGAGATCAGGATTCACAATGGCCATCGACTGGCAACCGCTGCTGAAGATTGTTGACAGGTACGAGCGGTTTGTCATTACCAGTCATGTGCGACCAGATGCCGATGCGATCGGTTCTGAAATCGGACTGGCGATGTTTCTTCAGCAACGCGGGAAGCAGGTTCGGATCATTAATCCGTCACCCACCCCGGAGCACCTGAAATTTCTCGATCCGCAGGGCTTGGCTCAGAAAATCGGAGGCCCGATTACCGTTGAATCCGCCTGCGACACTGATGTTCATATCGTGGTGGATACCAGTGCCTGGCAGCAGCTGCAGGAGGTGTCTGAAGTACTGAAGAAGACGCAGGCGGTTAAAGTGGTGATTGATCATCATCTCAGTTCGGATGACCTCGGAGCGGAGTTGTTCAAGGATGTTTCCGCAGCGGCCGCTGGAGTTCTGGTGACGGAGTTCATCGAAGCCAGCGGTGATTCCTTTTCGCTTCCACAGGCAACAGCCCTCTTTGCCGCCATCGCAACGGATACCGGCTGGTACCGCTTTTCAAATGTGGATTCGCGGACGCTCGCTGCTGCAGCACGCCTGGTTGACCGGGGAGTTGAGCCGCATCTAATATATCGGGAGCTTTATGAGCGGTCCTCGCTGGCACGATTAAAGCTGCACTCTGTGGTGCTGGGACGAGTCACATTGAGCTGCCAGAACAAGGTGGCTCATACCTTGGTGACCCGGCAAGATTTCGTGGAGACCGGAGCCCTCCCCACAGATACGGAAGAGTTGGTGAACGAGTGTCTGACTGTGGAAGGAACCGAAGCGGCGTTTATTCTGGTCGAGCAGCCAGATGGCCGAATTAAAGGGAGTCTTCGCAGCCGATCCCGCGTAAGTGTCGCCTCTATTGCGGAACAGTTTGGCGGGGGCGGGCATCGACAGGCTGCGGGCGTTATGCTTCCCGGTCCGATCCTTTCCGCGCAGTCGAACTTGATTCACGCCTTTGAAGAACAATTGAAGATGGTGGCCGATTCCCCCGTTGCATAAACTGATCCCTCCCGCCGCTGTGAAGTGGATGACCGACTTCACCTCCCCCCTGAATCACACCGCATTAACTCAAGCCAAAAAAGAAGAGCCTTACGGGGACCGTTGCAGTGGTCTGGCAAAACGTCGAGAATCTGCAGCGTCCATCGTCCTGAAATTCATCACGTGCCGGCTCTCTGAAAAACGTCAGAGACCGGTTTGCATTACTTAAGCATGAAATTCTGAATCCACTCCTCCGGGAAGTGGCGACTGATAACTCCAGAGGTGCCTGATGTCCGAGAACCCTCCTTCGGAACCTGCTGTTGGCGTTCAGGAAATCCGCCGTCGGAGATTCGTTGTTGAAGCGGCTGCGTTCGTGATTGGGGCCATTGCGACATTGATCCCCGGAGCTGCTGCGGTGGCCTATTTCCTGACCCCGATTTTCAAGAAGAAGGGGGATGCTTCCGCCAAAGACGATGGGTTTATCATGGTCGGAACGGCGCAGAACCTGAAGCCGGGGGGACCTCCGCAGTTCTTCAAGGTGATGGGGGTCAAACATGATGCCTGGACGACATACCCATCGACGTCGCTGGGGGCGGTTTACGTCCGCAAGGATGAAGAAGGGAAATTGCACTGTCTGAACGCCCGCTGTCCTCATCTGGGATGCACTGTGAAGTATCAGCCAGACAAGACGGACTTCTTGTGCCCGTGCCATGCCAGCTCGTTTAGCCTCGATGGTCATCGCAGCAACCAGATTCCTCCGAGGAACCTCGACGAACTCGAAGTTGAGATCCGTAACGAAAACGAAGTCTGGGTGAAGTTCCAGAACTTCCGTGCGGGGCGTGAGGCCAAGATTCCGGTGTAAATCCGGAAGCATTTTGACTCTTTGCTTCTTGAGTCTTGTCTGGGTCAGAGTCTGACTGAATCCCAATCGTTCGTCCCCTTTTAGTGGCATTTGATCGCCAATCTGTCCGGCTTCCATCGAAGGTTCCGGTGCCGGTTACAGGAGAGCCCCATGCAGAAACTTCTCACCTGGCTTGATCACCGCACGGGATACAAGGCGCTGATGAAGGAGGCGCTTTTCGAACCAATCCCCGGGGGTGCCCGGTGGAGGTATGTCTGGGGAAGTACGCTGGTCTTTACCTTCCTGATCCAGCTGATCACGGGTGTCTGCCTTTGGATGTCCTACAGTCCCAGTGCGACAACCGCGTGGGAGAGCGTCTTCTATATCCAGCATGAAATGACGCTTGGATGGGTGATCCGAGGAATGCATCACTTTGCCGCTCAGGCGATGATCATCCTGATGGTGCTGCACATGATGCAGGTGGTCATCGATGGGGCGTATCGTGCCCCTCGGGAAGTGAACTTCTGGCTCGGTCTGGTACTGATGCAGATCGTCATGTTTCTGGGACTGACCGGCTATCTGCTCCCCTGGGATCAGAAAGGCTATTACGCAACGCAGGTCGCTACGGAAATCATGGGCTCAGCTCCGATTGTCGGACCGTACATCCAGACTCTGGTGCAGGGAGGGACTCAATACGGGAATTTAACCCTGACCCGGTTTTTTGCGCTTCACGCTGGAATTTTGCCAGCGGCCCTGATGGGCTTTCTGGCCCTGCATATCTACGTCTTTCGGCGACACGGAATTCATGCCATTAAACATCCGACTGCTGAAGATGGAATGTTCTGGCCGGATCAGATCCTGAAAGATGCGGTGGCCTGTCTTGCAGTCCTGGCGGCCATCATGACCGCGACGTTTTACTGGGGGGGAGCGGAATTGACCGCACCAGCGAACCCGGCAGAAGCCTACAACGCAGCGCGTCCTGAGTGGTACTACCTGTTCCTGTTCAAGTTCCTCAAGTTCCCCTGGGTCAGTCAAATGGGAGAAGCGACTCATCTTGGGGAAGCGTTTGGGGCAATTGTTGTCCCCGGCATTGCCATGACCATCATCGTGCTGATGCCGCTGATCGCTTATTTCCGATGGGGACATGCGTTTAACAAGGCGTACATGTGGACGATTCTGGGAATCGCGGGTGTTCTCACCAGTATTGCCTGGTACGAAGACTGGTATTCGCCGTCGCAGGAAGGGGTTGAATTCCGTGCGGCGGTTGCCTCAGCGCATCGCGATGCGAAACGGGTCACGGAACTGGCACAGTCTCCTACCGGGATTCCGCCCGAAGGGGCCTCCGCCCTGTTGGCAAATGATCCTCTGACACAGGGACCACGCCTGTTTGAGACCTACTGCATCACCTGTCACCAGCCGCGAGAGGGATGGAGCTTCCCCGAGCCTCCGGTGGCCCCGCCATTAGCCGATCCTCATCATCGCGACACCATTTACTTCGCATCGCGTGAATGGACACGAGCGGTCCTGACCAACTTCTCAGGACACTTCGCACCGCTGGCGAACATGACCGGTCAATTTGAAGAGCCAGCGAAAGCCATTCTGGAAGGGACGATGAATGACTGGTCCCAATCGAACGCAGAGACGCTGACCAAGCCGGAAAATAAAGAAGACTTCGACGCTCTTGTCGAGTTCCTTTATGCCCAGAGTCAACGACCCGATGCCCTGCCCCCTAACGATCCCAAAGTGGTTCGCGGGCAGGAAATTTTCACCTCAGGAGAGCTGGCTGCCGGAAGTATTGATGCCTGCGTCGACTGTCACAGCATGCGGCCACTGGCTCTGGTTAATCAGGCTGTTGTTCCAGCAGAGGAAGCCCTTTCGGAAGACCTGTTTCCCGTGCTGACAGGGTACGGAAGTACCTCGTGGCTGAAGTCCTTTATCAGTAATCCGCAGGCGCACTATGCCGGGGGGGATGGCAACAATGCAATGCCGGCATTTGCGGATCAGTTGAGTGAGCATGAACTGGAATTGCTCGCCCGCTGGTTGTCCGAGAATTACTATCGAGCTCCCGGTTCCAAGGCTGAGAAGCACTAAGCAGCCCCGATTCTCCTGAAAAGAAATCTCCCCACCCTGCGGCACCAGTTGCCTGTGCTTGCAGGATGGGGAGGGAAGATCTTTGATTTCCAAACACGCCACTGATTGTTCGGCGGCGCGGGTCAAGACGCTCGCGGAGGTCTGACGTCTCTCTGCTCAGACATTGAACAGGAAGTGGCAAATGTCGCCATCCTTGACGACATAGGTCTTTCCTTCAACGCGGAGCTTTCCGGCCTGCCGAATGGCCGCTTCTGTCTTGTATGTCTGCAGGTCTTCAACGGAATAAACTTCCGCGCGAATAAAGCCACGCTCGAAGTCGGAATGGATTACCCCGGCAGCCTGCGGGGCGGTGGCACCGATCGGAATGGTCCAGGCCCGAAGTTCTTTCGGTCCGGCGGTAAAATAACTCTGGAGTCCAAGCGTGTGATAAATCGCTCTGGCAAGGACCCCCAGAGACGCTTCTTCAAGACCGACAGACTCCAGCATCTCTTTCCGATCAGGGGGATCCAGCTCCGCAATCTCTGCTTCGAGTTTCGCGCAGATCGGAACAACATCGGCCCCGCTCTTTTGTGCGTATTCCCGAACCTGCTGGACCAGCGGACTCTTCCCTTCCAGATCGGATTCATCCACATTCGCGACGTAAAGAATGGGCTTTGCCGTCATGAGACCGAACGAATTCAGGATCTTTCGATCAGCTGGGTCCCATTCAAGTGTGCGGAGGGGATGTCCCTGATCGAGTTCCGCCAGGCACCTGACAATCACATCCAGCCGGGCCTTGGCGTCCTTGTCGCCGGTTCGGGCGGAGCGTTCTGCTTTCCCCTTGGAATTTTCAAGGGTCTGCATATCGGCCAGCATCAGCTCGGTTTCGATAATTTCAATATCGGTGAGCGGATTGACCTTGCCGGAGACGTGGGTCACGTCGACATCTTCGAAGCAGCGCACCACCTGCAGGATGGCATCGACTTCGCGGATATGACTCAGAAACTTGTTCCCGAGCCCTTCCCCTTCGCTGGCCCCTTTCACAATCCCGGCGATGTCGACCAGTTTCAGAGCTGCGGGAATGATCTTTTGCGGGTTAAAGAAGCTCGCGATGATGTCAAGACGCGAGTCCGGCACACTGACTACCCCTTCGTTGGGATCGATTGTGCAGAAGGGGTAGTTTGCGCTTTGGGCAGCTTTGGACTGCGTCAGAGCGTTAAACAACGTACTTTTTCCCACGTTGGGAAGACCAACAATACCAGCTTCCATGTGAACGAATCCGTGACCTGATTTCAGTGCTCCAGATGGAGATGTCCCCCCGGCGCAAACTGGGGGGACCTGGAGACTACTGACTTATTGACAATCGCTTTTGTGAATCGCAGCGGGTTCCCGATGGAGAGGGGTCGCTGCGAAGTGAATTTCCGGGAGTGGGGCGTATCGAGTCGCACCGCCGGAGAAGTAGTGTAGCGTTCCCTGCGACGGGGGGAACATTGCGGCAGAAATTCCCCCGTTGAGCGTTCACTCCGACCGTGTCGGGATTACGTTTACAGGAAGGAGAGTGGTCCTTTCGGAGCAGGATCAGCCTCTTGCGGATCAGGCTTTTTCTTTTCTCCCTCAGCATTGAGGGGGGTTGCTGCCCGTTTTAAGTCCAGACGTCGAATCTCTTTGTATCGGGCAATGCAGAGGATGGTTAGAAAGCCCGAGATGGAGCCGACGATCAGAACTTCCATCGAAATATCTCGATGAAGCAATGTCGCTGCTGCAAGGAGTCCCAGCGTGGCGAGCCACCCAATGAGATTTATGATCACCATGTTCCGCAGCAGAGTCGATTTTTTCTCAAACTTCGACTTGGCCACAGCGATACGTGCCGACTGATTCGCAACTTGTCGGAAGGAGTGCAGGTTTTCCCGAATGGCGGTACGCTCGAGTTCGTCGAGTTTTCTCTTCCTGGGAGCGGGGGCCTTCTGCTGTTCAGGATCCGGCTGAGCGGAAGTGGAATCCTCCGACGGGGACGCGGTCTGCAGTTGAGTTAGGGGCTGTGATACGGCGGGGGTGATCGCGCTTTCCTGTCGGGGAGTGAATTGAACGGGGGCTCCCTGATCTCGTGACCTGGTCCGGGCTAATAGCCGTTCCATATAGGCTTCGACCGAGATTTCATCGTCTTCGTTGTCTGGAGAGGATGAGAACCCCCCTGTCGTCTGGGGAGGGGCTTCTGGCTGTGCTGCAGCGTCATCTCTCGAAGAGATGGGAGCCTCAAATCGCAAGACCTCGACGGAAGCATCGTTTTCCTCGGGGACGTGCGATTCCCGGCAATCAATGCTCTCCTGTGCCGAGTCGTCACGGGATTCCGCCACATCATCTGGCCTTAGCTCCGGCGATATCTCCTCCTGAAATGTCTCTGATGGCTTCGAAAAGGACATTCCGAACAGGCTGGCCAGTTCCGCACGCAGACGGACTGCGGTTTCATCTTCCGGTTCCGGAACAGATGTTTCAGCTGAAGAATACTCCTGATGGACTTCGGAATCAGTTGGAGTAATTTCAGGATCAGAGTCAGAAGGACCTTCGATCTGGTGAGTATCGATCTGGTTCAACGATGCCAACGATGCTTGAGACTCGAGGGCCTGTTCCCGTTCCAGAAGTTGTTCTTCCCGCTGGTCCAGCTGACGCAGGCGTACTTCCAGTTCTTCGCGTGCCTGTTCAAATTCCCTTCGTTCGGATTCCAGTTCCTCCCGGCGGCGCGTTAACTCGCGGTCCTGTTCTTCGAAGCGCTCACGCCCTTCCTGAATCTGGTGCTGGAGAATGTGAAGCGATTCCTGTTCCTTCTGAACCCGTTCTGCAGCGGCATTGACCTCCGCTTCACGGCGTCCAAGAGCATCCCGCATCAGATCGAGTTCTTCCCGGGCCTCGGCAAGCAATCTGCGGTCTTCAGCCAGCTGCTGACGCTGCAACTCCAGTTCTTCCGAATCATTCGACTGAGTTCCCAGCAATGCGGCAGGAACGCTCGACTCTCTCGTCGTCGTCCATTCGTCTTGCTGCTGCTTGAGTTCCCTTCGGGCCTCTTCCAGCATTTGATGACGGTGGTCAATCTCCGCCTGCTGGACTTCCAGCTGTTTAATGCGAATCTGCAACTGTTCGCGGTCGTATGCGTCCCTTTGCCGCTCCGCTTCCAGTTCGGCACGCAACCGTTGAAAGTTCTGACGCTCGGCATCGATCTCGCTGAGCTCTTTCTGAAGTTGTTCCCGGGACTGTTCCAGTTCCTGCTCGCGAAGTTGAAGGTCCGCGAACTTCTTCTCTTCAAGGTTCCTGATTTCCTGTTCACGGGCGTTGAGCGTCTCTTCCCGTTGACGGAGCTGTTCTTCCCGGAGGCTGAGTTCCTCGTTTTTCGCGTCAAGTTCAGCAGCACGGGCGGCCTGCTCGCTTCGGGTGGCTTCGATTTCCCGTCGCGAGGCTTCTATCTCGGCCTTCTCAGCATTCAATCGGTCCTGAAGTTCTGCAATCTGGAGATTGCGTTGTTCGAGGTCCTGAGTGTTCTGGTTAAGCGCTTCGGTACGCGCATCCAGCTCCTGCTTGAGATGCTCCAGAGCCTGCTGCGTTGACGAAAGTTCCGTCCGCATCGAGATCAGGTCTCGTTCAGTGGAATCAAGTGTCTCCTGCCGACTGTTCAGTCCGGATTCAAACTGTTCGAGGAATTTCTCGCGTTCCCGGCATTTTTCGGTCCAGTCCCGTTTCTCTTCTTCCAGTTTCCGGGCGGAGAGAGTGAGCTGTGCGTTTTCCTCAGCGAGTTTTACGATCTCGTTCTGAAGCTGCTCGTCACGTCGAATCAGTTCCTGCTCAAGATTCTCAAGATAACATAGTTGAGCCTTGCTGCGAGCCAGAGTGGACTTGAGTGCATTGACCTCCTCTTCAGGCGGGACTGATGCCAGCAACGCTTTCTGCTCGTGCAGCAGTTCCTTCTCCGCACGGAGCTTGCGATGGGTCTCGACTAGCGAACGTGTGCGGAGTCCCAGCTCTTCGTGTCGTTCGTTGAGGATCGCTTCCAGCTGGCGAAGCTCCTGACTTCTCAACTCATTCTGACGGGCCAATTCCTCCGCAGCGGCCAGTTGCTCTTTTTCCTTCTGGATTTTCGCTCTCATCTCTTCCAGATGAGCGAACTGTCCATCGAGTTCCCGAGCCCGTTGTTGCAGGACGAGACGATCCCGCGCGGCCTCCTTTCGATGGTCCTTTTCCCGTTGGAGAACCTGATCGAGCGAACTTTGAATCTCGGCAAGCAACTCATCCAGCAAGTCTTCCCGCGCGGAGAGAATCTGTTCTGCTGCGGGTTGAGGTGATCGTGGCGGTGGCTCAGATTTCCCTGGTGAGGGGGAAGCGAGTCGAGTGATTGACTGGCTGGATGCAAGTAATTCCTGCAAGTGTTGGGGGGAGATTGGCTGTGCCTGTGGGCGAACTGGTTCTCGTGCGGGGATCGCAGAGATGTGGAGTTCCACCGGGCCGACGATCAGCCGGTCCCCCGGTTTCAGGTGGCTTTCTGTCGCGACACCATCATTGATCCACGTCCGGGGGGACAAGGCCTGAAGCAGGGTCCGTTGTGTTCCGACGATCAGGACACAGTGACGGGGAGCGACTCCGGGGACGGGAAGATAAATGTCGCAGTCCGGGCTTGATCCAATGGTCGCACTTCCCGGGAGAATGTCTTTCCAGTCCCAATCAAACTGGGTGCGGGGGGAAGTGATGCGCAGTCCCGCGACGCGGCCCGCCGTCGCCTGCAGTACAGCTGTTGCCGATTCGGAGGTTCCGAATGCATGCAGGTTGCCAACATTGGAATCGGTATTGTGATCCGACATCTCTCAATTCCGGGTGGAAGACGAGGCGTCTGGACTGTGTCCCGCGCCAAATCGAGCGCTACGAAGGCAGGACGACCGGGAACGTCAGTTCTGATTGCCTGATGACCCTGTGATTCTGTCTTCCAACATCTAGGTTCGTGATGACGGCTTTGCTGGAAAGATCCGTCAGAGCGTTGCAACTGATACGATCCCGTACTCCATTGATATCGGATGTACTGGTTGTGCGGGTCGAATCGGTTCCCCCGGATGAACCAGTCCAATGGGCACTTCGCTCCGGGATTCATCTATGTCGATCCCGTGATTCGGGTGATGACGCTGTCTGCCACGTTGATTAGGGCTGCTCAATCACCAGAATCGACAGGATCGGCGCACATGCTGAGTGCTGCTGCAACCCTCTACCGTCACTTCGGTTCGCGGGACGGCAAACTCAAATGCAAATTCCTCAACCGGTGTATTCGTTGAGGCCGCTGAAATCGCCAACATGATTCTGGTCGTTAAGATTCATTGTCTGCGACATAAATGCCGTCAGAGCGAATCTCAACCGGGAAGACACGAATCGGCTCTGTGGCAGGAAAAGCGCAGGCACGTCCTGATGTCACATCAAAGCGAGCACCGTGACGTGGGCAAGTGATCTCCTTGCCGTCAAAGGGGCCATTCGTCAGGGGCTGTCCATCATGCGAGCAGACATCTTCGACGCAGTAGTAGGCTTCATCCACGCGAAATAACAGCGCCGGGATTTCATCATTGATGATGATGGACTTTCGTCCCAGAGACGGGATTTCATCAAGCTCGGCAACTTTTTCGAATCCGGACATTTCGGTGGACTTTAATTCATCTGGGTTGAGAGAGTTGAAATCAATCTGATTGCGGCCAGATTCTAGCAGATTGGTCGGTCCATGCAGACTATCGACAGTCACGTGGAATCAACGGAGCTGAATCGATTTCAGACCTCAAGAGGAGTACCATTGATCTCGTTGCCACACCGACCGGCAGCAACATTTTCCTGAAATCCACTGGAAATCGAAACGGCACGTTTCATGGTTCTCCTTCCTGCTCCATTTCTCTTCCGGTTCACGCTCCCGGTTGCACGTCAGGACAAACTCCCGCGAGGAAAGTCCCCGTTGTTGAGCCTTCCTGCCTCCTGCCGTGTTCCTTTTCCTTCGGACCTCTCGGAAGGAGACCAGTTTGCATCGCTGGCGCTGGCCTGGAACCCGCAAGGGCTCGCCATTGAAGTGGCTGTGGAGGGGAAAAAGCAACCGCCCCGATCAAATCCGGATGCGGTTGCGACGTCCGATGCTTTGCTCATCTGGATCGATACCCGGGATACCCAGACGCAGCATCGGGGCTCGCGTTTTTGCCATCACTTTATCGCCATGCCTTATGGGGAAGGTGAGAGTGGAACAGATCCGGTGTTCCGGCAACGTCCGGTTCCGCGTGCCCGGGAAGACGCACCTGAAACGGAGCCGGAACTGTTGCTTGCGGAGTCGGAATTGAGCAAATCAGGGTATCGTCTTGCCGTCTGGTTCCCGAAGGAGGCACTTCACGGATTTGAGCCAGCAGCGGGAGCACGACTCGGATTCTACCTCGTCGTTCAGGACAACGAACTGGGGAGACAGTTCCTGACGGTCGGGGATGAGTTCCCCTACGATTCCGATCCGAGTCAGTGGATCAGTCTGGAATTGCAAGAATAGTCCGCGAAACGGCTATTGCCCTGCCTCGGACAGAGCGTTGAAATCGGCTGTCAATTTCTCAATCAGGTCTCGAAGTAGCTTCGACTGCTCCTCGTACGATTCAGGGGCGTTATGTTCATAACTCCCGAGATAGTTTCTGGGGCTGTCAAATTGCCGCTCACCGGCGCTGGGGAATGTGATCAAGTCGCGAAGCCGGGCGAGTTCTTCAGGGGGGAGTTTTCCTGTCTTGCGATAGGGGGCTGCCAATGCAAGAAAGAGCTGGGCGTCTCGTTCCCAGGTCGATTTGGGATCGTTTGCCAGCTTCTTGACGACCGCTGCGATTTCGGTCGAGGTGGGATGGAGTGCCTTCTCCCAGACGGCCAGCTTGTCGACAACATTTCTGGCCAACGGTGAAATCTTCTCCGGAGAGACTCCGATTGACGAACTCATCACCTGAAACAGCTCGTCGTAAGCCTTGAGGAACGCTTCTGATTCGGGTGATGGGAAACTTCGGGCGAGTTCAGGGAGAAGCGTGAGATCCCAGGGACCATATGGGAAAATTGTCCTCGGCCCGGTTCCCCCCCGCTGACCAACCAGTTCGTGATGACAGGTGAAACAACTGTATTCGGCCAGCTCGGGCCATCCATTGAACCCCGGGTGATGCCCTTCCCGCTCGGCGGTTTCAGCACGCCGCTGGAGTTGACGAAACGCCTGATCCGCACCGGAAAGCTGGCCTGCCAGCCACTTCTCCATAGGAGATTCCCTGTCAATACGGCGCTCCGGGTTCCAGTGGGGTGGGAGGCGGCGTTCGTACCATGTTAACTCAAACTTGAGTGCGGGATGACCGGCAGCAATCAGGTCGTGATTCACATTGCGATCTGCATCCCCGACATGGCAGCTGGCGCACGAAAAGCCCCGCTCCTGCATGGATGATGTGACCCGAAAGCCGAACTGTGCTTTCTGTTCGGCAGAGAGGTTTTTCCATCCGGCCCTGTAGTGGAGGGCGACCCATTGGCTGGCGGGTCCGTGGCAACCTTCACAGCCGACTCCTTCTCCGCGAACGAGCGGGTTTCCTGCCTGCGAGGGATCTCTGCCATAGAGCGACGGATCATGACATCCCAGGCACTGTTGCCAGTAACTCTGAAACAGCGGGGGATTGGTGACATTTCCGTCGGCGTCCTGAACTCCCAGGTATTGAAACATTTTCCGGGAACGTTCGTTAAACAGTGTCTGGTACGCCCGTCCGTGGGGATCGTTCATCCAGACATAGACTTCATCAAAACGCATCTCGCCGGGGCCGGTGTTGGGATGCAGATTCCCATGGCAGGCCGAGGCAGCACAGGATTGCATGCCAAGATAGGTCGGGGGCGGAAGGGATTCAGGCGAAGGGACCTTTGAAGCGTGTTGTGAAACAGCCTCGTCAGCGGGAGATTCCGGAATCAGGATCGAGACTGCGAGCCAGGTCACAGCCACAGCGATCGGGATCAGCCGAAATCTGTTCATCTGTCGCAGTCTGTTCAATCAATGAAATTCGGAAGGTGGCTATTCTTATCGGAGCCTTCCGAAGAGGATTCAGTCCAGTTCTTCGGACGCCCCTACAAGACAGGTCACGACTTAATCCTGTTGTGGCTGTGACGTTGCAGTTTCCGTTTTTGTGGATGCCTCTTTAGACGTCTTCGCTCCCAGAAGCTCCAGAAGGATTGAGTTCTCAGGAGATGTCTTGGGGGAATGGTGATAATTATGGCACACAAAGCAGTCAGAACGTGCGGAAACAACTCCGCGATTGGTTGTCCGGCTTGTGCCGTGGCATGTCTGACAGACCTTGATGCTGGGGAGCAGGATGTCTTCTGCGCTCGTGCTCGCGAAGATCGAGGAGGATGAATGCTGCTCCAGTGTCATGATGGGATAAAACTCATTTCTCGTTTCAAATCCGGGGGCCTTTCCGGATCGCGTGTGACAGTCCTCGCAGGCAATCGCTCCATGTGCCTGGTGGTTGAACACACTCATCGGGAACCAGCGATCCGGGATATGGGGGGGGACGATACTCCAGGGGATTCGCTCGCCCGCTGAGACTCGCGTGAAGTGACACTTGGTGCAAGAGGTCTCGAGAAGCTGGGGACCGCCCGGAATGGTTGTCCCCTTCAATTTGTCCCCTTCCGGCCCGAAGAGACGTTCTTCCAGCTGAGCGAGGTTCTTTTGAAGTTCGCCCCAGCGCTCAGCAACAGGTTGTTCGGCAGGATCGGGAACCGGGGGTTTGGTAGGGCCGCCGATCGGATCGGAGGAGGGTTCGGACTGTGTCGGAGCGAATCTGGATACTTTTTCGAGCAAGAGCCCACGAATCATCTCTGGATTGACGTGGGGAAGCTCCCCTGTCTCTTTGGTACCCAGCTGATGACAGCGCTTGCAGCTGGTTTCATAGCGAATCGGCTGAAAATAAGAGCCGGAGGCATCGGGAATATGACAACTCTGGCAGGTGAGTTGTTCAATTTTACCTCCAGCGGACCGGAGTTCCGGATCGAGATGAATGTGATGATTAAACTTCAGCGAGACGTTGTCTTTCAGGACACCGTCTTCGAAGCGGGCGAGTTGTGCGGAGGGATGACGCTCCAGGAGCGATCGGTCCTTGATTTCTCGCACCGCTGCAAACTCCGCATGGTCTGCGAAGGACTTCATATCCAGAAAGAATGGGGTCGGGAGTCCGGCAGAGTTCAGAGTTACATGACAATCGGTACAGTAACTGTCGGAGACGTTGGAGAGAAATGCCTGCCCGCGATGCTCCTGATGGCACTCAGAACAGGCAATACCGCCAAACTGATGATGCAGGAGTTCCTGCTGTTCTGCAGAGGCTTCTTCGAGCAGTCCAGATTCGTTGTTGGTTTTGAACAGGTGATCATCAACGGTTTCGCCGTGACATTTTCGACAGGCAGCATCCGGGACGGAGCGAATCTTGTTATTGAACGTGGCCAGTCGGACCAGTGGTTTCCACTGCTCGGTATGGCACTGCTGACACTGCTGCTCAAAGACTTGATGGGGGCGTGAGACCGGACGGGATTCAAGGATGCGATGGTCGCTCCAGAGGAGTGGGACGCATGCGAGCAGTGAGACAATCCCGCAGAGAATGGTTGCGAGGAGACGTCGGCGACGCACTGGGAATGACCATCGAGAAATCTCGATGTCATAGCGTCCCTGAATGGATTGTATTCGTCGGTGATCGGTCATTGCCCGCGCTGATTTCAGTAATAGATCGACATCACGATATGAACGATTCCCAGAACGAGCAACGCGAGAGAAAGTGGAAGGTGGAGGAGCAGCCAGCTATGCAGCCATTCGTGAATGCGTTGCTGACGCATCAACTGTCGACGTTCATCCACTGCTGCACGGATCTCGGCCAGCGCCGGGGCGAAGCGCGGGGGAAGGCTCCCCTGGTATTGTGAGATGCGCGCGGCAGCGTACGTGCTGTTCGCCAACGGGTGGCGACGGTCCGCATTCGGAGAAAGGAACGGGTCGACTTCGTTCTGAAAAAATGCCCAGAGCTCTGCGTCCGGAGAATAAAGCATCGCGCTGAGCGACTCCATGCTCATCGTCATGGTCATGCTCATCGTCATACTCATTGCATCCATCCCGGGAATTGCTTCATCGGTTCCGGGGCCAGCCAGATGTGCTGCACAAGCCTTTGAGACGACTGCATCCGCAGATTCCCGAAGACGGGCACAGGCCACAGGAATCTGTTCATAGATCGCCTGTGCCGGGACTGTTTCCGACATGACTCGAGGGAGCATCTGTTGCAGGATGAGTCCGATAACTCCGCTCGCGATGACGATAAAAAAGATGATCATCAGGGCCATTTCGAGTGGCCCGCCCAGACGGAATCCGGAATGGAACAGAATTAACGGGAGACTCAGGAGCCCGACCCAGAGATGGCCTTTCAGCCACCATTTCACAGTGCCGATTCTCCATCCGGGTAACTGCTTTCGCCCGGAGAGGAGGCCGGCGAAAATCATGCAGAGCGTTCCCGCGACTCCGAAAGCCATTCCCTGCCAGCTCCCACCGCTGGGGCCGTTCGGACTGGTCCATGAGTACCACAGGTACAAGCCAGTCGAGACAAGAAAGACAACAATTGTGCCGATGATCCACAGACGATGTGACCGATTGATCAGCACAGATAAGGCCCTCAACGACAGGAGATTCAACTGACTGGAAGTGAACTCGCCCCGGTCAGATCAGGGAAGGTGGTCTTCAGGGAACCTTGAGATGGTGGACAAGGTCTGTCAGGGGTTCCAGAAAGTCATCTCAGGAACCGTACTCTCTGTATTAATTCAGACTTCCAGAATCGGGATTGTGCAGCGCGTGAATTGAGATTGCAATGGCGAACGTCGAGGCATAGCATAGCATGCCGTTCATTTTTTGATTTTCGGGCCTTGTTTCAGGAACAGCTCTTATGAGCGGCGACGCTGGCCAGCTCAAAACTCAGGTCGTTCAGTCCGAAGTTGAGTTGTCTCCACGGCCGGGCGACGAACTCCTCAATTCTGAGCGTCTCCGGCAGCTCACCCTCTTTTCGCAGCTGAAGAACCCGATCTCTGTTGAACGGCTTCCTGGCTCCATTGTGTTGCGGCGATACCGGAAGGGGGAAGTTGTCTGTGAGCAGGGGAGTGCCGGCGGAACAGCATTCTATATTCCATTCAAGGAAGATCTGGCGCGGCTTTTTGCTATCCGTGACAAGAAAGATCCCGAGGAAGAAGCTGCCAAGGTCGACCCTGACCGGAATCGTCAGGTCCTGACTGCCTTTATTTTTCAGGGAGCATCGACGGCACGCCGGAAAGGGTTTTTGGGAGGGCTCTTTTCGTCGAAGAAAAAGTCGTCCAGCAAGATCTCGTTAATCCCCAACGACGGTCCCAGCGATATCGATTATGACACTCGTCAGGCCCCCCTGATGGAAGGGGATGTCTTTGGTGAAATGAGTTGCATGACGTTTTCGCCTCGCTCGGCGACGGTCATCGCAAATCAGGATTGTGTGCTTGTCGAGTTTAACCGCAATATTTTCGATCATCTGCAGAAAGATCAGAAGTACCGCGAGAGGAACGACGCGATTTACAAAGAGCGGGTCCTCAGCGATCACCTGCGCCGGATCGAGTTGTTCGCCGATCTTACTGAGAAGCAGATGGAGCTGCTGCGATCTGGCGTCACTCTGGAGATGGTTGAGCCCGGAACGATCATCTGTGAGCAGGGGGAACGCCCCGGAGACGATCCCCTTGACGTGTTTCTTGTTCGCAGCGGTGTCGTTCAGGTGGTTGCGAACGCAACGCTTTCTCTTGGGAAGCGGGAAGTCAGCAGCTGGCAGACACTGTGTACCAAGCTGATTGAAGAGGGGACCAAACCCTCTGAACCGGCCAACGTTCAGACGAGCGTTGCCCGCGTCACGCCCGCTCCGAAATCTGCCCCAGCTGCAGGAGAGAAGCCGAAGCTTTCTCCACTGGAGATCATGGAAGCTGCTCGAAAAGCCAAGATGGCCAAAGGGGGAGATGCTCCCACGGCTGCGGCAGCTGAGAAGTCCCCTGCTCCATCTCCGTCTGTCCCTGGTGCAGCGAAAAAACCATCGGTGGCGGAGATTATGGAAGCCGCCAGAAAAGCCAAGGCGGCCCGTGAAGCAGGGGCTCCTAAAGCAGCGACTGTTCAGGAAGTGATTCAGGAGCTGAAAAAGACACAATCCACCCTCCCAAAAACAGACGAACCTGCGGCTAAGAAACCATCAGTCGCGGAGATTCTGGCCGCTGCGAGAAAGAAGAAGGATGACGCAGGCGACGCTCCCGCTGCGCCTTCTGAACCTGCTGCAGAAGT
>CALLWY010000031.1 GCA_938015865.1 uncultured Planctomicrobium sp.
GCGATTAGGGGTCTCCGAGGCAGCCGTTTATCAGGCGCTCAGGAGAACGCGGCTGATGCTGTTTGAGTGTGTCCAGCGTGCCTTGGATAAGGACGGGGAGGCTCATTGAGTCCACTAGGCACTGCGTTTGTTTGAAACGTTTCTTCGTGCGGAAAACGGAGCATCTTCGAGATTTTCGAATGGCGGACCGAGAAATTTTCAATCGAAAGTCGCTACTGAGTGCCATTGAAGGGTGGTACGCGGGAAACCTGACTGAACTGGATGCGTACCGCCTTAAAGAACAGCTTCGTACCAGCAGCGAGTCTCGGCAGATCTTCGTCGAGTATGGAGACCTGCTGGCCTCTCTGGAGATGAATTCCTGCTGTGAAAATCCGGAAGCTGTGGATTCGTTTCTCAGTAGCGCACTTCTGGCAGAGGAACGGGCCAACAGACGCTTCCTGTCATGGGGGGTGGCGGTCCTTGCGGTCCTGATTCTTGCTCTCAGTCCGCTTGTCTGGATTCTCTCGAAAGGAAATTCCTCCCGCCATCATTTTGCAGATGGTTCCGAGGCCCAAGGCTCACAGGGTCTGGGCCATAAAATCACGATCCCTGTCCCTCCTGAAACACCGGTCCGGGGTGCCACGCTGGTCGAACTGACCGAGCAGCCTCAGCCCTGGCCAGATGAGATTGCAGGCGACGGAGAATCTTCTGCCACTCAAATTCCGTGGGCGATCGGAGATTCCATTCTGACGGGGCAGGTGTTTTCGTTGCAGGGACCCTCGCGGTACGCCCGCTTGAGACTGGAGAGTGGTGCGGTCGTGATTCTGGAAAGCCCGTCGGAGATTCGGCTGCTTTCGACGAATGCAGTGGAGTTGCGGTCGGGGAGAATCGTCGGGATGGTTCCCCCGGAGGCGACCGGATTTCTGGTGTTCACAGAGTATGGGGTCGTTCGAGATATCGGGACGGAATTCGCAGTCTGCGTACACGAGCAAAATATGTTTGTTTCCGTCCTCTCGGGATTGGTTGAGTGCATGCCCCGTGCGGAAACAACCGGGGAAATTCTTGCGACCTCGGTTCCTCTGGTTTCCGGAGAGCATCTGAAGCTGAGCAATGTCCCATCCGAGATTGTCAAAACTCCACGTTCACACGCGGATCTGGAGGGAGTTGTATGCTATCACCGGCGGATTCAGACGTCTGGCGATGTCCGCTTTCTTGCAGGGAGGCCTCCTCTGGCAAAGAAAGATGCTGCTGAATATCAGGGGGCGATCTGTCTCTTTGAAGAAACCAAAAATATTCCTGTGACGTGGAATCCCGAGTCACAGTCGCTTCGCTTCAGCAAGGAGAACGTTCCACCTGAAATGCTGTCGTTCTGGGCAGAAGAAGTTGCCCCCGATCACGTTGCTGAAAGTCTTCAGAATGCGAGCGAGCCGATCACGCTGCATGTGGATAGTTATCTGGTGAATCTGCAATCGCCTGATAAGAGAACAATTATCCGATCCGGAGACATCGTCTTTGGCCGGGAAGTGATTGCGGTGTTCCGTTCTGAAAAAACATTGTCCGTCACCGATTGGGTCTCCCACGACATCGAGTTCCCACGGTCCTGGAAAGTTGTCGGCCCTGAAGCACGTGGCAGCAATGAGGGAAACGACAACGTGGTCGTTCAACAGGATCAGATCTCAATGGAACTTCAAGCCAGTGGGGCCGGGGATCAAATGAGAATATTTGTGCGGTCAGCTGACTCACATTCGCAGTCGTCTGGCGGGAGAGTGAAGAACCAAAACAACTGAGAAGACTCGCATTGTTCGCAAGTGGGAACAGGATGTCAACACGCGGATCGCAATCCCATTTCAAACAGGTTGGTAATCGTTACGTGTCGATCAGCGACGAGCTGTTTTGGACTGTTTTCTGTGAACCAAATATCACCAATTCTTAACCATGTCTTCATGATCGGTGTTTAATATCGTGCCGCCTTCACGCGGTGCAGACTGATGCATGGCCCATCGTTCTCATTTCTATTAGCCAATTGGAGTATTTGCTATGACTTGCCGCTGCTGTTCTAGGTCATTGACACAACCAGTTGTATCCGAACGGACGAAAAGAGGGTTTACACTGATCGAGCTTCTTGTCGTGATTGCGATTATCGCAGTCTTGATTGCATTGCTGCTTCCGGCTGTTCAACAGGCTCGCGAAGCTGCCCGAAGAAGCCAGTGCAAGAACAACCTAAAGCAGCTGGGGCTGGCCCTCCATAATTATCATGACATTCACAACATACTGCCTCCAGAGACAATTCATGCAGGCGGAATTGATTGTGATGCTTATATTTCTCCAACTGGCCCCAACCGTCATGTGCTGAATCATACCGCCTATATGATGATTCTTCCGATGATTGATCAGGGGGCAGTCTATAACAAGATTGACTTTTCCCGGCCCACCGGATTCGCCAAACATAACAGCTGCACGAGTCTGACAGTTCCAGGAGCGGCAGATCGTGTTTATCAGGACTACGTTGATGGTCAGCCGGTCACAGCTCAGTACATTCCTGTCTTCATGTGTCCGAGCGAACGAGCCCCGGCTCCAATGACAAGCACAGGGGCACAGCACAGAATGCAGAATGCTCAGCGAACGACGTATGGGCTGATCTCCCATCGAGTGAACTCCAATCATCGCCCGTTCAAGGTTCGAGAAACGAGTGCAACATGGGAACGGCGCCGTTCCGCCTTTGGTTTTGATGGATCGGCCCGCTTCGCCGACATTACTGATGGGTTGTCGAATACTTGTCTTCTGATTGAGACTCCCATCATGAAGGCGACAGGGAATGACCCCGACAATAACAATCTTGCAGGACCATTCTGGAGCAGTTGGACCTATTACTTCTCTGTCTCTCCTCTGAATGAACGGCTTAACTTCGGAGTCGGGATCAATAAGTCTCGTCCGAGTGGGGAAAATGGGGGAGACCAGAATCCGCCACTTCCATTCGCATGGTCAGCGGGAAGCAAGCATACGGGCGGGTGCCAGATGGTAATGGCGGACGGTGCAGTTCGCTTTCTGAACGAGAATGTTGCCACTGAAGTCGTCGAAGGAATTACGTCGGCTGCGGGCGGCGATATTCTTCCAGAGTTCTAAGCGTGACCAATCGCCGAAAGGGACAAACGTAATGAAAACTCGATTTGCGAGCCAGAATTTCCGGCTTTGGGCAGGGATGAGTCTCGTTTTGCTGGTCTTGTTCGGACCGGGTTGCGGTGGTGCGAGAAAGCTGGTTGAACTGGATGGTAAAGTGACTTTTCGAGGAAATCCCGTGCCCCACGGCTTTGTTGCCTTCACTCCCGTATCTCCCCAATCGTCTGAAGATGCTCGGGTCACCTGTTCAATCCGGGATGGACAGTACGCATTTACCCGCGGAGCCAGGATTCGCAGTGGCGAAGAGTATGAAGTTGAAGTGGGCGGGTTTCCGCGGGCCGCTGAGTCCGAGGATGACCGTGTGGAACCACTGTTTCCGATGTGGAAAACCAAGGTCGTCATTCCGGATTCCAGCACGACATTCGATATCGAAGTCACTCAATAATTCAAACGATTGAATTTCAGAAAGCACAGTCAATGTCTCGACGGATTTTCTTACTGATCTGCTGTGTGCTGGGTCAGCTGGCTTCGCTGGGAGTCGCCGCAGATCTCGTGTCGCCGGCGCCGGCGGATTCATTCACGATCGCGGTAATTCCGGACACACAGATGTATGTCGATCCCGAAGGGAAACGCAAAGCGTCGGGTGACGATCTGTCCAACCCGATCTTCAGCGCAATTGTGCAGTGGATTGTGAACCACAAGGACGAACAGAACATCGTGTTTGTCAGCCATGTAGGAGACATTGTTGACAAGAACAACCACGATCAGTGGAAAATTGCAAGGGAGTTAATGAACGTCATCCACGGGAAGATTCCCTATGGAATTTCCGTTGGAAATCACGACATGACCAGTGCGGGCGACTCCAGTTTGTTTCAACAGTATTTTCCACGATCGAGCTTTGAAGAGTTCAGCTGGTACGGAGGTTCTTATGAGAACTCTTCACGGGGGCCTCGATTCTCCGGCAACAATGCCAACAGCTATCAGCTATTTTCTGCGGGCGGACTTGATTTCGTCTTTCTGCATCTGGAATGCAACGCTCCGGATGATGTTGTCGAGTGGGCCAACAGTGTGCTGCAGAAGCATTCAGATCGAAAGGCACTTATCACGACACACATGGGTTGGGGGCCGTTAGAGAAACCCAAGGAGAACAAGGAATACCAGACCGCCCAGAAAGGTCGTATGAAGTGGTCCAAAATTCATGGTGAGCACGGGAATTCACCGCAGCAGCTGTGGGAAAAGTGTTACAGCAGGCATCCGAATCTCGTCGCTGTTTTTTCCGGAGATCAGAGCCGGTCTCAGGCCATTCATGCGGCCACGCCAGGGGAACATGGCAATATCATCCATGAATTCCTGTCTGATTACATGCAAGCCACTGCGGATGGAGGCTGGTTACGGCTCTACCGGTTCTTCCCCGAAGAAAACCGGGTTCAGGCGATCACGGTTCATCCCGTGAAAGGGACACTTTGCGAAGGGACGAAGCTGCTTCCTGATCCGAAGCACCATCAGTTCGAAGCGTCTGTTCAGTTGACCCCAGAGAAGAACTGAAGGTCAGACTGAGCGTCGAAGTAGTGTTTGAGAACGCCGCCTCGGATGTTACGAACAGAACGAGGAACTCTGTGCTTTGAAAGAATTCAAAGTTCACCGGGTTCTGGCAATTCATCCCCCGCGTTGATCTGATCTTCCCTCTTCCGGTATAAGCATAGGGAGTCTGCCGACACGACAAGGTGTCTCGTGACGGACTGCCTGCTGTGCTGAGAGAATGCACTTCCTCTCGTTTTCCCCCCTCCGCCATCCCGCCCGTTGGAGATTCAAATATGTTGTCATTGAATCGTCGTGGATTTCTTGCAGCATCCCTTGGAGGAGCGGCCGTATGGTCCTCGCAGTCACTCTGGACTCCGATCGCCCACGCTGAGGATGAGGACCGCAAGTCGGATCGGGTTCAATTCCCCACCCTGTTTCTGACGTGGCGGCGGGATCCCACGACCACCATGATGATTCAATGGGTTGGCGAGGAGAATAAAGCTTATGACAAGATTTTCTATGCTCCTGTTGATGGGTTCGTCTGGGAATCCGCCTCGGTGAAGACCAAAGAGTTTCCGGGGACTGACCTCAAAGTGTATCGCGCAGAGCTGACGAATCTGACCCCCGGGACAGATTATCGATTTCAGATTGCAAACATCTCTCCGGAATATCGCTTTCAGACCATGCCGGCAAAGGCAACGGACGAGTTTCGGTTTGTTTCGGGGGGGGATGCCGGGACAAACAAGGAAGTCCTGAAGACGAATGAACTGGCTGCATTACAGGACCCGTATTTTGTGTTTATTGGAGGAGATGTTGCCTACGATAATGGTCGGGCTCCCAAGACATTTTTGAAGTTCCTTGAGAATTACCACGCAACGATGGTTGATTCAAAAGGGCGGCTCATTCCCCTTGTGACCTGCCTGGGAAATCATGAGGTCGATGGGGGATATGTACATAATGACCGATCGAAAGCAGGAAGTTATCTGTCCGTGTTCGATGGGCTTTATTCGGAAGTCTCCTACGGCACTCTGGACTTTGGGGATTATCTGAGTCTGGTGCTCGTCGACACAAATCATCTGTCCCCCATTGAGGGAGAACAGACCGACTGGCTCGAAAAAACACTGAAGGAACGTCAGGACCATCCACATGTCTTTGTCGCTGGGCATATTCCCTGCTACCCCTCCGCTCGCGATTTTGAAGCGAAGGTGAACGAAACCATGCGGAAACTCTGGTGTCCGTTGTATGAGCGCTACGGGGTGAACGTGGTTCTGGAGCATCACGACCACACATTCAAACGAACCTATCCGCTGCTGGACGGAATGCGGGATCCCAATGGGATCTACTATCTGGGTGATGGTTCGTGGGGGAAGCTGCGAAACCCCGGCTCCCTCGAAGATCGCCCCTATCTTGCGAAGGTCAACAAGACCTACCATATCTCGCTTCATCAGCTGGAAGGCGATCGTCGTATCCACCTTGCTCTGAATGACAAGGGGCGCGTCTGCGATCTCCTGACAACGACCAGCAAGCGGGCCGCAACCTAAAGCAAGACGCAGAGCGCTTTTGTTGAGCCTGAGACGGGATCGGGTGGGAGATCGGTACGGACAGATTGTGGTCCGCGAAGTTCTCTTGCCCGATTTTTCGTTTCTGCGCTAGACTCTCATCGTGCGCCAATGGCGATGTGGCGCGATGCGCAAGGGAATACACATGCCGATTCTGGAATGTAAGGGACTGGTCAAGGTCTACCCCGGTGGAAAG
>CALLWY010000032.1 GCA_938015865.1 uncultured Planctomicrobium sp.
CGCTGCGAACGGGAGGCATTCCAGTCGGTCCAGTTCTCTGGCAGCGGCCTGCATCAGCAGTCCTACTTCCCAATGGCCCGTGTGATACCCCAGAGCAATCGGGCGTCCATCCTCAGCACGAATCCCTCCCATCGTGCTGAGAATCAGGACCTGATCCCGAAGGAGCTGTTGCGGGTCCCATCCCATCCCTGCCGACTGCGTCATGCCGAACAGGTCGCCGCTGGGGCTGTTCAGAAGGAGTTCGTCCGTCAGGGGTAATTCCCCTTGAGGCCCGGAGCCGTGCGTCTGGATCTCGTAGATGGACTCAGAACTGGATGCAAATGAGGAGGACATGCGGCGCTGGCACTCTTGAGTCGTTATAAGGACATGCAGAAAGCAACGGACGAATCATACATCATCCGCACTTAAAAAAACTGTCCAGACCACCAGTCGTCGCGACCAGCAACTACTTCGTGAGCGGTTCGATTTTCAGATCGGTGAAGGTCGCGGCCGAGTCAACCACTCGCAGTCCAACACCACCG
Organism: uncultured Planctomicrobium sp.; assembly: GCA_938015865.1. Taxonomy (GTDB): domain Bacteria; phylum Planctomycetota; class Planctomycetia; order Planctomycetales; family Planctomycetaceae; genus Planctomicrobium. The sequence goes on from CALLWY010000032.1 coordinate 522, forward strand.
GATAAGTATGTTCCATCGGTCGCCTTCAGCACCACATTTCCCTGATGGCGAATCGTGATGCTTTTTCCATGGAGGTCAACGCGAAGTTTTTGTGGGGCAGAGGGATCAATCGTGACAGCGTTGCGGGCCAGCTCGGTCCACGTCTTCCCGTCTGTTCTGCCTAGAACGACCAGTCCGGTCCGGGGAATCAGGCTGGCGACGTACCCTTTCTGTGCATCGTATCCCACAGCGGGATGAGTCATTCGAAAGAGTATCCCTGCATCCCGGGCATTGGCATCCCCTTCAAAATCGATTTCGACTTCGATCGACAGATCGTCGGGAAAGGAATCGGGCAGAACAACTTTCTCTCCGGACCGGTAACTGTTAACCAGTTCCCGTTCCGGCCGTCCCAGTCGAAGACCCTTCCCACTGGGCTTCAGGTACTGGTGGTGTCCGTAGTAGGTCCACTCATCCGGAAGAACCTCGAATGTCAGCGGGGAAGAATAGGACGTTCTCGCTCCGGGTGGGGATTCCCCGGAGGGGAGTCGCTGGGGAGTTCCTTGCTGAATGGGCTTGCCAAAGTCTGGAATCCCATCGCTTCGGAAATCAAACGGTTGGGCGAAGATCAGTCGCTGCCAGCCCGGATCACGACTTCGCTTGGCATGATATATGTGCCACCACTGGGATCGGTCCGGAGACCGCACGAAGCACGAATGCCCGACACCAAACGTCGATTCCGTGCCGTCAAAGACCGGCTGATCAAATTTCTTCCATGATGCGGGATCGAGGGGATTTGTCCCGGTCAGTTCAAGCATTCCCAATCGGTAAGTTGGCAGCCACGAGGCCCCACATGAGTAAACGAGAAAAGTCCGGTCACCATGTTTCAGAACCTGCGGAGCTTCGTTGAGGCCACGAAACTGTAACCCCGGCTCCACTCGTTCCCAGAGATAATCATCGTTGCTGCAGATCCGGACCCGTGGTCCACTGATCGTCGTCGGAGAGGCCATCGGCGCAATGTACAGGTACTGCCGATCCGTCCCCGGAGCGTCCCATCCGGACCAGATCGCAAGCAACTGGTCCCCGACCTCCAGAACGGTCATGTCGATCGACCAGATATTGGGAGACCGGCCATCCTCCCCCTCTCCCGTTGCCAGCGGGCCATGCAATGTGTACGGCCCCAGAGGATCGTCGCTGGCGGACTCCAGAACATAGGTCAGGTGGTTTTCATTTTTGCCATCTGAGGCGGCAAAATAGATGTACCACTTGCCCCGAAGAAAATGCAGTTCGGGGGCCCAGACCTGACGGGAGTAAGGTCCCGACTCGGGAGTGGACCAGACGAGTCGCTTTGGTCCGGGAGCAGTCAGTCGGTCGGAACGATGGATGGCAATGCCACGGTTGGCATCTGAGAAGCACCACAGATACCCCGAACCGACCGGGTTTTCGATCACCCACGGATCGGCCCCTTCGGCGATGGGATTCACGAAGACAGGTTCCTCGCACTGCGCAGCGGTGGGGGACCATCCCACCAGCCCGCCACAGACCAGAATCATCAGGAAAGAAAAGGGGGTTCTCCGCACGTTGCGATGATCATCATCGGATCGCATCGCTCCATCCCTTCATTGTTCAATGGCTTCGTTTCAGATGCGTCTTCAATGGACCTGGGGAGTCGATGCAAACAGGCGATGCGTCGAGATGATTTGATCGTCGCTCAGGAAGGGCTCCCCAATGGGCCTGTTTCCCGATCTTTCTGAAAACAGAACTGATTGCAACCAAGCCGGCGTGTCCGGATGCTGTTGTTCAGTCGAAAACCTCGATGCTCGAAGAAGGAGACAATCTCCTCAAACCGAGCCACTTCAAATGGGAGTCCCCCAAGCCAGTCGATCCAGTCGTGGACGATCGACATCCCCCGGTTGCGTCGATAGGTCCGAAATTCATTCTTCCCTTTGATCAGACTCACGAGAATGGTCCGCACGAAGAACCACGGAATGAAGATGGCCTTCATCAACATGGCCCCCAATGGGCTTCCGCAGTAGATCTGCTTGACCCTCAACCAGAAGCGGCTGCGCCATCCCTGATCGTTGTAGATGGCGATAAAGAGAATTCCGCCGGGAGCGACCCGGTTCGCCGCATTTTCCAGCCCTAAAGCCATATTTCCGGTGTGATGGAGCACTCCCCAGCTATAAACGATGTCGAACTGCCCCAGCGATTCGAGATAATCCGCATCCAGTACCGATCCCTGTTCGATCGACCAGCCTTCCGGGTCCGTGTCGTAGCGAGCGCGAAGCTCTTTCGTACAGGCAACGGAAGCGGGATCGTAATCGAAGGAATGCACCGTCGCACCGAGTTGACGGGCGGCCAGCGAAAACAACCCGCTCCCCGATCCGATATCGAGAAACCGCTTCCCGTTCAGATCGTCCATCCGGAGCATCTCCCGAAGAGATTGCCGGGCGATCTCGATTCGCGAGTCATCCAAGGTGGAGAGAAAGGAGGTCCAGTTCTTCCCAAACGAGAAGCGTTCTCCTCGGCGAATCTCTTCCGTGGCACTCATCCGGTCGTTCGGTCCAGCTGGGTTGTCCATTCAGACAGCCACAATGCTGTGTCCTGTCAAAATGGACAACATGAATCGAAGGATCTGTAATCGAAACGGGGCTCCGGTTCACCGAACCACACGCGCTGCGACTATTCGTCTTTGCCTGCCTGCAGAACGGACAGAAACGCTTTCTGCGGGATTTCGACCATCCCAAACTGCTTCATCCGTTTCTTACCCTCTTTCTGCTTCTCCAGCAGCTTGCGTTTACGGGTGATATCCCCCCCGTAGCACTTGGCGGTCACATTCTTTCGGAGGGCCGAAATGGTCTCGCGGGCGATGACCCGGGCTCCAATGGCTGCCTGAAGTGCCACTTCAAACTGGTGCCGGGGAATCTCTTCCTTCAGTTTCTTGACCAGAGCCCGACCGCGACGCTCGGCAGTGGAACGATGGACGATCGTGGCCAGCGCCTCGACGATCTGCCCTTTCACGAGGATATCCATCTTCACCAGATCGGCCGCCCGGAATCCGATCACCTCGTAATCCATGGTTCCGTAGCCGCGCGTGATCGATTTCAGTTTGTCGTACATGTCGTAAATGATTTCCGCCAGCGGCAATTCATAGACGACCTGAGCACGCTCCGGCCCCAAGTATTCCGTGCTCTTGTACTCCCCTCGACGATCGGCACACAACTGCATGATGGTTCCGATGTTTTCGCTGGGGAGGATGAAGGTGACTCTCGCGATCGGCTCGCGGAACTCCTCAATCTGTCCGGCATCCGGCACATCTGCCGGGTTATCAATAACGAGAAGTTCCCCACCCCGCTTGAGAATATGATAGGTCACGTTCGGGGCCGTCTGGATCAGATCGACATCCGCTTCCTGTTCGAGTCGCTGCTGGATGATCTCCATATGCAGCATCCCGAGAAATCCGCAGCGGAAGCCGAACCCCAACGCATCACTGGTTTCCGGAGTGAATGAGAAGCTGGCATCGTTCAATGCCATCTTGTTCAGCTCAAAACGGAGCTTCTCAAAGTCCGTTGCATCGATCGGGTACATCCCGCAGAACACCATCTGCTTGGGCTGCTTATAACCGGGCAACGCTTCGGATGCCTGGTTCCCCTGCAACGTTACCGTATCCCCGACGTGCACATTTCCAAGAACCTTGATCCCGGCAATGAAATAACCAGCCTGCCCCGGCCCCAGCTCCTCAACCTCCCTCATATCAGGCCGGAACTGTCCCAGTTCAAGGACCTCATGGACCGTTCCCGCCTTCATGAAGCGAATGCGGTCCTTCTTGCGCAGCGTCCCATCGAACACGCGGATATAAGTGATGACTCCGCGATAATCGTCGTATTTGCTGTCGAAGACCAATGCACGCAGAGGTGCGTTGGGATCTCCCTTCGGAGGGGGGATGCGTTCAATAATGGCTTCAATGCAGGCCTCGATGCCAATTCCGGTCTTCGCACTAACATGCAACGCCGAAGAGGCATCCAGTCCGATCACATTCTCAATTTCCTCGCAGACCTCTTCAATCCGTGTCACCGGAAGATCGATCTTATTGATCACCGGAATGATTTCCAGATTGCTGTCGATTGCAGCGTAGGCATTGGCAACGGTCTGAGCCTGCACCCCCTGAAATGCGTCGACGACCAGCAGTGCACCCTCGCACGCTGCCAGACTCCGGGAGACTTCGTAATGGAAGTCGACGTGTCCCGGGGTGTCGATGAAGTTCAGCTGATAGGTTTCCCCTTTATAGGGGAAGTCGATTGCCACCGCCCGGGCCTTGACAGTGATTCCTCGCTCGCGCTCCACATCCAGATCATCGAGTAGCTGAGACTGGAATTCCCGTTGATCGATCGCGCCGCTCTTCAGCAGCAGCTGGTCAGCCAACGTACTCTTGCCGTGGTCGATGTGAGCAATAATCGAGAAGTTACGAATCAGTTCCGGTTTCATGGGGGTCGATTTGGACAGGGACGGGCAAAGTCTGCCGACGTTTTCCACCACCGGTGCCGACCGATGGAGAAAGACTGATGCGGATTTGATGCTGGTTTCGCCAGCATCATGTCAATTTAATCTCTGCTTTTTTGAATGGTCGTATCCTCGAAATACCATCGGAAGGTCTGCGGGGTGATGCCGAAGCGTTCTCCCACGTCCTCCCGGGATCACCGGGTAGTGCCATTCGTCTGAGCGGAGCTCCGATCAGGAAAACAGATATTTTAGCGGACGAATCTTCAAACGGATATGCGGGAAGCGAGCTGCCCTCCAAAAGTTTTTCACCAAACGTTTTGTTCCCTCTTCACCCACTGAATCCTCCTCCTCTTCCTGGAGAGGAGTTCTCGATCTCGCTGAATGTTTCCAGAGAGCGCCAACCGCCAATCTCGCTCAGCCCCGATCCTATCTCCCTCACCTCACGTCACTTACAACTCCCTGACAATTCCGTTTATCCATTACTCCAAGTCGATCAGCTCTGTTACCAGAGATCTCCCAAGGACACAGACCGCAGAACTTGTCCTGGAAAACTCACGCCACGAGCAACCCGACCCATCAACACGTATTCAATTAACTTGTCGCTCTCTTCATCTCTTCTCCCCCCCTCTCCGCGACATTACTGAGTCAGGCAACGCGCACACTCTGCTGCAAAGTGACAATCCTCCGGTTGAAACGATTCTCCCGAGAAATCCTGTTTTGAGGGCTGACGGTTTGCCGATGAAGTAGAGTACCGTACAACTCACCTACGACTCTCCCTGTCACTGGTCTCTTCACCATGATGGGACAAGGAGCACTCTCCGATGTTCAAACGCACTTTTCTCGCCAGTTTCGCTTTCCTGAGCGTGATTGCTCTGGGCGCGATCAACGGCGGCTCGCTTGAGGCATCGCCTCCCGGACAACCGACCAACTGGCAGCGTTTCTACTACTATCCATACGTCTACTATCCGCACAACTTTCAACAGCAACCCCAGAGCTACGATCACATGTATTACCGCTATCCGACTGAGCGACGGATTCCGGTGTACAACGCGGACTGGTACAACTTCTATCCGTCAAAGAAGCCGTACCATTGGGGGAACCACTACAACCTCGACATCTTCTAATCATTGTTGACCGGCAAAGACTCAGCCGTTGTCACCTGCTTGCGGTGAAGAAGTTGAGGACTTCCGATCGCAGCTTTGTGTTGTTCCTTTCGGGGGCGATGAGAGCAGGTGATCGGCTGAGTTCGGTCAATTGCACTGGCCTGTCCAATTCTGGACAGGCCGTTTTTGTTGATTCCCGTTGAATTCGCTGACCTCGTCACAATCCCCCGCGCAAGTGCTGTCGAGCAAACCCGTCTCTATGTGACCTCTCCCGT
>CALLWY010000033.1 GCA_938015865.1 uncultured Planctomicrobium sp.
CTTCGCCCCCTTTGATTTCCCCGTTCTCAAGTCCCTGAAGCATCGCTTCTTCCCGGTCGTAGCAAAGTGCAGGACCGGTGAACCGAAGGCCTTCTTTCCCGGTGATTTTGGCGACGGCCCCCTCAGGAGCAACATTTCCGCGCATGATCCGAAGGTGACCGGTGGCTTTGATCGGGTTCTGAAGATCGTGAACCACCGCCTGCCCTTTCTTCAGGCCATCGACCGCTTCCAGATTCTCTCCGAGTGTCTTCCCGGTCACGGTCAGGCAGTTCCCGTCAATCAGCCCCTCCTTGAGGAGGTACTTCAAGACAGCCGGGGTGCCGCCAATGTCGTGAATATCTTCCATCACGTACTTGCCAGACGGTTTCAGGTCAGCAAGGAAGGGAACGCGGTCGGACACCTTCTGGAAATCGTCAATCGTCAGAGGGACATCGACGCTTCGGGCAATCGCGATGAGGTGGAGAACCGCGTTGGTCGATCCACCGAGAGCCATGGTGATGACCATCGCGTTTTCGAGTGCCGCCCGGGTGATGATGTCGCGGGGCTTGATATCTTTTTCAAGGAGCGTCCGGATCGCTTTTCCAGCATTGAAGCATTCTTCGTATTTCTTCGGGTCAACGGCGGGAGTGGATGAGGAGTATGGAAGAGACATCCCCATCGCTTCGATCGCGCTGGACATGGTGTTGGCGGTGTACATCCCGCCGCAGGCTCCCGCCCCCGGACAGGCATTGCGGATAATGTCCTGCCGTTCTTCATCAGAAATGGCGCCGGCAAGGTACTGCCCGTAAGACTGAAACGCGGAAACGATGTCGAGCTTGGAGTTTCCTTTTCCGCACCCGGGCTTGATTGTTCCCCCATAGACCATCAGCGATGGCCGGTTGATTCTTCCCATCGCCATAACGCAGCCGGGCATGTTCTTGTCGCAGCCCGGAAGGGTGATCAGTGCGTCATACCACTGAGCCCCCATGACCGTTTCGATGGAATCGGCAATCAGGTCGCGAGACTGGAGTGAGTAGCTCATCCCGTCGGTTCCCATCGAAATTCCGTCGCTGACCCCGATTGTATTGAACCGCATTCCGACCAGACCCGCTGCCGCGACCCCCTCTTTCACTTTGGCAGCAAGGTCCAGCAGGTGCATGTTGCACGAGTTCCCCTCGTACCAGCAGCTGGCAATTCCAACCTGAGCACGATTCATGTCCTCTTCCGTCAGGCCGGTGGCGTACAGCATCGCCTGAGAGGCCCCTTGTGAGCGAGGCTGGGTAATGCGTGAGGAGAATTTATTGAGCTGTGTCATGATGGACCGTCACTTCGAATGGGAAATGGATTTGTGTTGAAGACGTAACGTCTTCCCTTGCAAGAGATTTTGTTAAAATTGCGGCTCAGGTGCTCATCAGAGGCAGGTCTGGATTCCGTGGTGATTCTTTGTGGTCGCCAAGTTTGACGACTTCGGAATTCTGAGTCGAGTCCTCAGGCAAAAATCAGGGAATTCCCCTGTCGGCTGATGAAAGTGTCGTTCACAACAGAAGTTGTGTGCTAAGGTTAGGGGGCATGGGGGCGATCAGTGAGGATCGCTCCGTTTCGCTGGGGAGTGGGAAGGGGATGATTCTTCGCCCCGCCCGCAAATCGATCCGGAAGTCCTCCGGTCATCCGGTTTGAATGAGGTGACAGGAATATTTGGAATGAATCAGCCTTCTGCACGCCCTGACCAAAATCGGGACGTCCAATCCCCTACGACGCCACAAGAGGATGCGCCAGGTGCTGACACGATCTCCAGCAGCCAGGTTCGCCCCTCCCCATCCACAATGAGTTCCTGGAACGTGCCTGCCACATTTCGGACGACGACACCCCCGCCGGACGTCTCCGCAAATTCAATCGAACCGGGCATGCAGCTTGGTCAGTACCTTATTGAAGCCAAGCTCGGTCAAGGGGGGATGGGAGCGGTTTATAAGGCCCGGCACCGACGCCTGAACAAGACTGTTGCACTGAAAGTGCTGTCAAAGGAGCTGGTCCGTGATCCCTCAGTGGTCGCACGATTTGACCGGGAAGTGAAGCTTATCGCGAGTCTGGAGCATCCTCAGATTGTCCGGGCGATGGATGCTGGAGAAGCGGAGGGATTCCATTATCTGGTGATGGAATTTGTCGATGGGGTCGATCTTCACCAGGCGGTCCGCCTGAATGGCCCGTGTGAAATTGTCGATGCCTGTGAGATCATTCGTCAGGCGGCTCTTGGTCTCTCCTATGCTCATGAGCGAGGGTTGGTTCACCGTGATATCAAGCCGGGGAACCTGTTTCTTGCCAGAGATGGCCATGTCAAGATTCTCGACCTCGGGCTGGCCCGGCTGCGATTTGATTCTTCGGAGCATTCCGCTGCGGAGTTCACACTGACGTCCGTCGGTTCATTCATGGGGACACCGGACTACATGGCCCCCGAGCAGTGGGAAGATTCCCATGGGGTCGATCACCGCTGCGATTTGTACGCCCTCGGTTGCACCCTTTACTTCCTGCTGACTGGCAAGGCTCCCTTCGATGACCCGGAGCACAATTCCCTGATGCTGAAATTGAAGGGGCACACGTTAGAGGTCCCTCCTCGGCTTCGATCGTTGAGAAACGACGTTCCGGTCGAACTGGACGAACTCGCCCAACGCCTGCTGGCAAAGTCCCCCGCAGATCGTCCTCAGAGTGCGAAAGAAGTTGCGGCAATTTTGGGACGGATCGCTGAAACTCAAGCCGGATACGGTCAGGGGCAAACACTGTTGATCCCACACGGGGGGAGTGCTTTGTCCCTTTCAAACGACGTGGTTGAAGGGACGAGCCGCCTGAGCCAGCTGATCGACAAAGCCGAGTTGGCATCGAAGAGGGTCGTGGAAGAGCCTTTGACGGCTCGGCTCCGCAAGCGGTTCCCACTCGTCCAGAGCTGGCCAGTTCTGTTTGGAATGTTGCTCATGGCAGCCTGCTTTGTGGTCGGCGGAATCTGGGGGACGGTCCGCACCAAAGTCGCCACGACGGGAGCAAATTCCGGCTCAAGTGAACGTCAGGTCGCTGCAAACGGTGATGACCGGGACGGACGGGGGGTGAGCCGGACCGAACAGGGTAGCGGAGCCCGCGCCTCTCAAACCCGTCCAGTGGCTTCTGCGTCATCCAGTGTTCGCCTTCCAGCGGAAATCATTAACAAAATCGGAATGCGACTAGTGTATCTCCCTCCCGGTGAGTTCCGGATGGGCTCGTCCGACGAAGATCTCAACCGTGTGCTTGAGATTGATCCCGACTTGAAACGGGAGTGGTTTGACGATGAACAGCCGCAGCGACTGGTCTCCATTTCCAATGGTTTTTACCTGTCGGAGTCGGAAGTGACTCAACAGCAATGGAAGCATGTCATGGAGACCGAGCCTTGGGTTGAGTTGAACAATGTCCAGATCGGTCCCGATTATCCTGCGGTGGGAATTACCTGGCACGAAGCGATTGAGTTCTGCAGGAAACTGAGTGCGTGGGAACGTCGGGAATACCGGTTGCCCACGGAGGCGGAATGGGAATATGCGTGCCGGGCAGGCACCGACACTCTTTACAGCTTTGGAAATGATCACCATCTACTCAGTCAACATGCCTGGTGGGGAGGATTGTCTCTCTCAGGAGGGAGTGTTCAGGACCGAAACCATGCTCACCAGGTGGCCCGCAAGACCCCGAACCCCTTCGGGCTTCATGATATGCATGGAAATGTGTTTGAGTGGTGCAGCGACTGGTACAGCGAAAATGCCTACCAGACAGAAAAAGAAACTGACCCCGCAGGTCCGGCGGAAGGTCAGTTTCGGGTCTTTCGGGGCGGGGCGTGGGATTGCTCCGATCTAGAATGCCGTTCCGCAGACCGTCACCGCAGCGATCCCTCTCATCGGGCTCCGAATGTCGGATTTCGAGTGGTGATGACGGCCCCGAAGCGGTAATCCGGGCTTCGTCGACGCCAGCAGATCGAATTTCGGGCCGGTCCACTGACAATTTCGATCGACGTGACTAGAATTTTCCGTTCATCGACCGATTTCGACGCGCCGCATCGCGATCACCGGGATCGCGGTTACTCCGTCGTTGGGGGCGAGAAATAAGGGGCTTCTGGCTCCGATTGTCAGGACTACCATGAAAAAGATCACTTCCGTCACCGCTCCGGGGGTTCCCCTGCTGCTGGATGACATTGATACCGACCGCATCATTCCCGCCCGCTTTCTCCGTTGTGTCACGTTTGAGGGGATTGGCGAACACGCTTTTGAGGATGATCGGCAGCAGGACCCGGCCCATCCATTCAATCAGCCCCAGTATCGCCAGGGGAAAGTGCTGGTCACGGGACGCAATTTCGGATGTGGCTCCAGCCGGGAACATGCTCCGCAATCACTGATGCGGTGGGGGATTGAGGCCATCGTTGCGGAATCCTTCGCGGAAATTTTCTTCGGAAACTGTATCGCTTTGGGGGTTCTGCCGGTCTGTGCGACCCGGAGTGATCTCGAATCCCTTTCCCGGGCAATTCAGGACGATCCCACGCTGCCGGTGACGGTCGATCTCGATTCGCTTCAGGTGATCTTCGGGGACAGCAAAATCCCCTGCACGATTCCCGACAGTGCCCGCGAAGCATTCATTACGGGACAATGGGACTTCCTTGGTCAGCTCCTCGAAAACCGACCTGCCATCGAAAATCGCATGCAGCAGGTCCCGTATTTCAACTCGTTCTCGTCCATCTGACCGGCGGGCAGGAGCGGTTAGGATCTGGTGACAATCTGGGACAGCGCAACGGGAATCCCTGACGGTTCAGGGGTTCCCGTTAATCGTTTCCTGTCACTGGGACTTTTCCTCCGGGGCGGCGACTTTTTCAAAGATGATGACGTGCTGACGGGGAAGTTTCTGAATCGTTTCGACCCACGAAAGATTCAGTCCATCTGCGGAAGCTTCCAGTTTGACCTGTGCCTCAGTCATCTTGTGAACTTCCTTGATCGGAATTGTGGGGTCTTCTTTCCTGTACTCAACGAAAGCAACACGCCCGCCCGGTTTGAGTGATTGGGAGATCGCCTGCAGCATTTCGTAGGGGAAATCAAATTCGTGGTACACATCGACCATCACGGCAAGGTCGATGCTCTCCTCATCGAGATTGGGCGAACGGTTCGTTCCCAGAACCCCCTGAATGTTGGTGATTCCCAGCCCTTTGCATTTCACCTCCAGTGCCTGCAGCATCTCCTTCTGGATGTCGACCGCCATGACCTTTCCTTCTGGGCCAATCTGTCGAGCGATGCGGACACTGATCACTCCCGATCCTGCACCAATATCAGCCACCACCATTCCTGGTGTCAGCTTGAGGCAGTCGATCAGCAGGCTCAATCCTTCTTCCTGCTCGCGCTCCGGGCGTTCAAGCCATGAAATTCCCTGGTGCCCCATGACGCGGGCGATTTCACGCCCCATGTAGAATTTCCCGAGTCCATTCGGGTCGTGATTGGTGCGAAAGGTGTAGCGTCGTTTCGACCTGCCGGAGTCCTTCGAGCTGGAATCCTTTGAGTCGGTCTGCTCGGCATGGATGAAAGCCGCCGGTGTCATCAGGCACACCGCCAACAGATAGCAGGTCAGCCGGAGGGGAGTTATCATGATGCACCAACATCGTCAGGAGGAGGGATGAGACTGGGACACATCCCATCTTGACGGGCGCGTGCTCCACACGCAAGAAGCGAGGACGAGAGAGTCATCAGTTGGACTGCGACATCTCCGGGAGAACGGCGTCGTCGCGGTGGACTGTTCCCTGTTCCGCCGCCCGATGAAATGTGCCATGTTGCAGAAAATGGCGGATCTGATCGGCGGCCCGTCGGCGGAGGACCAGCCCGGTGTGACGACTCGGAAGGACAATATGGTCGGTCTGGTTTTCCAGGTGAGTCGCCCGTTCGGTGAGCACATAATCCCATTCTGCCGCAATCACTCCCACTTCCACATGGGGTGGGAACCGACCGGCAAGTCGATTCACAAAGCTGTCTTCCCTGTCTGCCAGCTGGTCGATCAGCGGGGATAACCACATCAGATACGGGCCAACCCACGAAGCGAAGAACGACCCCTTCAGTGGCGGAGAGAGAAGGACAATACGGTGAACGTTGGAGAGGTCAACCTGCGCGAGAGCCTCCCGCGTAATAATCGATCCCAGACTGTGGGCGACAATGTGAATGGGACCTTGGATGGATTCGTCCTGTGAGAGCTCTCGAAAACGTTCTGTGAAGTGGTCAATAAGGGACTCCAGCGACTGCCGGATGCTGCGGTATCCCCAGATTCGAACGTCGTACCCGCTGTGCCTCAGACGCATCGCCAGCAGACTCATCAGCCAGCTTCCAGCTCCCAGACCATGCAGGAGGATCACGGTCCCCTGACGCACTCCAGTCTCATTCCGGCCACTGTCCGTCCGGGGACTGTCATTCCCTGCATTGTTTAGTGCGAGGTTCTCCGCTGCATCCTGTCGGTTGGTCTTCATCAACATGATCTTGAGTCCTTGTTGATGGCCGGAATAGGACTTCCCTGATTGTCGTCTTTAAATTTCAGGGCGAAGAATTAAAGGAAGTCTGTTTGAAGACATTTTAGGCAGCCCGATCAGGCAGGAAATACCCGATTTTCGATACGAGAAACCGATATCGCGAGGTTGGCACGGCTTCTCAACGGGTGAAGCGGTCCAGCAAAAATGAAAGCAGGGCCGCCCATGGCGACCCTGCGGGATGATTTCCAGAAAGCAGTCTGTCCTGCTCGATTGTTGTTTCAGAAGAAATTACCGGGTTGTTCCTTCGACCGGGACCACAGTTTTCAGCGTTCGATACCGATCCCGGGCGGCGGTCAGGTTCTGCTGATAAGGGCCGGGAGTGTGGTACCCGTTGATTCGGCCAAGGAGGTCTGCATCCGGGCTGAGGATCACGGTGCAGGGGAGGGACTGGACCTCGAGAATCTGGCCAACCTTCGGTTCCTTGTCGAAGTCGAGATGCACCGGAACAAAGTTCTCATTGATGAACTTCGCGATGCTTGGGTTGTTAATGGTCTGCTTTTCGAGTTTCTTGCAGTACGTGCACCATTCGGCCCCAAAAACAACCAGAATAGGCTTGTTTTCCGCAACAGCGATCTTGCGGGCCTCCTTGAGATCCGAATGCCACTTGATCCCTGTTGTTGTTGATACGGTCTGGGCCTGAGGGGGAGCCGCTGTGGAGAACGAAACCATCACAGTGCAGATGGAGAGTAACACGGCGGAAACTAACGACATGCGCTTCATTTATTCACTTCCATGCAGGCCCGGAAGTATGGTTCCGGGGGGAGCAGACCTCCCTGTCTTGTGAGCACGTTTTCTGCAGTGTTGTTTCGTTTATCGGAGTTTTGGGGAACCCGTACGGTGCCGAATTCCGCTCCAGTTCAGAAAATGATGCGAATTGCATCAGGGGCCGAGGCGGTTCCCCTGACCAAATCAAAACAAAAAGCCGCTCATTGTCAGTCTGGACAAGAGCGGCTTCGGGAAGGCGCAGGTCGGATTTGAACCGACGAAATAACGGATTTGCAATCCGTCGCCTTAGGCCACTTGGCTACTGCGCCGAAATGTGTTTTTTAGATCGGCTTCCCGGCCTGTCAGACTTTTGGGAAAATCCAGTTTCTTCCCGTTGTCTGGCGATTTTAGCAAAACTCTCTGACCCGGAGAAAGCTCTGCGATCGTCAAACCTGACGCAGGTTATCGAGACGGAAAGTGTGCGTCAAATCTATCGCAGGGTCATCTTTCACTTTTCGTGCATTCAGGCGTTAGACGTGAAAATGGGGTATTTGAGGGGAATTTGTCGGCGGTTTCTTCGGTCGACGCTTGGGGCCCAGCCCGGAGATCCCCCTTGAATTGGATGATTCTCCCGCCATACCATTGTTGTATGCGAACTGCAGCGTTCACATTGCTGGCCTTGGCTGTCCTGAGTGGGCCTCTGGTCCACGGGGCTCATGTCCTCGCTGTCGATGGGGCTGCTGCTGTCACCTGTTTTCACGAGACAGCCGGGCCCGCTGAGTTCAACCCAGCTCAATCGTGCTGTCATGCTTCCCGGACGGAGCAGGCCACTCATTCCTGCTGTTCTGTGAGACCCGACTCAGCTCAGGCGGTTCATTCGGAAGACTGCAGTAAAACGTCCGGTGATCACTGTTGTTCCTGCTGTCAGGATGGATGTCACCGTATCGCCACGGGCTCCGCTCCGATGTGGTTCACCTCGACTGTACCTGCTTTTGTCGTCGAGCCTGCAGGGCTCATTTCTCTCCTGAATGACGCTCGGGTTGTTCGCGCGGAACTCCCGGAAATTCCTCCCCCCAAAGCCTGACTCCTCGTCTGTTGAGTCCTGCGCTGAGCGGAATGGGCCGCCTTTTTTCGGGGCGGACCTGCTGACGTCTCTTTAGCGCTCTGAGTCATGACTTTGTGAACGTCGCGTGTGCGCGTTCGTGAATCAATTTTGCAATTTGCAATTGGGAGAAATTTCCATGTCTATTCGTTGGATTGCTGTTTCTGTCACCGCTCTGTGTCTGATGGCTGTTGCGACGTTGTCCAGCCTCTCTCATGCAAGCAGTTCTGCCACTGCGGTAGAGAATCTCACAGCCAGCTGTTGCCCAGACAGTCCGTGTTGTCAGCCCGCTTCCGCCTGTTGTTTGACGGGAGTCGGGAAGGAAGCGGTCTCTGGTCTCGCTTCGACACCGGCAGCGCAAGCTGCTTCAGTTCCGGAATGTTGTGTGGCAAAAGCTCCTTGCTGTGCTGAGAAGCCGGAATGCTGCTACGAAGGAGCTGAATGCTGTGTCGCTCAGCTCCCCTGTTGTGTTGGTGCCCCCGCCTGCTGCACGCAGTCCGGCACCAAATAGGCGCCTGCTGAGTTCCAGCTTTCCCGGTACGCTGAGTCTCACCGTCGCTGGGAGTTGTTAAACCCGCGCTTCCGCCCGAACAGTTCTGTTTGGGTGGAAGCGTTTTTTGTTGCGCTCAATCTGACACCGGGAGTCGTGATCACAAAGCCTTGATGGCTCCAAACTGCACATCAATGCAGGGGCTGTTACAATGAGCCGCAGACGACCGTCTGCACTGTGTCAGGCTCGCATCCTCTTCTCTTTTTTGCTTCCCGCCATGTCATTGAGCACCCTCCCCTTGAGTTATTGTACGAATGTGCATCCGGGACTCACGTTTGATGACGTGGTGCTCAGCATTCGCGAGCATACGGTCGCTGCCCGTCAGAAGCTGGGATTTCGCATTGCAGCGGGATTGTGGCTGGCCTCTCCGGTGGTCAATGAACTTATTGCTGCCCCGGAAAAGATTTGTCAGCTGAGAGAAGTTTTGAATGAGGGGGATCTGGTCTGTTATACCTTGAACACCTTCCCCTTCGGGAACTTTCATAGCGAACGGGTCAAGGAGAATGTGTATCTTCCCGACTGGACTTCCTCTGAACGTCTGGAGTACACGAAGGCGAGCGCACGCATTCTCTCTGAGTTGATGCCTGTGGGAGTGGAAGGGAGTCTTTCGACGGTCCCATTAGGATTCAAAGGGTTTTCACACGAAGCCGATTTTGAGCAGCGGTGCATTGATCAGCTGCTGACTCTCGCAGAGGCTCTGGATCAATTGCATGATGAAACCGGCCAGATCCTGCGGCTGGCAGTTGAACCTGAGCCTTGCTGCATTCTGGAGACGGTTGAAGAAACCGTCCTGTTCTTTGACCGGCTCTTTGCAACAGCAGAATCGAGAGGTCAGCTGGATATCGCCCGGCGGCATCTCGGAGTCTGCTACGATGTCTGTCATCAGGCGGTCGAGTTTGAGGAGATAGCCTCGTCGATTCAGCGGCTCAGCGACGCCGGGATCCGAATCAACAAGATGCATCTGACCACGGCCTTGCATGTGGATGAGCCAGGGCAGAACCAGCAGGGGTGCGACGAACTGTCGCGATTTGTCGAGCCACGTTATCTGCATCAGACGTTCGCTCGCTCGGCAGATGGAACGGTTGTGTTTCAGGAGGATCTCACAGAGGCGTTGTGCCATTCTCCCGAGGGAGCGTTCCGTGATGCCAGCGCGTGGCGGGTTCATTTCCATGTCCCGGTTGATGCTGAGCAGCTGGGGGTGTTGAAGACGACTCGCGATGAACTTAAGCAGGGGATTCGGGCGGTTGCAGAACTCGACTACGCCCCCCATCTCGAGGTTGAGACCTACACGTGGGGGGTTCTTCCGGCAGAAAAACCGGCGACTCTGGCGGACGGGATCGCCAGAGAACTCTCTGCGACATCTGCTCTGATTACGGCCGAGCGTGAACGTCTGGCGTCAAAAGGCTGACCGAAGCGGGGGTTTGAGAAAGGTCTTCTGTCGCTCGTGGAGCGGTGGGGATTTTGAAGTCAGCAAAAAAGAAGGGCTGGACAAGATTCGACTGTCCAGCCCGATGTGATTTCCAAAGGAGCGCACAGAGGCTATTTCTTCTTGCCGCCCTTGGCTTTGGGTTCGGCGTCCCCTTCTTCCTTCTTCTTCTTCTTTCCGACGACCAGCTTCTGGACACGGACTTTGGGCAGGCCAAGGGGGCTTTGACCATCCACCCAGCGATCGTCTGCCTTCAGTTTTTCAACTCGTTCGTCACGTTTCAGGACATTCCGCGAACGCCCCAGGCGGCCGCCACGCTTCAAACTTTTGTCAATTCCCATCTTAACCGCCTAAACAGCAATGCGTTACAGCAAATATGCAACAATCCCTGAAAAACCAATCGGCAGGGAGTCTAGAGAATCTGAGGGTAGAACGCAATCAAACCGGACATCCCCCCCAAGTCTGTGGGATCGGATGCGGTTCACGAATGGCGTTGTGGGTGGCATCCTAGAGACTGACAGCATTTGTGGGAAGTGTACTGATGACCCCGTCTCAGGAAAGTGCTTGGAACCGGGGAAGGCTTCCCGCTTGTCGAAGCGGCTTTGTGAACGGGTGTTCATTGTTGACGACGGGGCCAGGTTTCGTTGGTGGGGTTGGTTTTCTCTGTCTGGGCGGTCCGGTAAGATGGCGGAAGTGGAGGGTGTACTCCTGAAGACCGCGAAGGAGACGGCTGCTGCCGGTGCTGGATTTCACTCCCCGTTCCCAGAAGTTCCGTTCTGAAATTCAAGTCTGGAAATCGTGTCTCAAAGTACATCGGAAGAACACTTTCGGGAAAACATCATCAATCAGATCGATGCGATTTTGCGCAGCTGCGAAGAATCGCGGCGACCGCTGGAAGTCGATCCCGCCCGAGGGGAGCTGTTTGAACTGTTCGCTCTCGCCGATCGGTCTGGGGCTCTGGTCGAGGACAGCCCGAATGATTTGACCGCAGATGTTCTGTGCAAGGCGCTTGCGGAACGGTGGGGATTGAAGACTGCTACAGAAAACTGGTTGCATCAGAACACCAGTCTGGGGGCGGAGCAGCTGGCGCGGATGCGAAGTTTGTGGAGCCTGCTGAGGTTGTGGATGGAGTGGACCTACGCGTGGCAGCGCTGGGAGGAGTTTCATTCCGGTCAGACGTCCCCGTCGACAAATACGTGAGCTGGGGATGGCGAAAATCGAGTTTTTTTCGTGGGGGAATGGCGGGCATCGGGAACTTTACGAGTTGCCTGCTCGTCCTAATGATTGAAGGACAACTGAATCGGTCTCGCTGATGCGGGATCTCCCAATCGTTCAGCATTGAGGCGAGCGATGGCAATGCGGTGAGGCATTGTGGTTTTCAGGGGCTGAACCGCAACGGAACGGAGTCGTCGGGGATTGGTGGGATACTCCGATCCGACGGGTCGGTTCGAAGGTTTTGATCGTAGCGGCTCGGGTGACCTGAAAATGTCCCCTCGTCCCATTTAGATTTGCGAACATGTATGGCGTTGCGTAAGCTAAAGGATCATCATCACTTCAGCGATTTCCATTTCGTTCAGAACCACATCCCATCCTTTCCGGTTCCAAGAACGTCTGAAACACTCGCGACCAGAAAGCAGAGTCCATGGCGGAACCACGTGCAGCCTGGGGGATTGACATTGGGCAATCCGCACTGAAGGCGATCAAGATTCGAGGTGTTCCCGGCACCAATCAAATTGTTGCTGAAGCCTTCGACTATATTCCGTATCCGAAGATTCTCAGCCAGCCGGATGCGATCCCGGATGAAATTGTCCCACAGGCCATGGAGACGTTTCTGGGACGAAATCAGCTGAAAGGGGATGCTGTCGCGATCAGTGTCCCCGGGCAGTCGGCTCTGGCTCGCTTCATTCAGCTCCCCCCTGTCGAGTCCAGCAAGCTTCATGAGATTGTGAAGTATGAAGCCCGTCAGCAGATCCCTTTCGCGCTGGACGATGTGATCTGGGATTACCAGCCGCTGGGAGCTGGGGCGGAAGAAGGAGGATTCCTGCTGGATGCTGAGGTCGGTCTCTTCGCCATGAAGAAGGATCAGATCTATCAGCAGATGAAACCGTACAACGACGCCAAGGTCGAAATCGAGCTGATCCAGATTGCTCCCTTGGCTCTGTACAACGTCCTGAGTCTGGATGAACTCGGAATCCGTCGCGATTCCCCGGGTGAGCCGGGAGAGGACTATTACATCGTTCTCGACATGGGATGTGACAACACCACGCTCATGGTCTCGAACGGCTATAAGATCTGGATTCGCAACGTGTCCATCGGGGGGAATCACTTTACCCGCGCGCTGACGAAGGAGATGAAGCTCAGCTTCGCCAAGGCAGAGCATCTGAAGTGCAACGCAACGAAGTCCCCGGATCCGCGGGCCGTCTTTCAGGCACTGCGGCCTGTCTTTAACGACTTTGTTTCTGAAATCCAGCGGTCAATCGGGTACTTCTCCAGCGTGAACCGTTCCGCGAAAATCGCACGCGTGATTGGTCTGGGGAATGGGTTCAAGCTCGCAGGTCTGCAGAAGTTCCTCCAGCAGAACCTTCAGTACGAAGTGATTCGCCCGGACGCTTACAAAGCGCTGAGTGGAGACTCGGTCATCAATTCCCCGCTCTTCGCGGAGAATGTCTTGAGCTTTGCGGTCCCCTATGGTCTGGCTCTTCAGGGGCTGGATCTGACCCGCATTCGGACATCGCTGCTTCCTCCCGAAATCACAGCTGCTCGCCGCATCCGAAAGAAGAAGCCCTGGGCACTGGCCACAGCGGCCACCCTGCTGGCAGGATTGTCCCTGTCGACGATCGGAAATGCGTTCTCTTACAGTGCGGTGAACACCAGCGAGTTCAAGTCTGCGGAAGAGACTGCAAAAGGCTTTGGTGAGGAAGTCAACAAGCTCAAACAGGAGTACGAGGGGCAAGTCTCAACGAATGAAAGCATCAAGGCCAAGCTGGATGCGATGACGCTGGGACGGCGCGATCTCTCCTGGATGGAACTGTTCAACGCCTTCATTGACTGTCTGCCACGCGACCCTGCGGATGCCGAAATCCCCGCTGATCAGGTCGAAAAGAAACACGTCATTTCGATCACTCAGTTCACTGCAGAGCGGGTCAGCGAGCGTGGAAACTGGTTTGCTGGTCTGACGGAGCAGCAAAAGCAGCTGATGGATCCTAAGGATAAAGAGACAGGTCCGGCCGGCCCTGGCTATATCGTGACGCTCGTGGGATATCATTATCACCACAATCCGGAGAAAGAAGAGGATCAGGGAGTGTTGTATGTCATCAATCACTTCCTGAAGAAACTTCAGCAGCGAACGGTCCAGCCCCCTGATTTTGCGACTCCGCGCGATGTCGGGCGTCTGGGGATTTCGCACGCGACCATCGTCGATCATTCGCAATCGGTGGAGCTGCGATCTGGACCGGAGCAACGGGAAATTCAACGACCGGTTCGTCCGCTCCGTCCGGGAGTTGGCGGCGTTCGTGGTG
Organism: uncultured Planctomicrobium sp.; assembly: GCA_938015865.1. Lineage (GTDB taxonomy): Bacteria > Planctomycetota > Planctomycetia > Planctomycetales > Planctomycetaceae > Planctomicrobium. The sequence goes on from CALLWY010000033.1 coordinate 13,837, forward strand.
GAGTCCGGAATCCCGGTGGGTTCGAAGGGGGTTTTGGAACTCGACCTGGCCTCAATCCGGGGCTGGACCCGATGGGGAATCCAATGGATCCAGAGAATGTGAAGGAGCTGATTCGGACCGATTTTGTGATTCAGTTTGCATTCAACTATCTCACCCCGGAAGAGCGGATTGCGGCTGACGAGGCTCTGGCAGCAGAGGCGGCGAACCCATCTGCCGAGGGCCAGGAAAGTGGAACGTCCGAAGAAAACTGAACCTCAATGAGGTACGTGAGCGTTGATGGTTCTCGAAATCATGCCAGTCTGACGTTGTGAAAGAAATCTCATGGACAAGCTGCAACCCCTGATCCGAAATCGATTCTGGATCCTGATTGGACTGGTGATTCCGCTGGTGTTGTATGGCTATTACTCAGCGAATGGCTCGCTGAAGCAGGCGACCATCGAACGGGAAAATGCGCTTGACGGCGTCAAAAACGGCGTTTCCACCGGGTTTGAACCGAATGAGGATTACATCAGGAAGCTGTCCCACATTAACACCTTCCTCGATGAATCTGTTCAGGATGCAATTGTTGATCTCTGGAAAAAGCAGCAGGAACGGATGACGTGGCCCCGCGCTGTGGCCTCTCGTGTTCCGGAAGAATTCATGGGGGAATTCGATCGCCAGGTTCCCTTCATTTATAAGGGACTGTACCCGGAGCTGATTCGACGGCTTCAAAAGCGGGTCCAACCTGTGGAGCCGGTGGAAACGAGTACGACCGCGACCAACCCGATGGGACTTCCGATGGGAGGGAGTGGAACTCCGTTGCCGGGGCGTCCTCAAACTCCAGCTCCGAACCAGAAGGTCATTCTGGCTGCGATGGTTCCGCATGCTCAGTTTGCCCAGTTTGGAATCACTTCCCAGGAGATGTGGGATGCCCAGATCGATATCTGGATGACGGAACTTCTCTTCGATGCCATCGTCAAGATCAACGAGGACAAAGAGAACATCTCCGATGCCGTCGTTCGCCGAATCGACCTGATCGAGCTTGTCGGCGGAAGTGGAGAGCCTGTTACCAAGGATGCGGGGGCTGCCGGCGGCGGGATGGATGAGGAAGGGATGGGGCGAGGAGGGATGATGTCCGGGCAGGCCGCCATTCCCAAAGATGTCGCTTTCTCTCCTGCGGAAGAATTTGGATCTCCCATTGATGCTGCCAGCGGAGGTGGCGAGTCTGATTTTGAAGGGATGGGCGGTATGGCGGGCGCCGCTGGTGCGGCCCAGAAGCGGTACATTAACGAAACTGAAGATGCCCCCTTCCTGGAACGTGGGTTCTATTTGTCTGTCATTATTCAGCAGACCAAGATTCCTGACTTTATCACAACGCTGGTGAACTCGGATTGGCCGATTCAGGTCCGCCGGTTCCATGTCGGGGAGAACCCGTACAAGCAATCACAAACTGGTGCCATCAATACCACTTCTCAGAGAGGCTTTGAGAGCGAATCCGGCTTCGGACTGGGAGGGATGAGCGGAGGACTGGGGAGTCGTGGTGGATTTGGACTGGGGAGTCGTCCGCGTGAGCGACTCTCAGGGACGGGCCGTGATCCCATGGCGTCGGCTTTGACCAATATCTACGACTCCAATCTCCCTGAGTATGCAATGTCTGCACTCAATCATCCGGACCTTGTCCGGCTGGATGTGTGCGGGATTATTACCATGTATCGCCAGCCTAAGGAGATCCTGGAGGCTGTTGCCGCACGGAAAGCGGCAACGTCAAATGCTCCTCAGGAGGTCGAGGCAACTCCAATTTCCGATGCGGAAGATCCCATTGTTCCGGAAGCGGTCAATCCTAATGCCCCCTCGATGGAGCCAGGTACTCCCGATGGGAACGTTCCTGCACCCGAGGCGAACCCGGATGCGGATGGAACGACTCCCCCTGCCCCGGATAATCCCGCCGTGCCGGAAACCACGCCGCCGGAGTCATCGAGCTGACAGTGGTCGTTGTTCAGGCCAGGATTTCCCCAAGTCAAACTTGCACGAATACGTTAATCGAGTCGAACAGCATCTCGAGGTTCTGACATGGCTAAAATGAATATTAAGAAGCTCGCTGCAGACCATGTAGAAAAGGGTGTGTTCGGTCTGTTCGTGCTGATCGTCCTGATCGCCCTTTCTGGAACGAAATGGTCCCGATATAAGGGGACTCCGGGAGAGATCCTCAAGAAGGTGGCGGACGGGCAGAGAAATCTGAAGGCGAATGTCTGGCCTGAAGAGGAGATGCAGAAATACGCAGTGACCAAAGAAGCTGCCCCCGCCAATATCGTTGATGAGCGGCTGCGTCGTGAGATCAGTCCCGCTGTGGTGGAAATGTCTGGACGGATGATCGTGGATCCCTTTGGTGGATCCCGGCCAGTCACGGAGCCTGTGTTGAAGGCTCCTCAGGATCTCATTGCTTCCTCGGCCCGCGTTTTTATTAACGTAATCGACGAATCGAAGCTTCTACCACAAAACAATCCGGAACCGCTTCTGGCAAATACTCCCAAGACCACCGTCCCCGGCG
>CALLWY010000034.1 GCA_938015865.1 uncultured Planctomicrobium sp.
GGTCGATCTGGATCGTTGTTCCGGCTGCAAGGCGTGCGTGACGGCTTGCCATTCCCTCAACGGTCTGGATGCAAAGGAAACGTGGCGTGACGTCGGTTTATTAGTTGGGGGGACGTCGTCGGCTCCGATGATGCAACATGTGACGACGGCCTGTCATTACTGTCTTCAACCAGCTTGTATAAGTGCTTGCCCGGTCGATGCCTACGAGAAAGACCCGATCACAGGGATTGTCAGGCATCTTGATGACCAGTGTTTTGGCTGCCAGTACTGCACGCTTGCCTGCCCGTACGATGTTCCCAAGTATCACAAGACGAAAGGGATTGTTCGCAAGTGTGACATGTGTTCTCAACGGCTCTCACAAGGAGAACCGCCCGCCTGCGTCCAGGCATGCCCACATGAGGCGATCACTATTCAGATCATCGACACTCACCGGGTTCAGGAAGATTCCGAAGCAAGCCACTTTCTCCCTGCTGCGCCCGACCCGGATTTTACTCTGCCAACGACCAGCTATAAAACGCAGCGAGTCTTTCCTCGCAATATGCTTCCGGCCGATTACTTTTCTGTCAGTCCCCAGCATCCTCACTGGCCTCTGATTCTGATGCTCGTGTTCACCCAGCTATCGGTTGGGGCATTTGTGGTCGGTTGCCTGCTGGATCATGGTATCCCCCCGCATCTCGCGGCAGCTTTCCGCCCGTGGCACGCCACAAACAGTCTAGTCTTTGGTTTAGTTGCACTGGTGGCCAGCGTCTTTCATCTCGGGCGCCCCTTGTATGCGTTTCGCGGAATCATCGGATTGCGACATTCCTGGTTAAGTCGAGAAATTCTGGCGTTTGGCATCTTTGCCAAGCTCGCAGTTCTTTATGCCCTGGGATGCTGGTTTGCCTCCGAAGCAGCGGACTGGAAGAGTCAGATCGCTCAGCAGTTGCTTTTGCTTGGCTGGCCGGTCTGCATAGCAGGACTGGTTGGAGTTCTCTGCTCCGCCATGATCTACGCCTTCACTCGCAAGGAACTCTGGAGTTCTGGTCAAACTGCCACTCGGTTCCTTTTGACTTCTGCAGTATTGGGAGTTGCTACCGTCTGGGTGTCGATGATGGTTTTTGCATGGTGGTTTCAAAACGAAACGTCGCTACGTCTCGTAGAGCAGCTTTTTCAACCGATGACGCAAGGACTGATCATCCTGACGGCGTGCAAAATTGCCTTCGATGGACTTCTGCTCCGATATCTGGCCGTTCGGCGGACCTCTCCCCTCAAACGCTCGGCCCTGCTGATTGCTGGCGTTCTTTCTCGAGTCTCATTGGCCCGATTACTCGCGGGACTCTGCGGAGGAATCATACTTCCATTGGTCATTTTACAGGATACTGCCGCTACAACGTCTCATCTGGTCAATTTGACGTCTGTCTGCATTGTGGCTGCAGCATGGTCGGGTTGTCTGATCGGCGAATTGTTTGAGAGATATCTGTTTTTCTCTGCGGTCGCTGCCCCGCGAATGCCAGGGATGATGCGATCATGACTTCAAAAAATGAACGCTCGATACCCCATGCATGGAGTTCGCTGCTCCACCAGCGAGAAGGGAGCTTCACTCAGGAGCTTCTTCTGACTCCGGGAGGCCACGGGCTGGGTCAGGTCCCAGCTCGACTGAAACCGGACGCCACGACCTCGATGATCTGTGGCTATTGCTCGACAGGTTGCTCGTTAAATATTCATCTGAAAGACGGAACTGCAATAGGGCTCAGCCCAGCAGCAAATTCTCCGGTCAATCTCGGAATGGCTTGCCCCAAAGGCTGGGAAGCACTCACTGTCCTTGATGCCCCTGATCGTGCGACAGCTCCTTTAATGCGAAATGGAGACGGAGTTCTGAAGCCGGTCACCTGGAACGAAGCGATGCAATGTTTCGTTCAGCGATTCAAGCAGATTCAACAGGACCACGGCCCGGAAGCAGTGGCATTTCTCAGCACCGGGCAGATCGCGACAGAGGAAATGGCCTTTCTTGGCGCATTGACGAAGTTTGGCATG
>CALLWY010000035.1 GCA_938015865.1 uncultured Planctomicrobium sp.
AAGGAAGCTGGATGAAGTGGTCGGGCAACGTCAGGTGGTGGACCGGCTGAAGGTGATTCTGGAGGCAACCCGAAAACGGGGCGATGTGCTGGGGCACCTGCTTCTCGATGGCCCCCCCGGAATCGGAAAAACCACGCTGGCCACGGTGATTCCCCGGGAACTGGGAGTGGAGTGCCAGATCGCAGCGGGTCCGGCACTCGATGCCCCGAAAGACCTCCTCCCCTATCTGACGAACGCATCACATGGATCTGTCCTCTTTATTGACGAGATCCATCGCCTACGTCCTGCGGTCGAAGAGTTTCTCTATCCGGCGATGGAAGATTTTCGGATCGATATCGCTGTGGGAGAGGGACTTAACGCCCGCACGATCAATATGCAGCTCAAGCCCTTTACGGTGATTGGAGCGACCACCCGGGCGGGAATGTTGACTGCTCCGATGCGGGATCGCTTCGTTTACCGCGAACATCTCGATTTCTACGAACTCCCGGATCTGGTCGAGATTATTCGGCGCAATGCCCGCAAGTTGCGGACCTCCATTTCGGAGGAGGCCGGGCTGGAAATCGCCCGCCGGAGTCAGGGAACTCCCCGGAAGGCAAACAATATTCTTCGGCGAACTCGGGATTTTGCGACCTTGCGCCATCCTGAGGGTGAAATTACGAACGAAATTACGGAATATGCCCTGAAGGTGCTGGAGATCGATTGCTTTGGCCTGGAAAAGCAGGATCGCCGCTATCTCCAGACCTTGATCGAGGTCTTCGGAGGGGGGCCGGCAGGACTGAATGCGATTGCCCACAGCATGTCGATTCCTCCGGATACCCTCGAAGATGATATTGAGCCCTATTTACTTCGTTCCGGTCTGGTCCAGCGGACTCCGCGAGGGCGTGTTGTGACTCAGAAGGCGTATGACCATCTGGGAGTGAAGCGACCTTGAGGAGACGCCCGGTTTGAGTCCCGGCGAAGCGGACCGGGAACACGGGTTCGGTTTGCTTCGACTCGCGGTCGGGAACACATCGGCCTGTTTGATCTGTCAGAGAAAGACCTTGGGTGATGTTTGACATCCTGAAGAATCTGGATCGGCGCTGGATCTTTCTGATGATGGCGCTGGCGGTCGGGATTCCGATTCTCTTCGGGATCACGTTCCCGGAGACCGCCACTCCGATGACGCAGGATGTCTTTGACGCGATCGAATCACTTCCCCCCGGATCACGGGTCCTGATGGCCTGGGACTATGATCCTTCGGTCGAAGGGGAACTGGGCCCGATGGCAATGGCATTCGCCCGGCACTGTTGTGAGAAGAAACTGAAGCTCTATTTCATCACGCTCCTGCCGGTTGGTCCGGAGATGATCGAGAAGACGATCGAGAACGTGATCCTGTCCGATTTCCCCGAAATGAAATATGGGGTGGATTACGTCAATCTCGGCTACAAGTCCGGCTATGAAGGAGTGATTAAGGTCATCGTCACCAACCTGCGGGGCCTGTATACCACCGATGCACGCGGGACGAATATTGACCAGATCCCGATGTGCAAGGATGTTTCGAGCATACAGGATATGGACCTGATTGTGAATGTCAGCGGCGCCTATCCCGGCACCAAGGAATGGGTGCAATATGCGGTGACTCCCTATCCCAGCAAGATTCGGATGGTCGCAGGAGTGACCGGGGTGCAGGCGCCGTTGTTTTATCCCTATGTCCCGAAGCAGCTGATCGGGATGCTCGGGGCGATCAAGGGAGCAGCTGAGTACGAAACGATCGTCAATAATGCCTATGGAAACGGGACCGTCGATCCCAAATACTTCGAAGCGAGCCGCCGAATGGGCCCGCAGCTGGTGGCCCATCTCCTCATGATCGGGCTGATCCTCGCGGGGAACTGGGTGTACTTTGTCCAGAAACACCGGGACCGGCAGGCTCAGATGAAGAGTTAATCAATTAAAGAGTCAACCGGTCAAAATCCCTCCCGCGATATCCTGTTTCTCAGCCGCCTGTTTCTGTCTGTCAGCGATTCTTTCACCCATGAACTCCACTCTTGCTCCTTCCGCGTCTCTCTGGCAAAAACTGACAGATGTGTTGGGAATGATCCGGTTCAGCCACACGGTCTTTGCCCTGCCATTTGCCCTTCTGGCGGCGGTACTGGCCTGGCGCGACACCCCTTTTCAGTGGGTTCATCTGGTGGGGATCTTGCTGTGTATGGTCTTTGCCCGCTCCGCAGCAATGGCTTTCAACCGGCTGGTCGACCGGAAGATCGATCAGGCAAATCCCCGGACGGCCCAGCGTCACATTCCTGCAGGTCGGCTCAGTCCGATATTTGTCGGCCTGTTTACTCTTGTCTGCTCCGTGCTGTTTTGTGCCAGTACCCTACTCTTTCTTCCCAACCCGTGGCCTCTGCGGCTTTCGGTTCCGGTGCTGTTGTTTGTGCTGGGGTATTCCTACACCAAACGCTGGACCTCGCTGTGCCACTACTGGCTGAGTGCCGCGTTGATGCTTTCTCCCATCGCGACATGGATCGCGATCACCGGAACGATCAGCTGGATTCCGGTCAGTCTGGCGGCGGTCATTTTCTTCTGGGTGGGCGGGTTCGACATTCTCTATGCCACACAGGATGTCGAATTTGACCGGTCCCAGAATCTGAACTCACTTCCTGTCCGCCTCGGAGTTCGGAATGCCTTGCGACTGGCCATGGTGAGTCATTTTCTCACGATCGTCAGTCTGTTTGTCTTCTGGCAGGTCGCCGGGCTGGGATGGTTGTTCCTTGCAGGGATCATCTGTGTGAGTCTGTTGCTGATCTATGAACACGCACTGGTCCGCCCGGATAATCTGGAGCGGGTGAATGTCGCGTTTTTTCATGTCAATGCGGTGATCAGTATTGGCATTCTGGTCGTCGGGGCAGCAGATGTCTGGTTGCTTCGAGGGTAAGTGATTTTCTTCGCATCGTCATTCTTCGGGACGTCTCCCCGGAAACTCTCCGTCGGGAATTCGGGAACCGACTGGCGAATGCCGCTGCCAGTGAGGGATGGACTGCGAATTCAGACGAGCGCTGATATAATCCTCCGCTGATTTGTAGAGACTGTTGCGGTATCGGGCCGTGATACACTGAATGATTGAGGACAACAAATGATGCGCTGCTGGAAAGTGTTGCTGGTGCTGGGACTGTTCCTGATGGGAGGAACGTCAAGCGTTCAGGCCGAAGGGGAATGGGTTTCCCTGTTCAATGGCAAGGACCTTGAAGGCTGGACGCAGCGAGGCGGGACCGCCACCTACACCGTCGAAGGGGAAGAGATTGTCGGCACCTCGGTTCCAAACACAGGCAACAGCTTTCTGGCGACCAATCGGGACTACGAAAACTTCATTCTTGAACTGGATGTAAAAGTCGATCCACTGCTGAACTCCGGGATTCAGATCCGGTCCAATCAGTTCGACACAGAAAAGGTCTGGACCGGAACCGGGAAAGATGGAAAGCCTATCACCGCCAAGGTGGCAGCGAACCGGGTGCATGGTTATCAGGTCGAGATTGATCCCAGTTCCCGGGCCTGGTCTGGCGGGATCTACGATGAAGGGCGACGGGGCTGGCTGTACAAGCTGGAGGGGGACGACCACGCTGCCGCCCGTGCTGCCTTCAAGCCGAAGGAGTGGAATCACTATCGGATTGAAGCCAATGGACCAAACATCAGGACCTGGATTAATGGGGTTCCGGTGGCGAATCTGACGGATGACATGACGTCGACCGGATTCATTGCCCTTCAGGTTCATGGCATCGGGAAAGACGAGAACAAAGTCGGGAAGCAGATTCGCTGGAAGAATATCCGGATTCAGGAACTCCCTGCCTCCAGCCCCCGGCAGACGCTGGAACTCAAAGGGAAATCCGGTCCCGGTCAGGGGAAGAAAGTGGTTCTGGTTTCGGGTGATGAAGAATATCGCTCGGAAGAGGCCCTCACCCAGCTGGCGAAGATCCTCTCAGAACGCCACGGCTTTGACTGCACGGTGCTTTATGCGATCGATCCCCAGACCGGGTACATCAACCCAAATGCGACGAACAATATTCCCGGTCTGGAAGCTCTCGACGATGCCGATCTGATGGTCCTGTTCACCCGGTTTCGGAACCTGCCGGAGGAGCAGATGGCACATTTCGAAAAGTATCTGAAGTCCGGGAAGCCGATCCTGGGCATTCGGACCGCGACGCATGCTTTTAACATCCCGGGGAATCATCCCTACGCCCATTACTCCAATGGCTATGCAGGCGATCGGAAGGATTGGACTGACGGATTTGGTCGGCTCGTTCTCGGGGAACGCTGGCACACTCACCACGGTCACCATCGGCATCAGAGCACCTATGGTGTGGTTGTCGAGTCCCAGAAAGACCATCCGATCCTGCGGGGGATCAAGGATGGGGACATCTGGGGATCGACCGATGTTTACGGTGTCCGACTCCCGTTGCCGGGGGATTCCCAGCCGCTGGTTCTTGGGAAGGTCATGAATCGCGCTGGGAAATACGATCCTGAGGATCAGCATTTTGGAATGCGCCCAACCGATGCCGAACCCGATGACTCCAAGAACAACCCCATGATGCCAATCGTCTGGTTGAAGTCATACCAGATTCCGAATGGAAAGCAGGGAACGGCCCTGACATCGACGATTGGTTCTTCCTGCGACCTGTTGATCGAGGGAGTTCGCCGCGAACTGGTGAACGGGGTTTACTTCCTCGCGGGACTGGCAGATCAGATTCCGGAAAACGGGACCAATGTTGATCTGGTTGGGGAATACAACCCGATTCCGTATGGAAACAAATCAAATGAATACTGGGCACAACGAAAGTTGACGCCCGATCAGCTGTAGACGCGAGAGAAAAGAGAGTCCGTTTCGTCGGGCTCTCTTTCTTTTTGTTTAGAAATGTCACCAGCGCCGAATTTGTCTGGTCGGGAAGGCTCCTCGTTCTCAATGGATTGAGGACAAATTTCAACGTGGACTCTGGTGGAAATCTGGCGATTCTATCACCTGAGGTTATTTCGCGGGCCGGTTGTTCCAGCGATGCCTGAAAACGTTCCAACAACGACTTTTTCTGGCGTGTATGCTTGCAGTAAATTGAACTGGCATCTCTGATGCCGGGGTGATCCGGACTTGACTGCATGGTTTGCCCCGGACAGATGTCATGCCGGATGTGTGGTCTCCCTTTAACTTGAAAATGGCTGAAACAATGATTCTCTCATGGCAGCGTGTTTTGTTCGTGGCGATGACCGTTGTTCAGGGGATGTGCTGGATGGGGGCAAGGGAGTGTGCCGCTCAGTTCGTGCCTCGATATGGGTATGATGCCTATCATGGCTATGTCCCGATCTACGGTGGTTATGGATATGGGGGCGGGATGACCGCTGCCATGGGGGCCGGCATCGGCATTGGTGCGGCTGCACAGGGGCTTGGTCAGGCCAAGGTCGATCAGGGGGCTTATGAGCTGGAACATACTCAGGCTGCGTCCCAATACCTTCAGGCCTATCAGGAATATCTTCAGACCGTAAATCTGCAGCGGGAAGCCTATAACGAACGCCAGCGGGCAGCGATGCAGGAATATGCCGCCAAGACAGCTGAGGCCCGTGCTCAGGTGGAAGCCTATAAAAAGGACATGAAAAATCGGGCTGCTCCGCACCGTCTGACGCCCGCTCAGTTCGATCGCCAGACTGGAGTGATTACCTGGCCCGGCGTTCTTCGTGACAGCCGCTACGATGCAGACCGTTACGAAATTGACAAGCTCTTCCATGAGCGAACACCTGAGAACAGCGGGGCTGGCTCCGAAAATTGCGCCGCCATTGAAAAGGCGACCAACCGGTTGCTGGCGGATGTCGGGAAAGACATCAACAATCTGGATGTTGATGAGTACATCACCGCCCGGCACTTCATTACCAGTCTGGCGTATGAGGCCCGGTTCACCGTGAACGGAGCCCCTGCTCCGGTTGACCGCTGAATCTGGTGCTGAGAGCGACGGAGATTGAAATCAAAAAGACATCATCTCATTCTCAATCCAAGGGGGCCGGTCGATTTCCCGACCGGCCTCTTGAGTTGAATGAATGAGGATTTTTCGCAAGAGAAAGTCATTACGATGGGAAAAGATGTGGTCCTGATCACTGGGGCCTCTTCGGGAATCGGACGGGAACTGGCCCGACTGTTTGCGGCCGATGGTGCGGACCTGATTCTGACAGCACGTCGGGAAGACCGGCTGACGGCACTCGCTGATGAGCTTCAGCAGCGCTACGGAACGGTCTCTCACATCGTTCCGCTGGATCTCACGCAGCCGAGCGCCTCGCAGGAACTTTTTGAGAAGGTTCAGGCTACCGGACTGCGTGTCAACATCCTGATCAATAATGCCGGCTTCGGCCAGCTTGGCCCGTTTGTCGACATTCCTCTGCAGCGCCAGCTCGACATGATCCAGCTGAACGTGACCTCACTGGTCGCACTGACTCACCTGTTTCTGCCGGGGATGTTGGAGCAGAAGAAAGGATCTGTCCTGAACCTCGCCTCAACGGCGGCGTTTCAGCCGGGCCCGAATGTCAACATTTACTATGCCACCAAAGCCTTCGTGCTGTCGTTTTCCGAGGCTCTATGGAAGGAGTTGCAGGGGACCGGCGTCTGTGTGACCTGTCTGTGTCCCGGACCGACCCGAACGGAGTTTGGAGACGAGTCCAGCATGCACGACACGCCCGTCTTCAAGTTCAATGCGATGAGTGTCGAAGCGGTTGCCCGGGCGGGATACAAGGGGGTCCGCAAACGCAAACGTCTTGTGATGCCCGGTCTGCGAAATCAACTTCTCTCCTTCAGCGTGCGTCTGACGCCCCGTCCTGTCATACTGGATGTCATGACCATGCTCCAGCCATTGAAGAAGAAGCCGGGTTCGAAGTAGGAGCCTCGTTGCCCAGTTTCTTCGTACCCGTACCGGTTTGATCCCGTGACAGGGAGGCCCCCGATGAGTGTTCAGGTACGCGACATCGATGCGATCCGGCGATTTCGCCTGCAGCTGATGCGGTTTGCAGAAGAACTGGAAGGGGCCCTTCAGTCGATGCAGCAGGAGGTTCAGAAGTCGTTCGAGTGGATTGACCACGAAGCACCGCACTACTGGACCAGTCAGATCCGGCGAGCTTACGATCTGGTGGCCTCGACACGGATGAACTACGAGAGCTGCCGGATGAGGACCGTTGCAGGACATCGGGCTGCCTGTATTGAAGAAAAACAGGCGTACGAGCGGGCGAAGCGGCGGCTTCAGCATTGTCAGGAACAGAAAGAACGGGTCCGCCAGTGGGGGCAGAAAATTCATCACTCTGCGGATGAATTTCGGGGGCGACTGTCAGCGATCCGCCGACTGCTCGATGTCGATATTCCCGAGGGACTTGCTTATCTGGCCAACACGGTGAGCATTCTCGAAAAGTATGCGGAAATGGAACGCCCTGCTCCTTCTTCAGATGAGGGAAAGTCTGGAGGGTAACGAGAAATTTGGCCCTTCAGAGTGTTTTTGATGCAGAGTCATTGAAACGGAGTGAGGAATCATGCGACCCGGAAATTTACAGGCAGCAGCGGGACGGATTCAGGAAGCACTGGACGAATTGAACCTCGCCTGGCACGAAACCCGGGAGGTCTGGAACGACCAGCAGGCGGCACTGTTTGAGGAGAAGGTGCTTCAGAAAATCCGTGAAGAACTGGTGGCGGCGCTTCCGGGGGTCAGCCAGATGTCTCAAACGTTGGGAGCAGCTGGTCGTGAATGCTCCGAATGACTCCCCTCCCCCGCTCCGACTGACATTTCCCCGGATGCGTCGACTCCGTAGTGGTCTGGATTTTCAGCGAATCTATCAGGGGAACCAGAAATCTGCCGATGCCATTCTCGTCGTCTTTGCCTCAAAGAGCCGGGAGAAACTGACACGCATCGGGCTGAGCGTTTCCCGTCGGCACGGAAACTCCGTCGTGAGGCACCGGCTTCGTCGGATGCTTCGGGAAGCCTATCGTCTGGAACAACATCAACTCCCCGAAGGGCTTGATCTGATCCTCATTCCAGGACGTAATGCCAAATCAGCAAGCATGGATCAGTTTCGGGATTCGCTGCGGCGCCATGTTCAGCGCCTCGCCCATCGCATCAATTCTGCTGAATAAGCGGGATGATCTCGAATTTTCGTCGCCGAAGAACTTCGGGAATGTCACTGGCTTCCCTACAATTCCGGCAGACAATTCGTTTCCTTCTGGAACACACCAATGTGGGGTTTACAGCTGGGCGTCATGGTTACCATGATCGTCCTCAACGGGATTCTCGCTGCTTTTGAAATTGCATTGGCTTCGGCCTCTCTTGGAAAACTGCAGTCTCTGGCAGATTCAGGCCGCCGTGGTGCCAAAGCCAGCCTCCGGATGAAGCAGAAGATGGAAGGGAGTCTGGCGGTGGTCCAGCTCGGGATCACGCTCGTCGGATTCATCGCAGGGGCGACCGCCGGGGTGGGAGCAGAAGAACAGCTGGCCCCTTATTTTCAGGAGCAACTGGGGGTTTCGGGCGGAGTTGCGGACATCATTTCCGTACTCCTCGTCGTGATCCCGCTGACTGCAGTCATGATTGTCTTTGGGGAGTTGATTCCCAAGGTCTTCGCGCTGCGGAATCCGGAGCTGGTTCTGCTGAATGTTGCTCCGGTGATGAATGTCTTGTCTTATCTGCTGTGGCCGCTGGTATGGTGCCTGGAGATGCCGGTTCAACAATTGATGAAGTTGCTCGAATCGGTAACCGCTTCCCAATCTCAGGCCCCCGATCTTCCTGTTTCATCAGAGTTGCAGGAACTTCGGGCGAGTGTCGCTATTGCAAGAACCTCGCGCCTGATTGGTTCGCAGCAGGAGAAAATCATTCTGGGAGCGGCAGAACTGTCGTGGCGTCCCGTGAAGGAGATCATGCTTCCTGCCGAATTCATCAGCATGATTGACCTGGACTGTTCCGCTGGAGATGCTCTCGTCACCGCCCACATGGACATGCACACCCGATTCCCGGTCACCGAGCGACATGGCGATCCTCAGGGGATCGTGGGATACGTCATCTTCAAGGATATCGTTGCCCACCTTCGGTTTTCTCCCAAAGACACCTCGATCCGGAATATTGTCCGTAAGATCAATCGTTATTCCGAGGATCTTCCGATTGCTCAGGTTCTGGAACGGCTGATTCATCAGCGGGAGCACATTGCCTTGGTTTGTGCCTCCAATGGCAAGATTGTTGGCATGGTGACCATGGAGGACATGCTGGAACAGATGGTGGGAGAGATCGAAGATGAATATGATCGTCTCCCGAACCAGCTCGTTGCGACCGGGCGCGGGTGGATCGTCGGGGGCGGACTGCTTCTCGCTTCTCTCGAACGGAGGACGGGGATCAAGATCCCGCAGTTACCGAAATCGGAGGAACATGGAGAGATCCGGACGGTCAACGACTGGATTACAGCACAGATCGATGGGCCGATTCATGGTTCGGAAGTGATCGAAACTCCCGAGTTCAAGATGCTCGTACGCAAGACACGGCGGCACAACGTGATGGAGGCTTATCTGTCTCCCAAATCCCCCTTCCCTCCCCCGCTGGGAGACGGAATTCATTCCTCCACGGAAGCAGGGACTTCGTAGACGCGAAACGTCCTGTTTTCGTAAGCCGGAGCGATGTCGAACGGACCGAACCGGCTGCATACCACCCACCGGATTCTCGTTTTTCGTCCGAGTTGGGTCAGTTCATCGGAGGTGACGCGACCGTCTGCGGTCACCTCTTTTCTCCAGTCCGCGATCACCCACAGTCGCCGGTTCCACTCGACGATTGATGGGGCGTCCTGTGGCATGTCCTTGAAATTGACGTACTCGGGGCGGTGAGCAAACCACTTCGTCCCCCAACCGGTGTCCATGACATGGACCAGATCAGTGGGAGCGGAATGGGTTTTGATCCACTGACACGCCTCTTCCCAGTCAGCCAGCGCTGCAGGTCGCATCCGGCTGGGAACGGTGTCAGGAAACGGGATCAGGAGAGAGGCCACGATGATCGATCCCCAGACTCCTCCCATTGCCACTCGGGTGGATAAAGCAGATCGATGGTGCTGAAGAAATCGAGCTGTGAAGGGGACAGCCGTAAGACTGAGTGCAATCGGCACCAGCTGGTCCCCCATCCGGAAGAAGTAGAACTTCAACAGGTTCGTGCGGAACTCGGAAAAAGGCATTGTTCGGACAGGCCGCGGCCCCCAGCCGATCAGGACGCCGAGAACGACAATGGCGATGCTCACCACAACACAGGTGTTCCACCATCGCCGACGAGGTGATCGGGGGAGAGACGATTCCATCAGTCCCCAGAGGACAATCAGGCATCCCCAGTAGCGATACGATTCCTTCGGGAATCTCATCGGGTCGAGATGGTGGGCCAGTCGACTCCCCACCTGGATCTGATTCGCGAGATGATTCACCCCCGCGTCAGACGATTGCAACATCGTCACCGCGGGAAGAAGCCCCGGAAGTGCAGCGACCCCCATCAATCCCAGCATCAACATGGCCTGACCGGGAGTGGGAAATCGAAGGGGGTGCCCTTCCTGCAACGCGATCCCATCATCCTCCCGACGAGGTGAAATGGATTCCTCTGACAAAGTGTTTTCCTGCACCGGTTTGAACATGCTGTACAGCGTTGCGAGTCCAGCCGCGAGAACTCCCCACAGGCCGACAAGGGGATGAAAGCTGACAGCCAGACCCGCTGATGCGCCGGCGAGAAGGAACCGTCCTCTCAGAAAGCATCCGAATGCGAAAAAGAGGCATCCGTACGAGGGAACCTTCCCTTCAATGCCCCCGACCAGCCATTCCCCGGAGAGGTTCCCGAGAGCCTGCAACATCAGGAGAATGGGAAGGGCCAGAACGCCTCCCCATCGACGACCGGTCACAGCGGAGGACAACGACTGCCACCCCACCGCCAGGATGAGAAGCCCGATGATTCGGCCGACAATCGCCGCTGCCGGTAGCGGGAGGAATGCCGTCAAGCTCCCGAACGTCGCATAGAAAAAGAGGTGAGGGTTGGCCGATTCGAACAACAGGTCCCCAGCGCACCAGGCGGGGTGCCACCAGTTCATCGCCTTACCAAGGTAGTACGGTTCGTTGACCGCCGGTACCGGGATGCGCAGCAATGACCACGCAACCAGTCCTGTCCAGATGATGATGGTTGGTCCCAGGCCACTCCGGGCGGTGTTGGGTTCCGCTTTTGACGAATCAAACATGCACAGGCCCGACTGTCAAAATACGAAAGACCAACACAGGTGAGCGCCCAGACACCACGAAAGCCTCTGTTGGTCGCCGGTTTTCTTCAAATGCGGAGCAACGTTGCCGCATGACGCTGTGAAAAACAGGGGGAGGCGGACTCGTTGTGAACAGAAAGGGATCTCCTTTCTCTTCCCTCGAATCTCCCATCGGCTCCTCGGGGGCGAGTT
Organism: uncultured Planctomicrobium sp.; assembly: GCA_938015865.1. Classification (GTDB taxonomy): domain Bacteria; phylum Planctomycetota; class Planctomycetia; order Planctomycetales; family Planctomycetaceae; genus Planctomicrobium. Next base: position 11,428 of record CALLWY010000035.1, read on the forward strand.
GAAAGAGCCGGGGCCCGCTTGCCTCAGACTCAATTGGCTGCCCAATTTTTATGCCGAGTGAGGAGGGGGCGATCGCCGACAGCCCCACCACCTCTCGGGGAAAACGGAAGCAATGGAAGGCTACTTCTTCTTCGCCGTGGACTTGGATGCGGTTTTTTTCGCTGATGCTTTGGCAGCGGTTGTTTTTGCAGCAGTAGCTTTTGAGGCGGAAGCTTTGGTTGCGGTGCTCTTTGCTGCTGCGGTCTTGCTTGCGGTGGCTTTCGCGGTGGACGTTTTGGCCGGGGCAGCTTTCACAGCGGATGCTTTGGCGGCCGGATTTGCCTTCCCCTCTGCGGTGGCGGTCTTCTTGCTGTCAGCCTTGGTCTTCTTTCCAAAGACGTTATCCCAGTTCTTCCAGAATTGGGGAGTTGCCCCCGTGCGTACAATAGGTCCACTCATGATTTGACTCTTTCTTGAAGGTTCATTTATCTGCCGATGCAGAAACGTTCCACGTTCTGATTCCCGGCGAATGGGTGTTTTCCCGATCCCTCGAAAGAAAGTCAAGAAAGATCTGTTATGCACGCAGAATCGAGAATGAAGAGTCTGGATTCAGAGAGGATGACGACGACAAACTTTCTCCCTCCGCTTGTGAGTCCCTGTGGAATTGAGTCTACTCGTTGAAGACCGACTCAGGGACTCACAGGTTTTCGGACAGCTGATTGCTGCCATCCCGGACTTTCAGCAGTCAGTCGTTGATACCTGTTCCTTCCGATTTGAAATTCCAAAGGGATATGGATTTTTACAGAAACAGACAGGAAGAGCATTTTCTCCGGCTTTGGAACTCAGTGGCCATTGTCCGATCCGTTCCTTACACACTGTTCACATTTGGAACTTCAGAGCTCCCCTACTTTCTGGTGGTGGATGCCGAACAGCCGGGGAATCCGGTGGAGCTGTCTCGGGGGGTGGTCAAAGTCACCCGTCCACTCATCCTCACCCCCGATAATGTCGCCCCGGAATTTCGCAACTTTTTCGAGGACGGGGAGTCCGCAGGAATGATCGATTTCCTGCTGGCAAGGACCGCAGCGTTCTCCAATCTGCGAATCGAAAACGAATCACAACATGCCAATCTCGTGAGCGACAGCGTTGAAGAAGTGGTGGCCCGCCTGAATCGCCAGCTCGACTCGGAAGATGAGGATCGGGTGGCGATTCTGACCGCGCCGCACAAGTTGGGGAAACTGGCCGTCCTGAAGTACACCACTGAGCGGATGCTCCAGAGTGCCCCGGGGAATATTCAGGAGTTGCGGGAAAAGGGTTTTCTTCCCTAAGTTCGTGATTGGAGATGATCCAGACCGGGGGCCTCTGCGTTTTCACCATGGAACTCCCCTTCCCGTTGCGGTCGCTTTGTCCACAGGAGGAATGATCGTTGCCCCTTCCTTTCCCCTGGTTTGGTCAGATCATTGCTCCCATCCTGAAACCCACGGTGCGGTTTCTGGCGGGGCTGCTGGCCATTCCAATGTTGAGGCTGGTGCGACGAAAACTTCGTCCGAATTCCACATGGGATGATGAATTCGAGCGGGATGTCGAGCAGTGGACAAGGGCCTCGCTGCTCCTCCTGCTGGCGACAAAGAATGTTGAAGAACAGATTTCCCTGTGGATCTCCCAGAAGGAATTGAACTTCGATCTGGATTCGAACTGGTGGTTCGCAGCGGGTCGACTCCTGCTGGCGATCGGAGTCATCGAATCAATGCCGGACCAGCAGCTGTTTTCGATCATCCATCCCGGCCCCCGTCCGCCACGATGGATTCGGGGTATCGGACTTTGGGGGAACATTTCCAAGCAGGCATGGCCCCTGTTGAGGGGAGTTCTGTGCATGCATCTGAGTCGCTCATCCCCCGTCTTTGCGATTCTGGCGGTGATTTTTTCGGGGGTGAATGGCTGGATCTTCTATTTTCTTGCGATCACGCAATATCTGATCATTGGTCTGGTGACATCCCGGGACAAGGCGCTCGACGTGCTGTCGCGATTCGATCAGGAGATCGCCCGCCAACGGGAGGCTTTGGAGGAAGAGTTTCGGCGAAGCCATTCTGATTCTGATGAGACGCCTTCACTGGATGTCGAGCGTCTTCCCGTCGTGAATCAAGGGACAGAAAACGGAGAAGCTGGTCCCGCAAAAACGGGGACCGGTGCATCCACTCTGGCGGCGACCGACCATTCGCATCAGGCTTCTGGATAGACCGAAGTCGGGGAGCCTTGTGGAATCGCCAAATGGCGGGATCAGGGCTTGTCGTCAGAGTGTGATTGGGAAATGTTCAGGACAGAATCACCTGAGAGTGGTCGAGTTTCCTTGAGATTTCATCCTATCTTCTCATTCCAGCAGACTCGATCAATGCGAGCGGCGCTGATAACCTGCACTTTGACAGCGAATTCCAGAAATTGGCGGCAAATTGCTGTCCACGGGAGAAAAATGGCGCGGATTTTTGCCTCTCTGGCAACCCTCCGAGGACCATTCTGAAGCGGCCTGACGCATCGAGACGGGTGTTTTGTGAAACGGATCGGCGACCTGCTTTTGACAGTTTCTTTTTGTCTGGCCCTCAATCCCGTTTGGGGGGAGGGAGTGGTTCGGGGACAGCCTCCTGCTTCGGGTTTGTCTTCCGTTGAGGCTTCCGCAGCTGAAACTGCTCCGAAAGAGTCTGACCCATCGAAGCCCGGGGACGCTGTCCCTTCGACGAAAGACGCAGCGACAAGCCCTGCTGCGGAATCGACCGTTGTTGCTGCGCCTGTTGTCCCTCATCAGCGATTGAAGGTGAGTGACAATGGCCGTTATCTGACGGATGTCTCTGGAAAGCCATTTTTCTATCTGGCCGACACAGCCTGGGAACTGTTTCACCGGTTGAATCGGGAAGAAGCGGCCCTCTATCTCGATGACCGCGCATCGAAGGGATTCACCGTGATTCAGGCGGTCGCTCTTGCTGAACTGGATGGCCTGAATACCCCGAATGCTTATGGTCATCGACCACTGATTGAGAACGACCCGACCAGACCGGATGTTCGTCCGGGGCGTGCCGATGACTACTGGGACTTTGTGGATGATGTCATCAAAATGGCGGAGGAACGAGGGCTGTTCATTGCCCTGCTCCCGACCTGGGGGGACAAATGGGCTAAAAAGCACGGAATCGGCCCGGAAATCTTCAATCCGGTGAACGCTGAAGCCTACGGGGAATGGCTCGGGCGGCGGTATCGTGAAGCCCCCGTGATCTGGGTCCTTGGAGGGGACCGCGACCCGGAGAATGAAGTGCAGGTCGAGATTATCCGGGCGATGGCCCGCGGGCTGGAAAAAGGGGATGGGGGAGCCCATCTGAAAACGTATCATCCGCAGGGAACTAGTAACTCCGCACAGATCTTTCACGCGGATGAATGGCTCGATTTCAACATGATCCAGTCGGGGCATGTCCGGCCGGTTCGTCCGAATTCGATCGATGCTCAGAAGAACCTGAATCGGACCCCGACAAAACCGACTCTGGATGGAGAACCGTGCTACGAAGATCACCCCATCAAAGGGGAGGACTGGAATAAACGGGACGAATCCGGGAGTGATGTAAAGTGGTTTGACGAAGCGGACGTTCGTCGCTGTGCCTATGAATCGATGATTGCCGGGGCGTGTGGACACACTTATGGTAATCACAACATCTGGCAATTCTGGCAACCGGATCGGAAGCCGATCTCGCTGGCCCGGACACCGTGGCAGAAGGCGTTGCACCACCCGGGGGCCACGCAGATGAAATACCTGAAAGGGTTACTGACGGCCCGTCCGTTCTGGGAACTGAGGTATGACCCCTCCCTGATTGTCAAAGACGAAGCGGCTGAGGAAAACGGTGCCCACGCGGCACTGGCACAGGATGGGGCCTTTGCTCTGGTCTATCTGCCGACCGGTTCCCCCTGCACCATTCGTCTGGACAAGATTTCTGGAACCAATGTGGACGCCTACTGGTTCAACCCGCGGCAGAATACTGCTCAGAAGTTCGGGACGTTCCCCAAGTCAGCGGAGCTTCCGGTGATTCCTCCCCATTCCGGTCGCAATAACGACTGGGTCCTGATTCTCGAAGACAGCTCCCGGACGTTTGATCGGGTCGGTGACAGCTACTGAGGTGGATAGGGGCACTCAGGGAAGGTTTACCATCTCCCTCGCCTGCCCCCCAGTCTCAATCCGTATCCCTGTTTGTCGGAGCGATGCGGAATACCCGCATAGGTCGCCTTGGGCAGTGAACTACTTCACTTCACCTTCAAACTGTTCCACGATGCGGTTCTTCTCATCCAGAATGGCGACTTTGGGACGATGGGCGGATGCTTCTTCCGGTGTCGCAAAGGCAAATGACATGACGATGATCCGGTCCCCCGGGTGCGCCAGTCGTGCCAGGGCTCCATTCATCTGAATCGCCCCGGAGCCGCGGGGACCTTCAATGACATAGGTCTCGCCGCGCGCTCCATTAGAGCCGTTGGCCACCATCACCTGCTCGTATGGGATCAGGCCGACAGCGTCCATCAGGTCCCGGTCAATGGTAATGCTTCCGTGATAGTGCAGTTCGGTCTGCGTCACGGCAGCCAGATGAAGTTTCGATTTCAGAAGACGCAGCAACATCCGTACGGGTTTTCAACAAAGACGTTTCGAAAGAGCCTGAACAACCTCCATTAGAGCATCTTTCCCCAAGACATTCAGTGTTCAGCGCTTCAGAATCGGAATTTATCGTCGACGGCACTGTGAAGATCAATTCCGAAAGTCGGTGGAGCGTCATTCGTTTGCTTTGGATCTTTCCGCACGGTTCCGACGCTGCCGGATTTTCTTGATTCGCGAAGACATTTTAACCCTCTCGCCGTAGGGAACTTCCGTTCTGATCTTCCTCTGATTAGGCACCAACCAGTCAGCGGGATTCGCTGTGTTCGTTCCCTGAGAGCACATCTTGAGGCACAAATGAACGCTCAAATGCAACGGAATCTGTTCGGAAGAGACCGGTTTTCAAGTTTCCGATTTTCTCCATCCCGGGATAGCAACAGACCTTGTGCGCCGGCATAATCGTTATCAGCGCAACGCTGTCAGGGAGCGATTTCTTCTTCTCAGGTTCATCCAGGTTCCGACAGCGAACTTTTTTATCAAGAATTGTTTGCGTGTTGATGCGGTGCGGGCTATGTCGTTTTCTCTTTCATTTCTTCGCTCTGCTTTTGTTCCTGGAGAGGTCCTCCCATGTCCCAAGCGGAAAACCCCAATGTTCAGAATTCCGACTCTCAAAAGAAGGTGACGGTCCTGGGGGACTTTGAACTGAAGAAAAAACTGGGACAGGGAGGGATGGGAACGGTTTACCTGGCCCATCAGCGGAGTCTGGACCGTCCCTGTGCTCTCAAGGTGATGGCCAAGGAACTGGCGACCAAACCGGGCTTCGTCGAGCGATTTGTCCGCGAAGCCCGAGCCATGGCCAGGATCGATCATCCCAATGTGGTGAAGTGCTACGCGGTGGATCAGGATCGCGGCCTGCACTTTGTCGCCATGGAGTTGATTGACGGACGCAGCATGCAGGACTGGTTGGACCAGTTGAAACAGCTTTCTGTCGCCGATGCTCTTCTGGTGACCATTCAGGTGGGCGAGGCTCTTCACTACGCTCACGAACTGAATATGGTTCATCGTGATGTGAAGCCGGACAACATCCTCGTCACGCAGCGAGGTGCGGTCAAACTCTCCGACCTTGGACTGGCGAAGGCAGTTGATGAAACGGAGTTGTCATTGACTCAAAGTGGAGCCGGGCTCGGAACCCCTCACTACATGGCCCCCGAACAGGCCCGCAATGCCAAGCATGTCGACCGGCGATGCGATGTGTATGCCCTTGGATGTACTCTCTATCATTTCCTGACCGGAAAGACCCCCTTCGCTGCCGACTCTCTTGTCGGATTGATTACGGCAAAGGAGAAGGGGCAATTCACTCCAGTGCATCGTCTGGTTCCCGGAATTCCGGAGCGACTCTCGCTCATCATCGACAAGTCCATGGCCGTCGATCCCAAAGCACGTTATCAGAGTTGCGAAGAGTTCATTCGTGATCTGGATCAGTTGGGACTGGCGGGAGAGTCGCTGTCCTTCATCGATTCTTCCCAGAAAGTGGTGATGCGCACCGGACGGACTGCGTCGACGGCAGCGAATGTGAATGTGATGGCCAAAACCATTCCGATGCCCGCTAAAACACATCCCGGATCAGGCAGCGGCCCAATGGAACCCACACTTCCAAACGTGCAATGGTTTGTCCGATACGAAGAGAATGGAAAAGTGAAGGTGGCGCAGATGGCCAGCAATGTCATTCTGCAGTCACTCAAAGCGGACCGGTTTAATGAGAGAACTCAGGTAAGCCAGCACGCAAAAGGGCCCTTCCTTCCGATCGTTCAGGTGCCGGTCTTCGAGGGGGAAGCTCGTCGCATGCTTACCCGCCAGGCGGCCAATGCCCGAAATACGAATCTCGCCCAACAGTACGAAAAACTTGCCAAACAGTACGAACGCCGCTGGATCTGGCGATCGCTGAAGCAGATGGTGGATGGAACGTTGGGGTATCTCGGACTGGCGATCTGGCTGGGAGTCATCGCAGCGATTGGTGCCGGGCTTTATTTTGGCGTTCCGATCGCATACGACCTCGTCGCCGACAAATTCGGTCTTCGATAAAGAGGCCTTCCGGGATTTCAGCGGGTGATGCGAGACTCGTTGCCTGTCCCGGCGAGGGTTCCCCGCAGGCCTTCTGCTCCGTCGTGCCGGCTCCGCAGATCGGCAGAAAGTGCCGATGTCGTGGATTGGGGCAGTCCGTTCGACGCGGATTTGCAATGCGGGCGTGCAATTCTTTCATGAGGGGAATCGGGCTGGACTCCACCTCCCCCTGCTCCCCTGCTTTTCGCTGGAGGCGAATCTCCTGATAGACGGGTCTATTTGAGGAACTGATGTTCCGAACAGGCACTTCTGGAAAGATGGGGGGACTTTAATTGGCTCCTAGACTTTCCCTAAACAGAATGCTGCACTCTTTTCGCTGATTAGGCACGCAAACTGCCATTTGATTTCAATCCGTTGGGCAAATGCCTCGTAAATTGGAATCTGGGCCGTCTCCACACGCCCATGATTGCATCCTCCTCCTTGATGAACGCCACCAAGCGACAAACACATTCGAGACTCTCTGGCCGCAAGTGTCTTGAATCGGGCAATTTCCCCAGATTGCGGCCTGAAGTCCCTGCCTGGCTGGAATCGACTTGCTATGGTCCGTATCCAACTTCCGCGTTTGCTCTTTTCTGGATTGTTGAGTGTGATGCTCCTGTCCGGAATCGGTCACGGTGATGAGCCTGTCGCGGTCTCTCTTTCAGAGGCGGAGACCGCCGACAATCAGGAAGACAAAAGCTCGCTGCTGACAGCTGTCGCGCTGAATTACTGCCGAGCGTCGTTTCATCGCATTCGGAAGACTCAGAGTGCAGAAGTTCTTCTGGAAGAGCAGGAAAAGATCCTCAACAACCTGAATCTTGGTTTGGTGGATGATCCCGAGGTCATTGCCCTGTATACCTCGGTCCTCGACGAAATTGCTCAAATTGGGCTGGCCGAGCGAGAACGGACAATGCTCCACAAAACCCATGTCTCGAATGTTCGGCGACAGGTGACGTGGGACGCGGTCGCGTTCGGGACGGAATTGATGACCGCCCAGTTCGGAAGTGCTGTGAAGACCGGAGCCAACAGCTGGTGGGACTATCGCAGCCGGGTTTATCAAAGGGACTCCGATCTGCTGAAGATCGAGAAAACCCGGGTCAACACTGTTGTGCAGCGCTCGAGCCAGTTCCTCGACACGTTCTGGAAGCTGGCCCGAAAAAAGAATATCCCGGATCGATGGCTCGTCCGGGGGGACGATCTGGATCAGCTCGAAACGGCGATGCAGGAGCGAGATCCTGAAGTCCGTTTGCGAGTATTGCGCAGGATGGAACCGTTCATGCAGGCCTATCCCCCCTATTGGTACTACCTGGCGCGGACGCATCAGGAACTCGGAAACCTGAACGAAGCGATTGTCATGTACGAGCGGCTGGAAGACCTCGGAACAGGACACTTCCGAAAAGATGAGTTGCTCGCCACTGCGATGGCAAATCAGGCGGCGATTCTGGATTATCTGGGGGACGACCGTGCTCTGGCGTCGGCCCGGAAGTCGCTGGAGTATTCAACAGATGTCTGGGAAGCCAATCTGATGGCGGCACGCATCCTCCAGCGGCGCGGCCAGATTGCAGATGCGGAAGATGCCATTCTTCGAAACCTCGATGTCAATTTGGAGCAGACTCAAAGCCATGTGTTTCTGGCATCGCTGTACTACTTCTCCCGAGACGAGAAGAAGCTTCTGGCGATGATGAACGATCCCCGTGCTGTCGCACATCTCCCCGCTCCGGTGCTGCTTCGCTGTGCCGCTCTCGTTGGAGTGGAGAAGGCCCCACCGGTGGTGGTGAACAATATTCTTGCATCGTTAGAAGCCTATCCGCGGAGCCAGTTTGGAGCCGATCACCTCGTCGTTCGAGTCGGATATGCCTGGCAGTTGCATCTGGCCCGGGTGGAAGCGTGGCAGGATGGGAAGCGTCTCCCTGATCCGCAGGTCGCCACCGGGAAGGGATATCATGATCTCAAATTCACCATGAATTCAGAGCGGGGGTTCAATCTGGGAGTGAATTCCCAGAGAAAAGAGGTCGAACTGGTTCTTGTTTATCCTGATGACACCACCATCCGTCTCTCGCTGGGAGACCGGCCGGAGGACCAGTCATCCCGTCCGAGTGTTGCCCTTGGCGGGGCGATGCAGGCCCCTGCGTCGATGAAGATCTGCAATATCCGGGTGGGTGAACAGACCTTTGCATTCCGGGTTCGGGAAGCAGATCAGAGAAGCGATTCAGGGGCGAATTCAGGAATTGGACCAGTTCGAGTCCGGGCTGCCAAACCGATTGACGGAAATTCCGCAGCGCGCGAATTTTCGACTGGATCAACAACAGGTTCGCGAAATCCCCTCAGAGAACTGGCCCGTGATCTCGGGCTGTGAATTCTTTGGAAATCCTGACGATCTCAGGGCCGAACGGAGTGACTCAACTCTGTTCGGCTCTGATTGCTTTGGGATGATAAAGAACGATCCATTTCCCCCATTGAACTTCGCGGGAGCTTCAAGTGGATCAGTCGGAACGTTGACCTGCACCAATGAATGCAGTTCAATTGATGGGATCAGGTGAATTTCATTCCTCCCGCCGAAATCGACAGCCCAAGGAGTGCTCCATGTCGACGACCGTTGCTTCTTCCCAGATCGTGACTCCCCCTCATGTTCGCCGATCGCAATTGTTCATTGGAGGGGAATGGGTCGACTCAACCAGCGGGGAGACCTTTCCGACCTATCATCCCGCCACAGAAGAGAAAATTGTTGACGTTGCCAAAGGAAACGAGCGGGATATCGATCTTGCGGTGAAGGCAGCCCGAAGAGCGTTCGAATCCGGTCCATGGGCACGCATGGATGCCCGGGATCGTGGGCGACTGATCAACCGTCTGGCCGATCTGATTGAAGACAATATCGATGAACTGGCGGCATTAGAAACACTCGACAACGGGAAGCCGATCACTGATTCGCGCAATGCGGACCTCCCGCTGGTGATCGACTGCCTTCGATACTATGCCGGATGGGCCGACAAGCTGACCGGAGACACCATTCCGGTTCGCGGGAACTATTTCTGCTACTCGCGTCGCGAGCCGGTCGGCGTTGTGGGACAGATCATTCCGTGGAACTTTCCGGCTCTGATGGTGGCCTGGAAATGGGGACCGGCACTCGCAACCGGTTGTACCATTGTCATGAAACCAGCCGAGCAGACTCCCCTCACCTGTCTGCGTCTGGCCGAACTGGCTCAGGAAGCCGGAATTCCTGATGGAGTCATCAATATCGTGACCGGATTCGGAGATGCCGGTGCGGCACTGGTGCGTCATCCGGATGTCGACAAGATCGCCTTTACAGGATCGACGGAAACCGGCCAGATCATCATGCGGGAAGCGGCCAACACCTTGAAACGGGTCACGTTCGAGCTGGGTGGGAAGAGCCCCAATATCGTTTTCGCGGATGCGAACATTGAGGCCGCCATTGCCGGGGCCGAGTTTGGTCTGTTCTTCAATCAGGGGCAATGTTGCTGTGCGGGGAGCCGCCTCTTTGTCGAGAAGGCGATTCACAAGGAATTCGTGCAGGAGCTGAGCAATCGTGCCCGGCAGCGCAAGCTGGGAAATCCGTTTGACCCCAGCACGACGCAGGGACCGCAGATCGATGGTGAGCAGTTCAACAAGATCATGGATTACATCGATCGCGGCAAGAAGCAGGGAGCCGAATGCGTCATCGGTGGAAACCGGTTTGGCGACAAGGGCTTTTTCATCGAACCGACCATCTTTGACAATGTTCGGGACGAGATGGACATTGCACGGGATGAAATTTTCGGGCCGGTCCTCAGCGTCCTTCCCTTCAAGGATCTGGGCGAAGTGATCGAACGAGGGAACCGTTCCAACTATGGTCTGGCTGCTGCGGTCTGGACTCGAGACATTGTCCGGGCGCATCGGGTGGCGTCTGCTCTGCGGGCCGGAACGGTCTGGATCAACTGTTACGATGTTTTTGATGCTGCTGCCCCGTTTGGTGGGTTCAAGTATTCCGGTCTTGGCCGTGAACTCGGAGAAATTGCTCTCTCCAACTACACCGAACACAAGACCGTTACGGTCAGCCTGGACTGACGGAATGAGTTCCCGGTCCAGCGACACCATTGCGTGTGAATGGACGTGGGATTCGTTATCATTGAAGATGCTGTGGGCGAGCGGAACCGTTGTTCCGCTCGTTCGTTTTTCCAGCTCATTCCCAGCATCGTTCCCTGTATTGCCGACCTGATTTGATGTCGACAGAAGTGACCTCCCGCATTCGCCAGCTTTCTCCCGCCGTGATTAACAAGATCGCTGCCGGGGAGGTCATTGAACGCCCTGCCAGCGTCGTGAAGGAGATGCTGGAGAATTCGGTCGACGCTCTGGCAACGAAGATTGAAGTCGACATCGAGCAAGGAGGGTCGGAACTGATTCGCATCGTCGACAACGGGGAAGGAATCCATCCCGACGATGTCGAAATGGCGGTCGCCAGCCACGCAACCAGCAAGCTGGCCGATGCAGACGATCTGTTCAATGTCCGCACGATGGGCTTTCGTGGAGAAGCGCTCGCCTCCATTGCCGAGGTCTCCCATTTCCGAATCCGGACCAAGCAGCGGGATCAGCTGATGGGGATGGAGATGGAGGTTCATGGCGGCATCATCAAGGAACCGCGTGCCTGCGGATGTCCCGATGGAACGCAGATTGAAGTGAGGCAGCTTTTCTTCAATACCCCTGTCCGTCGCAAGTTCCTGAAAACACCATCAACCGAGTTTGCCCACATTGCGGAGCACTTCACGCGGATTGCGATTGCCTTCCCGAACCTGCACATGACACTTCGGCATAACGGCCGGAGTGTTTACGACCTCCCTCCGACACATCAGCTGATTGAACGGCTGGAGCTGTTCTTTGGTTCCGAACTTGCCTCGCAGCTGATTCCCGTTGAAGCCTCGCACGGGGGAGCTCGCATCTGGGGCTTCGTCGCTCATCCCAGCCAGACCAAAGCAAGCCGGAAGGGGCAATACCTGTTCCTGAACGGGCGGTGTATTCAGGACCGAACCCTTCAGCATGCTTTGGGAGAGGCGTATCGCGGGCTGGTCATGGTGGGGCGTTACCCGATCGCATTTCTGTTTCTCGAAATCCCGCCTGATCAGGTGGACGTCAATGTTCATCCGACCAAGGCCGAAGTCCGATTTCAGGACAGTCAGGTCCTCTATCGACTGCTGTTGTCGACGCTTCGCAACAAGTTTCTGACGATGGATCTCGATTCCCGACTGACCATCGGCAATCGCCAGTCAGCGGCGGACGCGGACGAAGCTCCCCCTCCCCTCCCGCGCGAGAGCGACAAGATTCAGCAGGAACTGGTAGCGTGGACGAAATCGGCACTGGAAACACCGTCGTCGACCCCTTCCGGTCTCCCGGGGATGATCCCGGAGTTTCGGAAGTTTCCGGAACTCCCATCCGAACCCGCTTCCTCTGTCCCGCAGGTCGATTTCTCCGTTCCATTTGAGGCACTGACCGCTCCCCCCCCTGCGGAGACCACAACAACTCCCCCCCTGCCTCGCCCCGCTGGGATCGCCCATGCGACGACTCCCGAGGCAGCGACCCGGCCCGCATCAGCGACAGCCGAGGTTCGTGCGATGCAGGTTCACGACTGTTACCTCGTCGTCGAGACAACGGATGGAATCACAGTCATCGATCAGCACGCCCTGCATGAGCGGATCATGTATGAGCAGCTGCGACGCCGTGTCCTCTCCGGGAGTGTGGAGGTCCAGCGGTTATTGATCCCGATTACGGTCGACCTCACCACCCGGGAAGCCTCCCTGCTGCTGGACCAACTCCCCCTGCTTGAAGAACTTGGAATTCATCTTCAGGACTTCGGGGGGAGTACCCTTGCCATCTGTGCTTATCCGACGCTGCTGGCGAAGTCCGATCCGATCAGCCTGCTGAAGGACATTGTGGAGTTGCTGGAGACCTCCGGACGCCGGATCGAGCGGCGCGATCTGATCGACAGCATGCTGCACATGATGGCCTGCAAGGCCGCGATCAAAGCGGGGCAACGACTCTCATTTGAAGAGATGGAAGCCCTGCTGGAACAGCGGCATCTTTGTGATGATGCTCACCACTGCCCGCACGGCCGCCCAACCGCACTCAAGCTGACCCGCGAGGAACTGGATCGGCAGTTCGGCCGTCTGGGGTAAGCCCTGCTTTCCCTTCGACATTGCACACTGACCAAATCGACAGCGGGGTCGGAATCGACTTCAGATTGTCTTCGGTCCGTGCTGGACGGCAATTGCTGTGGCGGTGGCGTAGGCGCGGCAGTGGGAGATCGTAATCAGGATCTCATCGATCCCTATTCCTTTCGCGACGCGCGCCGCTCCCCCGGACAGCTCGATCAGCGGGCGGCCGGAACGTGTCTTGGCAACCTGAATATCCTTCCAGCCGACCCCTTTGGTAAAGCCGGTGCCGAGCGTCTTCATGACCGCTTCCTTGGCAGCCCATCGACCGGCGTAATGCTGCAATGCTTCCTTATGCCGCTGGCAGTACCGGATCTCTTCTTCGGTGTAAACACGCTGAAGGAACAGCTCCCCGTGACGTTCGATCATGGTGCCGATCCGCACGATCTCAATGATGTCTGTTCCCAGTCCAATAATCATTCCCATGTCATCTTCCAATACGTCCGGTGTGCTCCCTGCGTGGAGAGTTCTCAATTTGTAACCGGAGGCTGTTTTGACTCTGTGTCCCTTCTCTGGCGGAGGTGCATCGTCCCTGCGCAGAGTAGCCCGCTTCCAAGCACTTCAATCCCCCAGAATATCTCAGGCCATGGAGTTTTCAGATCAGCAATGCCACTGATCCGGTGGGCGAGATAGTCCGGAAAGAGGGGCTTTGTTCTCCGTTTCTCTTCCTCATAACGAATGCGTAGCTCTTCATCCTGCTCGCTGAGTCGCTGCAGATGAGCCTCAAGGACGGCATCCCGGGGATTGGCTGCGGCGAACTCCTCGCGGGCTTTTCGAAAGTGCTGATACGACAACCAGCCCATGTTGACCGCCCCCACGACCGTGAGAATTCCCCCCCAGATCACCAGTCCCTTCGTCCATCCCGGCCTGAGTTCCTCCGCCA
>CALLWY010000036.1 GCA_938015865.1 uncultured Planctomicrobium sp.
CCACCTGTTGGCGTCGCCATCGGGATTGGACTCGCAATGGAATTTTTCGGGCTGCTTGGGATCGGCTGCTCAGCAAACTGCTCCAGCGACGCGGCATTGACCGGGAAGAAGCGATCGGTGATGGTTCGTTTGCACGGGCCAAAGAGGGCGCAACGACGTGGGACGTTGTCATCGTGGAAACGGAACCCGCATCCTCCTGCTGACTGATGGAAATGGTCCCCCTTCGGCTTACACGACCGCTGCCAACCATAGCGAAGTGACCACGATCCAGACGCTGGTGGATCAGTGCCCGCCGCACGGCAAGCCACGTCGTCTGATGTACGACAAAGCCGCCGACGCCGATTGGCTGCGAGAGCATCTTCAGTCTCGTGGCATCGAGCTCATCTGCCCACACCGGGAAAATCGAAAGAAGCCGTCTCTGCAGGACGGCCGCTCACTACGGCGCTATGAACGACGTTACCGAATCGAACGCACGTTCAGCTGGCTGCAGAACTGCCGCCGACTGATCACCCGCTGGGAGTACTACGCCGAACTGTTCGAAGGATTCGTCCACTTAGCCTGCCTGTACACCATCATTAAGGGGTTGTGAAACTACCTCATGCACATTCAGGTTTGACGGCGGTTGAAAAAGAATCGCCAAGGGCAATTGCAGACGAGTGATCTCAGGGCCAAACGCTCAGGGAACCTGCATATGCGAAAGCGTTTCGAAACAACTGAACTTGACGCGGCCTGAGATTGAGGGGAGGAGCTCTCAACCCGTCAGTACGGAACTCAACGCGAAAAATGAGTTCTCAGCAAGGGCCGTAATATGCCGTACCGCCTACGGGACGTCGCCAACTCCCATGCGGCCAGCAGGGGCACAGGAGCGACAGGGGAAAGGGCAATTGAAGCGATACCGGGGCGCTTATTCCAGGTTTGATATCGATATTAAGATTGGCAACATCAACGTTAACACGGCAGGCTGAACGGTCGACAATTCCCTTCGTCCTAAAATCCGACCGTCGCGGCGTAGGCGCTGATTTCAACAGGTTCGCCTTCGCAGATGCCACATTGAGGAAACTGAACAGCAGAAACGGAACGCTTACGCAATGTTCTGTTCAAGTGCCGCTATCGATGCTTCAAGATCCCCCTCGCGGAAAACAGCGACAATTCGGGCATGCTCTTCGTGAATGGCAATCGGATCGGAGTAATCGCGTTTATGGGTTTCGGTAAAATGGGTTCGAATTCGAGACAGGATCGAATTCCAGATCGCTTCCACGTCGGGAATCCCGCATCGCCGGATAATCAGTCGATGGAAGGCGATGTCCTGTTCGCAAATTGATGGGAAATCGTGTTCCTGGCAGGCTTCGAGCATCTTCTCCAGGACGTCGTCCATTTGCTGAAAATCCGCTTCCGTCAGCGATGGATAGATCATTCGCAGCGCGAAAATCTCCACCCGCCGACGAATCGGAACGACCAGTTCCCGAATGCAATCGGGAGGTAGCGGAGCAACTTTCACTCCGGCGTTCGGCCGCGGATCCACAAGCCCTTCAAAACTCAACTGGTGAAGGGCCTCCCGAATTGGAGTCCGGCTGACGCCAAACTGGCGGGCCAGATCCGCCTCATTGAGCTTGTCCCCCTCGGCCAGTCGGCCACACAACACATCATTTCGAAGTTGCTCAACAATCTGCTCACGCAGACTGAGCTTGATGATTGGGGCAGGCATTCGAGTTTTTTTCATAGAGATCCGCGCTGACTGAAATATTCGTCACTTATAGCAACACCAAGCCCCCGTTTCGTGCGCAATGAAGGCTTTTCAAGGCTCAGTAGAGTCGATATCGCAAATTTTCAAGTCAATTGACATTGAAATTCGACTGTTCATTGTATACAAAACACAGTCTCTTGCAAGGTCAACGACACGGAAGAGGCACTTTTGAAGAACATCGCCGAATCGCTTGCGGCTGCATTGAACGACCATCTCCCTTTCTAGCTTCTCCATCCTTTGTGGGATGTTTCATGATCATTACTGAAGTCATTTGTCAGGTTCTGCGCGTTCCCGCTATCCAGCGCAAAACCGCCAGCAGTCAGGATGCCGTTCTTGTCAGAATCCGGACTGACGAAGGGATTGAAGGGATTGGAGAAGCGGATTCCCAACCCGAAGTTGTAAAGGCAATCATCGATGCCGGATACAGCCACAATATTGCCTGCGGGCTTCGAGAGTTGCTCCTGGGAGAGAACCCGCTTGACCATGTCCGGCTCTGGGAAAAGATGCTGCGACGGACGATGTATTTCGGACGGTCCAGCGTGACGATCTCAGCAATGGCTGCCATTGACATGGCTCTCTGGGACCTGAAAGGAAAGCATTTCCGAGCCCCAATTTACCAGTTGCTGGGAGGCAAACAGCATGACCGACTGCAGGCCTATGCCTCCTGCCTGTTCGGGCGAAACGGCCAGCAAACACGCGATATCGCCATGCATTGGCGGGATCAGGGTTATTCCGCCATCAAATTTGGCTGGGAGCCAATGGGGCCGAATCTTCAGCTTGACCTTGAATTAGTTTCTGGGGCACGACAGGGAATCGGGGACGGAATTCTCCTGATTGACGCCGGCTGCGTCTGGGACGCCCGGACGGCCCTCCAGCGAGCCAAAGCATTCCAGAAGTACGATCTCACCTGGCTTGAGGAGCCATTGCGGTCTGACGATATCGAAGGCTACCGCTGGCTGCGGGATCGTTCCCCTATCCCCATTGCCGGGGGAGAACAGGAGTGCGGACGAGAATCCTGGAGACCGCTAATTGACCGTCGCGCACTGGACATTTATCAGGTCGATCTGGCCCGCAATGGATTTACCGAAGCAGATTATCTCCGGCAGAGAGTACAGGAAATCGGTGCCCGTCTCTGCAATCACTGCTACACCAGCCCATTAACTGTTGCAGCAAGCCTGCACTGGCTGTTCACCTGTCGGGACGCATTTCTGTTTGAAGACTGTGTTGATGACTCCCCCTTGCGCCATCATCTCACCAATGAACGAATGCAAGCTGTCGACGGCTGGATCTCTCCCCCAACAGGTCACGGGCTGGGAGTAACATTAGACGAAGATTTCGTCTCAAGATTCCTCGTCGACGAATCCGGGAGAGATGAGTTTTTTGCTGGCCACAACGGACAGAAGGTTAGCGAACACGCCGTCGTCGCAACCAACGGGAGTTGACCGCGTGACAATAACGATTGCCAGGTCAAGGACTCGCCCCCAGCAATAACGATCTGATGCTGGATGCCCTCCACGAAACTCGCTCCGCAGGAAAGGCACGATGTCAGTACTTCAATGGGTTGTGGTTTTCCTGCTCAACGGGGGCATCGTTCTCTATTCCACACTAGGATCCAAACGTTCCGAATCGAGCCAAGACTGGTTCCTCGGTGGACGTAGCGTTCCCTGGTGGATCGTCGGAATTTCAGCATTCGCAACCGCAATCGACAGCAGCGATCTGGTGGCCGATTCCGGCGGTATCTACTCGTTGGGGATTCGCTACTTCGTCACGAACTGGGTTGGAACCGTGACCGGCTGGTTGTTGCTGGCTCATTTTGTTGCGATCCCGATGTACCGAAGCGGAATGTACACCAATTCCGAGTACCTCGAGCAACGATTTGGCTTGAGCACCCGGGTCTGCAGCAGCCTTGTGCAGGTACAGTACCGCACAATGGTCATGGCGAATATCTCCACCACCTTGTATCTGACATTTACTGTCGTTGGAGGACTCGGGCGAGAGGCGTGGATCGGAGTGTTTGTTGTTGTTGCTCTCTCCCTCATCTATACGATCTGGGGTGGATCGCGAAGTGTCGCGGTCACAGATGTATTGCAGTCTGTAGTGATGATCGCTGCCAGCCTGATTCTCTTTGGGATGGTTTCTTATGCGGTGGGGGGATGGAGCGGAACCGCCAGTCGCCTCGCTTCAGTCGATCCTCAGCTGGCACCCCGGATGTTGCGTATCGGGAGTGATTATGTCGAAACCGTTCCTGTGTCTGGGGTATCAATTGAAGAGGTTGGAAGACAGCTCCTGTTGGGGGGCAGCCACGATGAGTCCGCTGAACAGATCGTCCGGAAAACTCCTGCATGGCTGATCTGCATCAGCTTTATTCTGGTCGGGATGGCATATTCCATTGTCAATCACGAACAGTCCATGAGGTTATTTGCTTCGAAATCCGCGTGGGACATGAAAATGTCCGTTGTGGTGGCAAGTCTGTTTTTGATGATCATGACCTATTTTAATCTGATGATGGGGGTCATGGGGCGTGCGCTGTATCCCACCCTGGAGTCACTTCCTGTCTCCGAAACACTTCAGCAAACGGCAGATCCGATCTATCCCATTCTGGTTCGAGACTTCACGTCCGGGGGGCTGAAAGTTGTCGTCATTGCAGGCTTACTTGCTGCAGCAATATCCACCTATGCTGGGATCGGCTCTGCAATGTCGGCCCTATTGACAAAGGACATATACGCCCGTCTTCTGGTCAAGAACGCCAGCGACAAACACTACCTGCTCGTTGGCCGCTGGTTGACGTTGCTGGTCGCTCTGGGAGCGTTCGCTTATGTGCCATTCCTTTTAACCAATGGCATGATGATGTTTTATCTTGACCTGGTGGGGGCTTTTGTCATCCCTTTGCTGACAATCTACTTGATGGGAACTTTCACTCGCGTTCATCGCAAGAGCGGAATGATCGGGCTCCTGGTGGGGGTAAGCTATGGATTCGCCCGGCTGATTCTGACAAAGCTGGCCGTCTCTCACGGGATCTCCCTGTTTCCCCCTGTCTTCCTGAATAGCTTTGCCTCGTATCCCATTACGGTCCTCTTGACGACCAGCAGCATGGTGATTGTGTCCCTCGTACTCGGTTGGGAACCCGCAACACAGACCATTGCCTCGAACGACATCACAGTCAACCAATCTTCTTTTTTGGGAGAGACTCCCTCTGAGAGTCGCGTTCGGGAACTGCTTCCGTCCGTCCTGGGGATTACCGTGTTGGTTATAGGGGCCGGACTGAGTTTCATCCTTTTCTGGTGATGAATTCATGTTGCCCCTACAAAGTGAAGCGAGGGAGCAATCGGCATCTCTTCAGCTTCTGTTTCTGTTCGCCTCTACCGGGGCACGGGTCACGAATTTCCGATCAATGGAAGACTCACGAGCCTGATTGCCGCGGTCGACTTGACGGCAATCATCATTGGTCTGCCTCCATATAACGCTTTTGTAAACGCCCAGTTCGTCGCAGCGGTGAGCGATCCGGATCTGGCCTCTGCGCTCGGCTCCACCCTCTCGTCACTTTTCCCCATTTTCCCCAAACTCAAGAACGACGTTGGAGCATTTGCACGTTTTGCCACTCACATTTTGCGAGAGATTATTTCTGCCGCTCCAAAATGATTGCTCTCGCGCAAGCGCAATCGCGACATAATGAGGATTCCAGCCAACAGATCGAAAATCGTAACCAACTGATTCCACGGATGTTACGAAATACGTTGGGTGCAGGAAATCACTTCAACCACCCATTGAACATCTCAAATTTTTTCCAAAGATTCCCGCTGAAACACATGAGCATCAATTGACACCGATAGTATAGCGTATATTGTATGCAATATGTAGTTGCAGCGTCTGCACGAGGGCGCTGAGTGAATCGCTTGGTTTGCGATGCGAGTTTTGCTTCCTGTCCGCAGTCGTTTGCTGACTGCTCATCCCGGCCATCCTCAGGAATACGAAGATGCCAGTCCTTGGTCACGGTGACCTCTTTCAGGTCTCACTGCTTTCGTCTCCCTGCTCAGCCTGGCCTTTTGTCCTTCGCCTCCGCAGCACTGCAGAAGTAGTGGACGCGGATCTCAGAAACGTATCTGTAGACACCGTAGCGCGACCAATTGTTGAGCGGAACAGGAAGCCAGCAGCTCGCCACATGCTTTTGAGCACAGCTCACACACGCCTGATTCATCCTGACTTTCCGGGTGATTTCCCATTCAGCAACGGGCCACATCATTTCCTGCGAAGACACAGAGAACCTGCGTTCGAGCTAATCATAACTTCGTTTGCTCTGCCTTTCATCGGATTTGTGTTTTCAATGACATAACAAAACAGAATGGTGCCAAAATGAATAAGGGTCGACAATCTCGTCATGGGTTTACATTAATCGAGCTCCTGGTCGTTATTGCAATCATTGCTGTGTTGATCGCCCTGTTGCTGCCTGCAGTCCAGCAGGCACGAGAGGCAGCTCGGCGATCACAGTGCAAGAACAACCTGAAGCAAATCGGCCTCGCACTCCATAACTATCATGACGTCCACGGCGTCATTCCATATGGGGCGACAGTGGGGTACCCCGCTGGCGGCACACAACCGGGGCGAACGCCGAAGCAAGGCTTCAACTGGCGGGTCTTTATTCTTCCCTATCTTGACCAGGCAAATACCTACAACGAGGTCATGAAGGTCGATGTCCAGGACTTTGATGCCGTGATAGCACTTCCAGCTCATCGACAGGTAATTTCCGTCCTTGTCTGTCCCAGCGAGATTTCGGAGACCGTGAGAGAGGATTTTACAGACGATTCTGATACGGTCGCCCCGGAGCATGCTGCTCTCGCCAGCTATCGCGGAAGTGCCGGCCCTGCAGCCATGAGAACTGGTGGACGTTCTGCAAACGCCTGTGGCTACTGTACTGACGATTCGATTTGTCTGTGCACCAACCTGGACCTCAACCATATTGCTCCGCTGGGAGATGGTCCCGGGATGTTCCACTTCCATGCAGACAAAATTGGATTTCGTGACGTGACAGATGGAACCTCGAATACTTTGTTTGTCGGTGAAGGGACGTTTCTGGATGGAGAAGGAACGAACGGGACAGATTATGCCCAGTGGATGGGGACATGGAGTCTGGCATCAACGGTCATGGGAATCAACAGGCCAAACGCCAAAAAATACTACGATGGAACTGGGTTTCGCAGCTATCACACTGGTGGTGCACAATTTCTGATGGTGGATGGCTCGGTACGCTTCATCAACAACAATGTTAACCTGATGGCGTTTTCCTATCTGGGGACGAAAAGTGGTGGTGACGTTGTTCCCGAATTCTAAAACTGACCCGAGGAGAATGGACCTGTGATGATTGGGCCCAGTCCGTTTAAACGAATGACGATAACGAAGAGCGAGCGAATCAAAGCGATCTCCCTTGCTGCCATCCTGATGTTCGGATGCGGGCAGGGGATGCTCTCCGGTCCCGTGCCGATCAAAGGCAAGGTCACATACAATGGAACTCCTGTGGATCAGGGGGTCATCACTTTTATTCCCGTCTCCTCCCGGGCTGGAAAGGAAGTGGAGGCCAACCTCAAGTCTGGAGGAGAGTTTCAAGTGGAAGATGGAATACTCCCGGGGGAATATTACATCACAGTCCAGTTGCCCCCCGGTGCACACGAAAAATCGAAGTCGGTTCTCCCCAAGCGGTTTAGCGATCGGAAGGGGTCAGGGCTTGTGGAGACAATTACATCCGCTTCAGGACAGCGTCCCCTGGAACTGAATTTGACGGACGCTCAATGAGAGCTGCATGCGGACACGTTTCATTACCAAGCCGGGACAATTTCATGACTTCCGGGATTTACAGCCAGGATCCCAGTCTTTTTGTTTTTAATTTTTCAGGAGAGGGACGGTTACATGAGATCTGAAAGACGCCGAAATCCTGGATTTACTCTGATTGAACTACTCGTCGTGATTGCCATCATTGCGGTGCTCATTGCACTCCTGCTGCCTGCGGTTCAACAGGCACGCGAGGCGGCACGTCGGTCTGACTGCAAGAACAAGCTCAAACAGCTTGGATTGGCGATGCATAACTACCACGAGACCCACAAGGTGCTTCCTCCTGGGACCTTTAACCACATCAATCCGTCAAACGCACAGCAAGACGAGGCGGGGACAACAAACCGTGCCACATTTTTTGCGGTGATCTTGCCGTACATTGACCAGACGGCACTCTATCAGAAATGGATGGCAATGCCTCGAACGAACAATGAACGAGTTTATCCCTGGAACATCCCCGATCTCGTCACCGTACGCGTTCCTCTGATGCTCTGTCCTTCCGATCCTTCCGCAGGACACATTACAGAAGACGGGTTTTGCGGAAACTATGTCGGTTGCGGAGGGAAATACGCTTGGGGTCAACGACGAACAGTTACGGACTCGACAGGCAAGCCCCCGACAGGAATCTTTTACCCCCTCTCCAAGGTCGCCTTCCATCAGATTCATGACGGCGCGTCAAACACCGTTATGATGGGCGAGATCTTGACGGTTGCCAGTGGAGAGGAGGTTCCAGCCTGCACTTCGAGAGCCGAGGATTACCGAGGTGCGCTGTGGAGTGGTTCATTTATGGCGACCTTGTTTACAACCCTCTATCCTCCCAATACATCGATTGAAGATGTCGTCGGTTATGGCGGCTGTCTGTGGACTAAAGAGGCCCCTGTGACCGCCAATACGATCAGCGGAATGAACCTCTCCGCCCGGAGCATGCATACCGGTGGAGCTCATGTCCTGATGGCAGATGGAGCTGTTCGGATGGTCTCGAACTCCATCAATGCAACAACATTTCAGGCTCTCGGTTCGCGGGCCGGAAAGGAAGTCGTGGAGAATTTCTGAGCCTGCTTTCAGGTGATATTTTCCGTGTAGTTACAGTAATAATCTGGCGGATTGATTCGCTGCTAAATGGGATCAATCCGCTTTCCGGTTTGACTAACTTGGTTTTCCAGTGGACTTCCCACTGGCGGTGAAGGTTTTATGACAAAATTTTCATTACTGTTCTCTGTCGGATTGGCTCTGATCATGAGCATCAGCGGATGCTCGTTTGGCTCTGGAGGGCCTCCGCTTTATACCGTCACAGGAACCGTGACACTTGATGGAGAGCCTCTCAAGGCCGGATCCATTGCGCTCATTTCCGAGAATGGCGAAGGGGGCGCTCATGGAGGAAGAATCAGGGACGGGAAGTTTGAAC
Organism: uncultured Planctomicrobium sp.; assembly: GCA_938015865.1. Classification (GTDB taxonomy): domain Bacteria; phylum Planctomycetota; class Planctomycetia; order Planctomycetales; family Planctomycetaceae; genus Planctomicrobium. The sequence continues at coordinate 8,970 of CALLWY010000036.1, forward strand.
TCAAGGCGACATCTGGAGTGAAACTTGTCCGAATTACAGCCCCATTAGTTGTAGACGCCCCTCCGGGCCAGCCGGCTGACGAGGCAGAAGTCCTGGAGTTGATCCCGCCTGAATACAATCAGAAGTCAACACTGAAACTGACCGTCAATGATTCCGGAATAACGGAGACCACTTTCGAGTTGAAGGGCAAACTCAGCCCGTGAGGTCAGAAAACTCGCTTTCGTTCAGTTGCCACCTTTGAAGATCGAGAAATGTCGGTTCGGAATGCATGATGAGTCATCTGGACAAAATCGCTGTTTTCGCTCTGCCATAGTGACATGGAAAGAAACGGCGAATAAGGATCGGCGACGATGGCTCTCTTCTTCATCAGCTTTCGATTGCCATCGTCACAACGGGGCTGGAATCGGGACTGTCGTCATTAGCGATCAGTCCCGATTCGCTCTTTGAGTCAGCTTTTTCTGTCCTGAAGAAAATCGCATTCCCTTTCACCCATTTAGATGCTCGCCAGGGGATTCGCTTCACACCGACAGAAAATCCAGGCGGCATCTTAGTCCAGCTTTTTGGCTGGCGAGGTCCGCATCAATAGCCAACAAAGCGCCGCAGCCAGATAGACGCACAAGTAAGTCATAAAGACATACTGGAACCCTTGAATCGCCGCGCTGTTTCTTGCGGAGTCCGAAAGCGTCGACACCGTCAGATTCTCCAGAATTGCTCGCTGGGCAATTGCCTGCTGTACCACAGTTCCAGTCAACCAGACTGCAAATGCAGCTCCCACAGTTCCAACAGTATTCATCACCGCGGCTGCGACGGCGGTATGTTTTTGTCCAATATCCTGACAGGCGGCCCACGCCGATCCGAGCGTCAGATCGACACAAAATGCCGCCAGTGCCACACTCCCCGAAACAACATGAATGCTATTCGCGATGCTGGCAACTGCCCAACAAAGAGCACACCCCAGCATGGCCGACATGCCCAGTAACTTTCGAGAACGTTGTCGATCCTTGACAAAGCGATTGATCCAGGAAACGCAGTATCCTCCGCTCAAACACCCTATTGCACCAATCCACAAAGGAGCCCCTGCATAGACTGCAACCAGGACAGGCGATGCGGCCCCCGGAAATCGCTGCTGAAGATAAGCCGGGAGATAGGTGATATTAAATGCCCATCCGTAATTTAATAAAGAATAGGACAGGCAGAGAAGAATGAATTCACGGTGAAAAAGGAGCCATTTCCACGGAACATTTTCATGTGAATGCAAGTTCGCTCGCGAAAGAGAAAGTTCTTCAGCTTCTGAAGATGCAGGAAAATTTTGAAAGAAGCTCCGGAAGAGGATGCACCAGATCACTCCAATTATTCCGAAAATCAGAAATGCACCTCGCCAGCTGAGCTGAGGACTGATGTCGCCAGTTCCTGTAACAAGAAGTGCCCAAAGAAATGGGGTAATCCCACCCATGAGACGGCCCGACATCCAGACGTACCCCTGTGCCATCTCCCATTGCTGTTGTGGAAACCAGTTGTAAATCACCCGGCTAATGTTCGGATAGGCACCAGCTTCGCCAGCCCCAAACAGAAATCGCAGCAGGATTAATGTCCCGAGCCCGCCAAACGTCCACCCGGCATACTTCACTCCCACAAGTCCCGTGAGTGCGGTACATGCCGACCACCAGAGGACGATCCGGGTGATCATGGATCTTGGTCCCAGTCGATCACCTAACCATCCGGTGGGGATTTCAAAGATGGCATAGGCAATTGAAAATGCAGTGAACGCCCATTTCAGATCAGCTACGGTTGCCAGGTTAAGGCTGGCTGCAATCTGAGGCGCCGCCACGCCAAAGCAGACTCTGTCCAGATATGTAATCATGGACAGGCTGCAGACAAAAAACAAAACCAGATAACGCGCTTTCGAGGAAGACACGCGACCATTCTGTTCCGGCTCTTCAAGGCGGCTCGGTTCCGGCATTCAGCTGGCCCAAAAAGATTGAGAGATGAGACGACACGATCGAGGTACGGAGAAAACGAGACTCAAAAGAAAAGTGATTTCCGTCAGTCAGACCGACTCAGCGATGAGCGTTGATTTGACAAAATCTTCGTTTAATGTCACACCCAGTCCTGGACGATCCGGAGGCGAGATCCATCCATCGACAGCCTGCACCTTTTCGTGCGTAAGCTCATGCCGTAAAGGAGAGTCCTCCACGCAATCTTCAAAGATAAAGGCATCGCGGCATGTGCACAGCCAATGGAGACTCGCAGCGACCGTGACGGGACTTGTATAACAGTGATTGCACAACCGTGCTCCAATTTCCTCCACTCGCTGTCGAATGTAGTTTGACTCACTGAAACCGTTTCGTGACAAATCGACCTGATAAATATCAAGGCATCGTCCATCAATCAGCGGACGAAATGCCTGCCGCCCACATTCTTCTTCCCCGGACGCAATTGGGACAGGCGAGCGATCCCGCAACCATCGGTAGCCTTCATAATCGTCCGGGTGAAGAGGTTCTTCCAGCCATCCGATGCGTTGTTCCGCAAATGCCTTGGCCCTGTCCAATGCGGTTCTGGCATCCCAGACACACCCTGCATCAATCAGCAGTGTTCCATCCTCTCCGATTCCTTGCCGTGCCCCTTTAACAAGCTCCCGGTCAAGCGATTCGCATTGTCCCATCGGTTCCCAACCGAATTTAACCGCTCGATATCCGTATTCCCGCCAGCGCTCTGCAATTCTTCGCGTTTCATCGCCGTTTTTTCCAAACAGGATGGAGGCATACGCCATGATTCGGTCGTGCTTTTTCCCTCCAAGGAGCCGATGAATCGGCTCGCCAAAATATTTCCCTTTGATGTCCCATAATGCCATGTCGATGGCCGCCATTGCCGTGATCGTTGTCGATCGACGGCCACAGTACATCGTCCGCCGATACATCTTTTCCCACAGCCGATCCGTCTCCAACGGATTTTCGCCAATGAGGATCTGCCGCAGACCTGAGGCAATGTTGTGACTGAACGGAGCATCAATAATCGCTTTCACCATTTCTGGTGAAGAATCGGCCTCTCCAATTCCTTCCAGACCATTATCTGTACGAACACGGATCAGCACCGAATCCTGGCTGCTGGCGGTTCTTTTCTCGACATTTTGAATACGGAGGATTTGGCAAACAATCTGAGTGATTTTCATTATTATTCTACGGTTTAATGTTTCGTTGAAGAAAGTGATGGTTCTAAATCGTGTTGATTAAATTGTCATTGTCGGCCAGTTATCCGACGATTCTTCCTGTCACGACAATGTGTTGACCACGGGAAACGGGTGCCAGCCATGCTTGAGCCAGCACAATCCCGTCCACTCCTGCTCTTACGGGCCAAGGTTCCAGATCAATGTGATCGAAATCATGGAGAAGGCCGACGACATCCCCTTTTTTCACTTCCGTTCCACATTCCAATAAAGGTTCGTAGTGCCCATCGAATGGAGCCGGGGTAAAACAACTTCGATCCACCATTTCCAGCTTTCGCTGAGTCCCGTCGGCGTGATGAGCGATTGGTTCGATCTGTCCTTCAAGAAGTTGATTACGTATCAAGGCAGCCAGGACTCCCTGTCGACCGTAACGGACCCCTTTAGGATCGACGGCACATCCCCATCCGAGCTCTGTACCGACTGTAATTTTTCCAAGACGTTCCGCTTCGCTTGGGAGCAGCCCCGGAGTCTGATTTTGGTAAATCATGATACTGGGCACACCAAACCAGCGGGCTGTTTCCTCAATCTTTGCTGAGAGAACCGGGTCTGCAACGGGATGGAAACTGGCGCAGTGCGAAAATCGGGCGACATTCCCGCCGGAATGTAAATCAATCACAATATGAACGCGCGGCCAAATCATTTCGCGAACAAATGCCGCAATACGGTGCGTAATTCCGGACAGTGCAGGGTCCTTTCCTGCCCCCTCGACAAATGCCCGATTCAGATTCATGCCATCATCATTCCGGCTGCTCTCGCGAGTGCCTGCGCGAAAGGCGGACGGGTTCAAGACAGGAATAAAAATGATTCTGCCTCGAACTTTTTCAATAGAGATTTCGTGGGAAAGCCCTTTCAGGACGCACGGTCCCTCATATTCATTTCCATGGTTCGATCCAAATGCAACCAGACCTTCTGTCGGTTTCGTCTCAGGACCAACCCATACGGTCAAAGGAATCAGGTGATCTCCCCAGACGCTGTCATGTTCCAGCGCAACCCAGTAATCACGTCGCCCGGGGGAATCAAGGTCAAGTTGCGATGGGCGAACGATTTCGCGAGGCATTCATAAACTTTCACTGTGGGAATAGAGTAGGGGAGTCAGGATAGCTCACTATGGAATTAACTCAGGATGTCGTGGATGACATGACCGTGAACATCAGTCAGACGAAAATCCCGGCCAGCATAGCGATAAGTCAGTTTTTCGTGATCGAATCCGAGGAGATGTAAAATTGTGGCATGAAAATCATGCACCGTGACGGGGCGATCGACCGCTTTGAATCCAAAATCGTCGGTCCCTCCGAAAACCGTTCCTCCCCGGACTCCTCCGCCCGCCATCCAGACACTGAAACCGTAGTGATTATGGTCACGGCCATATTGGACTTTTCCACTTCCTGAAAGTTCGACTGTTGGCGTCCTGCCGAATTCCCCGCCCCAGAGGATAAGCGTATCATCAAACAATCCTCTTTGCTTGAGGTCAGCGATCAGGGCCGCGATCGGCTGATCAATTTCTTTGGAGAGCTTTCGATGCTGGGGCTCGATGTTTTCGTGATTATCCCATGGCTGTCCTGCACCATGCCAGAGCTGAATATATCGTACCCCACGCTCCAGTAATCGCCTTGCAATGAGCGTCTGTCGCCCGTGAACCCCAGCCCCATACAGATCCTGTATATGCTGGGGTTCCTTTGAGATATCAAAGGCATCTGCAGCTTCCATTTGCATCCGGAATGCCAGCTCAAATGACTGGATACGAGCCTCAAGCCGAGGATCTTCGTGCTTCTCAAAATGCCGACGATTTAATGATTCCAGCAGGTCCAGCTGCCGTTTCTGGATTTCCCGCGTTGCATGTGGGCTGCGTATGTTCTCAATCAACTTGTCCAACTGTGTGTGTATGGAATCAATGTAGGTCCCCTGAAAAGCTCCCGGCAAGAATCCGGACTGCCAGTTCTCCGTCCCCTTTACCGGAAGTCCGGAAGGACACATGGCAATGAAACCGGGAAGATTTGCATTTTCACTTCCGAGTCCATACAGCACCCAGGCTCCGACACTCGGGCGTGATAAAACGGAGTCCCCACAGTTCATGAGCATAAGCGACGGTTCATGATTGGGAACCTGCGCCGTCATCGAACGAATGACAGCGATGTCATCGATATGTTCAGCGGTTTTTTCGAAAAGCTCGCTGACTTCAATTCCACTTTCCCCTCGCTTTTCAAATCGAAATGGGGATGGGAATGCGGCCCCTGTTTTTCGTTCCGTTGCGAGAGAGACTGGAAGTGCACTCCCCTCGTATTTTTTCAACAATGGCTTCGGATCGAAGGTATCAATATGTGATGGCCCCCCATTCAGGAAGAAGTGAATGACACGTTTCACTTTTCCGGGGAAATGTGGGGTGTTTTCCGAACCTGTTCGAGGCGCCGCATTTGCTGCCGCTCCTTGTCGAAGGCCCAGAGAATTGGCCATCAGCTCGACCAGTCCGAGAGCTCCCATGCCCATACCGCACCGGGTCAGGAGGTCTCGACGAGAGAAAATATTCTGATGAGGATGAAAGATCGCCATGAATCATCGCTCCCGGTCAGTGGACAAAGAGAAATTCATTCGACAGGAGGAGCACCTGAGCCAATTGAGACCATGGATCAAGAGTACTACCGGGAGTCGTCGTAAAGTCACGTTCCGAGTTCCAGTCTTGTGACGAGATTTCCCCGGCAACTTGCGTTTCCTGAGACCGAATTGTCAGTACCCAATGAAACTGATCGAATCCGAGATTCCCATTAATATCCACAACAAAATCGATCGTCTCTCCTTGACGAACCGGAAGCGAAGAGAGGCTTGACTTCAGGGAGTTGTTGTGAAGCGAGAACTGCTCCAGAATGCCCCTTTCGCTGGAAATGATCCATCCTCGAATTCCATTTCCCTTGGGAACCTCGTGACGAACTTCAGACTCAATTGAAATATTCAAATCTGATGGGGCGGTCCATCGCCGTACCACCGCACGATCATCAGTATTACCGGGGTGCCCTCCCGTTGCAGTAAGTTGAGCCCATCCCCATTTTGCATCAGGCCAGTTCGGTCCCCCTTGCCATGCGGACCCAGTGAAGTAGGGGAGTGGTTCAAAGTCCCCGATTTTCCCGTCGGAAGCATCGACCCGGCCGACTCCGTATTGCCATGCCAGTTGTTCAGGAGTCGCTTGAGGGATCGGGTTCTGGGAGGCTGCCTCCAGAAACCGGACTGCCTCTCCAATCTCATCTTTGTCTGGCGTACGCTGAAGCACCCGTTCGAAAAGCAATCGGATTCGGTCCACTGGTGAAAGTGAATCATCCTGAAACAGGACAGCTCTTAATGCCCGCGCCCGATCTGCGACGAGCGGATGATTCAAGGCAAATAGTGCCTGTTGAGAAACGGTTGTTTCAGAACGCACTGGAATGTGCAGGTCTGGATTCGCAAAATCGAAGACACGATAGACACTCGGAAGCTGCTGTCGATCGATGAATCCATAAATGGTTCTTCGCCGGGACTCTTCGCCGCCATTAAAGAGCTGGACAGCCTTGCCTCCCACTTGAAGGTTCAATTCGCCGCTCACTGCGAAAAGAGAATCTCGAAATTCCTCAAAGGAAAGTCGATGAGCATTCATCTTCCAGATCAGGTGGTTCTCTGGGTCGATCTCCAGCGCTCGCAGACGAACCTGGGGATCAACCGGTCCAGATCCAGACTGCCGATAAGTCGACGAGAGTAGAATTTCCCGATGAATTGCCTTCGTGCTCCATCCAGATTCCACCAATCGCGTTGCCAGCCAATCGAGAAGCTCAAGGTGCTCCGGACGTGGGGCTCTGACGCCGAAATCACTTGGAGTGGGGACAATTCCGACACCAAAATGCCCTTGCCAGATCCGATTCACCCAGACGCGAGCAGTTAGTGGGTTGTCAGAGGAGGCGAGTGCTTCTGCAAGCTCCAGTCGACCGCTTCCATTTTTGAATGGTTCACGCTTCTCTCCAGTGATAACAAAAGGAGCCTGAAGGGGAACTTCGTCCCCTTTTGTTTGTGGATTACCGCGACGGAAGATGCGTGGCAGCTCAATTGCGTTACGATCTTGAAGGATTACCGCAAACGCGGGCGGAGCTGGTTGCCTGCTTAGCAGCTCCTCGATCTCGTTTTGAAATTTCCAGATTTTCGGCAATTCCGTTCGAACGGCGAAATACGTACTGATGCTCGGCAGGCTTTCCTGCGGAACCAGACAGGGAGATTCTGCGCCATAAAGGACCTGGCGCAAGAGTTCCTTCTGTGGGTCATCAAACCGGACCGGCAGCGGTTGATTGGCGTTTTGAGCTGACGAAACAAGTCCCTTCCATTCACGGTCAATTTGAGAGAACAGCTCTCCATATCTGCGTGCAACGTCCTTCATAGACTGAGGAGGAGTCTCGAATAACGCTTTCACAACTGGCAAGACCATCTCTTCATCCAGCGTCTGCAGTTCTTTGGAGACATCAACGGCTGCACTTTGAAATCCGGCAGCATCCAGCATCGCGAATCGATGCCAGGCCGAAAAGATGGGTGAGCCATTTCCCTTCGAACGCTCAATGTATGCATGCAGTCGCTGGACATAAACTGGATAGATATCGTCCTCCTCCAGAATTCGGGAGAAGGGAATATCGGGATAGTCGTCGATCTGCAGGCACGCGATCAGATACTCCCCAAATTTGGCCCGCATGCGGTCTGCAATTTTATTGCGGTATTTCTGCAGCTCAGCCTCAAGAGTATTCTGAAGTGATTCCAGTTGTTTTTGAAATTCCTGGCTCTGGAGAGCGGAACTGTTTGTCCCGGAACCTGTCTCAACAAGGTTTTCGTAACAGTTATTAAAGACCCCATAAAGAGAGTAATAGTCCGCAGTTGGAACGGGGTCATATTTGTGGTCATGGCAACGGGCGCAAGCAACCGTGATTCCGATCGCGGTACGGGTCAGCGTATCAATGCGATCATCAATAATATCGTGGGAGTTTCCAAGAAACCGGCGCCCGACAGTCAGAAATCCCATTGCAACGAGATCTTCCGAATCCGCATCCGGCATTTGATCGGCAGCAATCTGCAGCTTCAAAAATCGATCATAAGGAAGATCATTTTGAAATGATCGAATCACCCAGTCTCGATAGTTAGCAGAATGAACAAAATGACCTCGCTCCCATCCATACATATAGCCTTTTGTGTCCGCATAGCGGGCAAGGTCCAGCCACTTTCGTCCCCAATGTTCCCCATAATGCGGCGACTCAAGCAGCCGTTCGACAAGCTTCTCATAAGCCGTCGGAGAAGCATCACTGACAAATGCCTCCACCTCTTCGAATGAAGGAGGAAGCCCTGTCAAATCATAAGTCACCCTTCGAATCAGAGTGCGACGATCTGCCTCTGGAGAGGGATTCAACATTTCCTTTTCAAGGCGAGCCAGCACAAATTGATCGACAGGGGTTCGTGTCCACTCCTGGTTCACAACAACAGGCGGAGATGGATTTTTAACCGGCTGAAACGCCCAGTGTGTTTTCCATTGCTCTTCTCGGGAGTCAGCAGAAACGGAATCCTCACTTCCCCATGGGGCGCCCATGAGAACCCACTTCTCGAGAACCGCAATCTGATCAGCCGAAAGAGGCTTCTCCGGGGGCATTTCATAATCACCAGTTCGCCGAACCGCCTGAATCAGCAAGCTGTTGTCCGGATCGCCTGGAACAATCGCTGCCCCAGAGTCCCCACCTTTCAGCAAGGCAGAGCGGGAATCAACCCGCAAGTTGGCCCATTGAGTTTTCTCCCCATGACACTTGCCGCACGCTTCGTGTAACAGAGGGCGAACTGAGGATTCAAAGAAATGCACCCCCTCATCATTGGATTCGGTCCTGCTCGAAACAGAACCGGCCCCAAGTGCCGGAATTGCAGCGACGGCGTAAACACAAGCAACAAAAAACCCCAAAGGAAACGAGCGAGCCAATTCGGGCTTGCAATCAAGCGAGACAAACAGCAACCACCTCGCAACCTTCATATCACACTCCGACCGGACTCAATTCGCGCGCACAAAACAATCCACGAAAGTTGATCCATCTGCCCGATTGTCGACAATCTGAATTGAATTGTCAATCACCAGTATGTTTTTTGTTGACAACTCCATGCATATTGATTACAAATCGAGCAAGTCATCAAAATTTGCATGCGCATATGTGACTAACGCCCTCCAGGAAAGGAAACGTATGCCGACAGGAGATGCGGTTGGTATTCGAGCTGTCGATGTCGCAGAGCAGATTCGGAACGACATTCTGACAGGTCGCATCAAGGAGGGGGCGAGGCTGACAGAAGCTCAGCTCACCAAGAGATTTGGCGTTGGACGTGGCCCCGTACGTGAGGCGGTTCAGCGACTTGCCACTCAGGGGTTACTGGAAATACGCCCAAATTGCGGGGCCGTTGTCGCTCCAGAAGCCCCTAAGGGAATTCGAGCCGTGATCATTCCCATTCGTCGCGCTCTCGAGACCTATGCGCTCACAGAGCTGTTTGATGAATTGACAATCGAAGATTTTCGTCGGTGGGAGCAGATACTGGACGAAATGCGACGGGCCTGCGAAGCCGAAGACCTTCATTTAATTGCGGAAATGGACATTGCCTTCCATCGCCACCTGTTACAGCGACTGAATCAGCCAGACCTGCTGGCAATTTGGGATCTGCTGGTAGGCCGAATCCGCTCTCACTTCCGCCGGACACAGCGAAGTCGCTGCCGGGACATGATGGAGATCTACGAAGAACATCGAGCCATTCTGGAGTTGTTCCGCACAGGGCCACTGGAAGACGCGGTTCGACTGCTTGAAGAGAAGATTGATTAGACAGAACTCATCTGGCCCATTGCTGATTCATCTGATTTCGACCATGAATCCTGGTCGAACGAGGTTGTCGCATTGAACTCTTTTCTCCATCACCATTTCATTGGGAGCAAGATTGATGAATCGTCTTTCGCAACGATCGAGGATTGGATTTACTTTAATTGAGTTGCTCGTCGTAATCGCAATCATCGCTGTATTGATCGCTCTCCTTTTGCCCGCAGTTCAGCAGGCTCGTGAAGCGGCGCGGCGCACTCAATGCAAGAACAACCTGAAACAGATCGGTCTTGCAATTCATAATTATGTCGACGTGGTAACTACTTTTCCATTAGGATCAAATATTTGTGAAACATACTTCTATCGTGACCCTAATTGGCGAATGAGAATCATGCCCGGACTGGACCAGTCTGCTCTGTACAATAGCCTGAACCATTCTACTATCGACCGCAATTTCACCAGCAGTGCAGGAGAAACATCCAACTTGGCAAAACTCAAAGGGTTGGTGATACCTGTTTATGTCTGCCCATCAAGTCCCTTGGACCCTACTTTTGGATTAAGCAATTCCAGAAACATTCAGGTCCCAATGTATATTGGAATCTCTGGAGCAGGAGTGATTGACGGTAACCGTGTCGTATTCCCTCCAGGAACGGATGTGGGTGTCGTGGCCCACTCTGGGTATGGAGGAGTGATGACGAATAATGGAACCCTTCTTTACAATCAAGTAACACGCATTCGTGATTTGACAGACGGGCTATCCAACACACTGGTGGTTGCTGAACAGTCCGGGACAATTGCTGGAGACGATCGTCGCAGTGGATATTACGGCGGGTACACGGGGGCACAATTTGATAAACCCGTCCCTTCGACTGGCACCGCCGCGGATCTCGATAGTCAGGGCCGGCCGAATCTTGTATGGGGTGTTGGCCTTGCCAATATCTACCACCGAATCAACTCTCAAACCGCTGCTCCAAATCAGGGGACTTTTGCCTATGGAGCCAGTGGAGTACTCAACTCGTTTCACACTGGCGGCATTCACGGACTCTTAGGCGATGGATCTGTTCGTTTCATCGGTGAAAACATCGATATGGACACGCTGCGTCGATTAGGCGCCCGAAATGACGGACTGGTTGTTTCCGAGTTCTGATCACATCAATTAAGAGAAGCCCGGCACGGAGCAATTTTGATGCCTAGGTTTGGACGGCGTCTCGCCTGATGTTTGTCCCGAATTGTCATCTCAATGTCGTGGCAGATTTGATCGGTCATTTCGAGGAAGATGTTGCCGGAAGCGAGCAAAGCGGTTTCGAACCTCGGCTAAGAGTACTCACAGATCGAGGAGCTTGCGAGGCTCTCCGGGTTGCCTCTGCGCCGCAGATTTTGCTAATTCATTTTCGTAATTAACTTAGCTGTGTGAATCCTTCGTTTCTGAAAGTTTCATCACGGTACTCTTCCTTAATTCTTCGCTGCTTTTTTGGCCGTTTGTATCCGGGATATCCAATTTGTACTGAGACGCTACTGTTGCCATGTCATGCTAAGCACAGCCTGTCTGATCGAATTGACTTGTTTGGAGTAGTTCTGAATGCGATTTCACATATTGACTGCATTCCTTGGGGGACTTCTGCTTGTTTCTTCTGGATGCGGTGGAGGTTCATCTGAAAAATTAGGGTCGGTTTCAGGTCAGGTATTGCTAAAAGATGGCAGAGCCCCCGATGAGGGACTTGTCAATCTCTATGCTCCCGCCACTGGCGATTCGGCACAGGCGGCTCTCGATCCGAATGGGAAGTTTCTCCTGAAACGAGTCCCGGTTGGTGAGTATCAGGTGTCGATTACACCGCCAGCGGAGCTACCGCCTGGTGATCCAAACTATGTTCAGCGGCCAGCATCTCGGATCCCCCCGAAGTATTACAACGCATCGACGTCGGGACTGTTGGTTACCGTGAAAC
>CALLWY010000037.1 GCA_938015865.1 uncultured Planctomicrobium sp.
ACGAGCTGGAATGCGTGAGGCATAAAGCGGCGACGCAGAGCTTCCTGCGATTGCCACGACGTTGCTTGAGACGACGTTTCACAGACAGCTTCTGGTAGTGCATTGCCTCCTCATACGAGGAGAGAAGAGAGGCCGGACTGCCATTTAAGCATGGCCAAGGAAGGAGACCTGCCGATCTGCGAGAGCCACTCGAAACTCCTGCGTGAATCGGCGAGCGAGATTGTTCGATTCATTCTCTTGCCGAAAGCGCGAAGTGATCCGGCGATCCGAAGCGAGGAGGTTAGTTCACACAAATGCCAGAAGGCCGCTCATTTCTGAACGGCCTTCTTCCTCGTCGCCCTGATGAACAAGGGAAAACTCTTGAGCTTATTTTTCAAGTGAAATGTCGAAAGTATTCTTCCCCTGTTTCAATTCAACAGTCAGCCCTGATGTGGAACTGGACTGATATTTGGTGGGGATCTCAGATGGAGGAGGAGCTGGCTGGCCAGGAATCTGCTCTGGTCCAAGCAGGGTCACCGTATAGGTGTCGGGAGCGTTCAGATATTTAATCCGGTACGATCCTGACTCATCCAATGGACAGAGTGCCCCTGCGCCGGAGTTCGACGAATAAAAATTCACGCTTCCGTTGGTAAGGGGGACTCCGTTCAGGGTGACTTTTCCAGTGACTTCTCCTTGCTCACGGGCACTCGAACCGCGGCCACATCCAGCTGATACGGCCACTGTTAACATGAGCGCGAAAATCAGGAAGGGAACGGAATTCTTGGACAAGGACATTGCGCTAACCAACAGTTAGATAAAGGACCAAACTCGGACTGGGAAATCCTGAATCGAGAAACAGTAATGACAGCCGCCGGACGTTCCGTCATTACTGAATATCTCAATCAAACTAAAATCACACCAAGACAAGCCCGTTTAGCCCGCAAGCCAAGAACAATGCGCCCTTGAAAGAACTCTCAAAGCATCTGTGCTAAGACACCTGTTGCATATTAAAATTCACTTACAGGCAGTCCATCATTTACCGAGGCCAGAGAACACAGCGTCGGGTTATAGCTGATGTTTTCCGAGATAAACCGAACCGCTCCGTCCCCCATCAGCACATGGATGCCTCCCGTGTGGAATGAATTCCAGACGGTATTCGCTTTATAGACAGCATTCCCTGTTGAAGGAGTGTTTTTCTCATTGATTCGATAGCGGAGGCTCGAAAGACCGACGGCCCACCAGTTTTGACTGGCTGATGTTGTGCTGGGACGAACTGGAGTTGCCAGGAGAGCACCGGTATACCCTCCATTATAGCTGCTGCGCCAATCATTCGTTCCGACCATCCCTGATTGTTCAGCCACAGCAATTGTGTTCGAAGTTCCATCGACGAGATCGCGCATGCGGGTGATCTCGTTCCACTTGAAGAAACCATTATTGGTCCAGGCGCCTCCACCATTGGAGGTATCATGTTGTCCAACGACAACTCCAGCCGGAAATTCGGGATACGAACCTCCAAGAGATGCCCCCGCCACACCAACATACATCGGCGCTTGAATTCGCAATTGATTACTGGTGTTGGCAGGCGCCAAAGGATCCAATGGACTGGATGGACAGACATACACCGGGATCACAATCCCATTGAGCTGGTTGATGGAACCGGCGTGAGACTGATCGGAAGAAAAGCTGCGATTTGCAGAAGTGAAATCGAGCTTGTTGTAAAGGTTGGCTTGTTCCAGTGCGGGGAAGAGATGCAAGCGCCAATTCGGAACCCGACGATGGCGATTCAGATCGTCGGCGGGAGCACCAAAGCTACCAGGTGGAAACACCGAGTGGGTGTCGTGATAGTTATGAATTGCCAGACCAATCTGCTTGAGATTGTTTTTGCACTGGCTTCTCCGTGCAGCTTCACGGGCCTGCTGCACAGCGGGCAGCAGCAGCGCAATCAGGACCGCAATAATCGCAATCACCACAAGAAGTTCGATCAATGTAAACCCGCGTCTTGCGGTCTTTTTAGAACAAGCAGAACAGCAACTCATCAAAGCTCCTTTACAGATAACATCCAAAGATACGAACTGTTAGTTATTGAAATGTTGCCACGCGAGCGTAAATGTCAACAATCAAAAAAAGATAACCTGCATTAACGCGACGTTGCATCAACACAAATTCGCATTAACACCCCTAAATAAACCGCTTTCTGAAGTTGCATTGATGCAGTTTTGCACATTGCAAATACTACTGATCCACTACAACGCTCACCGGCTCTGAGCTTCTGACTACATTCTCATCAGCAACGCTTTAACCTTGGTCCTCTTTGATGTGAGTTGTCTGGGCGCAACAGGTCCACAACCCTTCTTGTTCTTAGATTGAAAGGCGAATTTGGTCGTAGTTTCCCTTAAGGAATTTTCAAAAAAATCTTTCGATTTGACTTCGTGAGGCAGAGCTGGAGCCTGCTGCTCCCCCAAGCGCGGATGGAACCTTGAAGCAGGAGACGCCCTTTCTTTTGGAATGGAATGAAGTTATGGCGTCCGAACACGAGCCTGAGCGTCGCCTTACCTCAGGAGGAGTGGCGAAAGCAATTCACCCCCCATGACTTCGACGCATGCCGTCTTTTTGATTCTTGAAGATGACACCAAATCAAAGCAAAAGCAGCGTTCGACCCTGCCTACGAAGCTGAAGATCGCCACTCGGTGAATCTGATTTGTCGAAGTTCAAGAATTCAGAGTCAGAGATTGCGATCATCTCCATTCTGCTCCCGAATCCATGACGACGGCAGCCAATTGCTGGGGCCAGACAATCGGGGAAGGAGGCAAACCTCAATGGATTACAGAACCGCTTGAGGCTCGAGTGAGCCGGGAGCAGCGGCCATGTACATCTGCCACCACTGCGATGCTTGGTTTTCATCCCAGTCGGAGGCGCATTCGCATTCCTCCAATGCGAGTTGCAACAGCTTCGCACTCTGAAAGCGATCCGCCGGGTTCTTTGAGAGGCACTTCAGGACAACCGCTTCCAGATCAGGCGGAATCTGTGGAGAAAACGTTGACGGAGGAACAACCGGGTCCAATGCATGGGCAAGGATTGCCGACAGATCCTCTTCCTTGTCAAAAGGGGGACGTCCGGTGAGCAGGAAGTAAGCAACCGCACCCAGAGCATACAAATCACTTCGCTCATCGAGAGTGCGCCCGCCCCCGGAGATCTGTTCCGGCGGCATGAAGAGCGGAGTTCCGAAGAGTTGACCATGCTTGGTGAGATGAGCGGTGGCCGCGCGTGCTGCGGAAAGCACCAGACCAAAATCCAGTAACTTGATCAGATCGTGTCGTCCATGCCCCGTCGTGAGCATGATATTCGAAGGCTTGATGTCCCGATGGATCAACCCTTTTGAATGGGCTGCATCAAGCGCGCTGCAGATTTGTTTCAGCAGGAAGACAACCCGTCCGGGAGGAATTGGGCCGTATTGTCGAACAAGCTGCTCAAGATTGGGGCCGTCAAGATACTCCATCACATAATAATAGGTCCCATCCTCAGAGCGGCCGTAATCGTAGATTTCGACGATGTTTGGATGAGAAAGTGACGCTGTCGTCTGAACCTCTTGTTCGAATCGAGCCAGCACCGTCTGATCAGTCGCTTCATCAGGACGAATCAGCTTGACCGCACAGGCCCGCTTCATCAGTCGATGTTCTGCCAGATAGACTTCCCCCATTCCGCCGGTGCTGATCAGCTTTCGCAGGTGATACTTGTTCAGCTTGAGGACTTCCGCAACTTCTTTTCGCAGGTGGTAAGCGGATCGCATCCCGTACAGACACCCAGCAGTCAAGATGACCAGAATCATTGCCTGAAAGCTCAACTGAGCGTGAGGCTCTGCCCAGTCCCTGATGGCATCTCGTGCGACAGGATGGAGACAGTACAACAAGAACAGCGTCGCAAACGGAAGCGCGGCTAACGGAATTGTAACCAGTGATCCCTGAAGTAATTGCTTGGGCGTCGCAATGCTGAATGTCAGGATCAGGAGCGCTGCATACATGACAAAGTGTTCCATCTGAATCTGCATCAGGAACGTATTCCCCATGTATGCATAGCTCAGTAACCGCCGGTAATAGATCGCAGTAACGAGCCCTGCAATCATGACAATCATCGCGTACTCAATGGAACGCTGAAGTGTCGCGGACAGCGCACGGGGTCGCGAGAGGCGGACTGCAATCCCCCCCAAGGTCATGACGACAATCCCGCTCAGGATGGTGACAGGCCAGTCGGTCGTTCTTCCGACGAGAACCCTCCAGACTGGCAAAATTGCAAAGATACTCAGATACGTGACCGCAATGAGACGCAAGCGCTTGCGAAGAAGAGGCTCTGATTCCGTCCCTTTTGCCGAAAGCCCGGGATCGAGCAGAACCGGTTTCGGCGTGAAGCTGTTTCGCAGGAATCGCCCGGACGTTTGGGCCCTGTTCGGAATGGGATCTACTTGGGGGGGCGACACTTGAGCAGCCCAGCCTGGAGACGGGAGGAATTCTTCCTGAGTCGCCTGTTCATCTCCCGCAAGCAGCTTGAGCGTCTCCTCAAGGACAACCTCGTCGTTACCGCAGACCTCCTCAAGCCAAGCCTTACGCTCGTCAGGCGGCAGTGTCAGCGACGTCGCAAACAGTTCTCCAATTCGCTGCCACTGTTGCGGAGTCATCCCTTCTCACTCACTCCCCGAAGCTGATTATTCAGCCAGGCGCGGGCGATTCTCCAGTCCCGTTCCACAGTCCCAACTGAAACCTCAAGGGCAGACGCGATTTCGGGAATGGACATTCCTCCAAAGTACCGGAGGCTAATCACCTGACTTTGCCGAAGGTTCAATTCCGCAAGCCGGTCCAACGCTTCATTGACCGCCAGAATGTCCAGGCTCTGATCTTCAAAATAATCAATCACCACATCGAGAGGGACGCGTTTGTACCCTCGCCCTCGGCGAGCGGCGTTTCTGTGCCGGGCGTAGTCCACAAGAACTTCCCGCATTGCCTTGACCGCAGCCCCAAGGACATGATGCCGGTCGGCAGTTGAATGGAGCAGAGAACTCCTCATCAGACGAATGACGGCTTCGTGAATGAGCGAGGTGGGCGATAAGGTGTGCCCCTTGCGTTCCTGGCTCATCAGCCGCGAGGCCATCGGACGCAACTCGGAATAGATTTCCGACAGAATGGTGGCTGTTTCGTCGTCAGTCTGATGGGAACTCATTGAATCCAGCACACCTGATATCGCCACTTTTTCTGGAAATCCGTGAAAATTTCCGATTTTCTGTTGAGGGTTTCACCCAAAATGTTCGCACGAGAACATAGCGATGTCAATTGCGCTCAAACTATGTCTACATCGAGAGAAATCGCCAGCCCTGCTGTTCCAGTGATCACATGTAGATTTGTTGTAACCAGACAACTTCAGGAATCAGTAGCGACTGATGCCCTCAATTGAGCAGGACAATGGTGTCTGTCGGCCCGGTGCACTCCTGGTCCCCTTCCGTCCCCATTTCAGCGGACCTTGGGCATACAGGAGTACTCAGAGCCTTTGTGGTTACAGCCCGCTGTCATCTCCTTCCTCTCTTCGAATGAGGGAATCACATTGAAATTTGACCGCTGGTTGGCCGGATTTCCCAGAACCGTGACGGGCATCAGATTGCTCATAAAGCTCGCGGTGTCTCGTGCGGTCAACTCAAATCGCTCACATCTGCTTCGACGAGAACGCGAGGTAAATTGCACCAGCCGCACTAAGAATTTGCTCCAGCAGTTCGGCTCATTCTTCCGAACGCTCCCCCATGTGGTTTCACACTTTCCAAGTGTGCGGATTCGCGCTGAAGAATTCAGTCTGGAATTCCCTTCACGTCGTACATGTTCATCAAGTTGCGGGGCCTTTATTAATTCCACTCCCGCTCCTTCCAATACATCACGCAATCCCGCCAAAGACTCATACGGTTAACATCGCCATCTGATCTGACACGCTAATGAATCCCTGTGATTAATTCACAGCGAATCACCTACTCCCACCTGATTAATCCGCGAAATATTTCTTCGGAGAATACAAAATGACCAAACGAATTGATCCCAAGCTGAATCGTCGAGATCTGCTGAAAGCATCAGTAGCAGGGTCAATTGCGATTGCAGGCGCGAATTCAGACGTCCTTGCTGCGCCCGCCAAACGGACAGCAGCACGCGTCGGCGCGAAGCCGGATCTCATTCAAAAGGAGAACCAGCTTCCGGGGTCTAACAACTGGCAGCTCACCCGGGTCAGGACGCACCGAAACACAATCCGATCGCCGCAGATTGAAGGATATTGTTCACGCCAGAGCGTCTCTGCGGGCGAAAAGCTCGATATCATGGTGTCAACCGATCCGGTCTCCGAGTTCAAGATCGAGATCTTCAGAACCGGCTATTATGGCGGAGCCGGGGCACGTCTGATGGCGACGCTGGGACCGTTTCCCGGCGTCAAACAGCCAACTCCAGTTCCCGATGAACATGGCTTGGCAGAATGCAACTGGGAACCGTCTGCATCAATTACCATTCCAAGCGACTGGCCGAGCGGGGTGTATCTCGGTCGGTTGACAGCGTTAAAAGACAAGTCCGGAGTCGGATACTGGCAAAGTTATGTGATCTTTATTGTTAAGGATGACCGCCCAGCCGACATTCTGTTCCAATGCTCAGATAATACCTGGCAGGCATATAACCAGTGGCCTGAGAAGCACTCTCTCTATACCCACCCCAAAGGAATTCAAAGTTCATTTCCGATTGTCAGTTTTGACCGCCCTTATGGACGCTACCCGCAGATCTTTATTAATCCGCAGTCCGTTGGTTCCGGCAGCTGGATCTGTTTTGAGTTTCCGCTCGCATACTGGCTGGAATCTCAGGGATACGATGTGACGTATTGTTCTAACAGCGATATGCTCACCCCTGATCGTGCGTTGAAATGCAAGGCGTTTCTCAGCACAGGACATGATGAATATTGGGACATCCGCCAGTACGAAAGCGTTGTCGCGATTCGTGATGCAGGAGTCAATCTGATGTTCCTGAGCGGGAATGCCTGCTGCTGGGTGACGCCTTTCAGTGAAAGCAGCCGAGGTGTTCCAAACCGAAAAATCTTCCGTGGGGGGCCATTTGGAGGAGAGCACAAGTGGGCTGTGAACCGTGAGAAAGGGTATGGACCATATCCCTTCCGTGGTCCGGATGAAGGGTATCTGATCGGAGCAAGAAATTCTCAGCCTGTGACGGGAGGGGGAGACTGGACAGTGGTCAAGGCGGACCATTGGGTCTTTGAGGGAACCGGAATGAAAAACGGAGAGTCCATTCCGGGACTGGTTGGATGGGAAGTCCACGGCGATCCACCAACCGATATCAAGGGGTTGGAAGTCCTTGCTCGTGGATTTGCTCTGCACGACGGTGAGACCCGTGCACCATATGCTGCCACCATTTACCCGGGACCGAAGGACAACTTCGTTTTCAATGCCGCGACCATCTTCTGGTCACAGGGGATGGCCAATCCCCCGGGGCATATGATTCCCCACTCTCACTACTCACGTCCGCATGGTGCGGATGCACGAGTGCAGCGAATCACTCAGAACGTTCTCGACAAGGCGATTGGTCGAAAGGCGTAGTCATCACAGAAAGACCAACAGTCCGGGACAAAGGTGTTCCTTCGTCCCGGACGACTCCATTTCGGCGATTGCCCCGGAGGTGTGCCGTAACAATTCTTCCCGCCATGAAGGCTCTGGCATTAACACTCTAGCAAGACAGGTGGATTCGGGCGTTTCAATTCGCTTCCGAATCCTGTACTTCGTAGATTGTGGTTCTGACGAGCAGGGCACTCTCCCGGGCTCTTCTCAATCAACCAGATTCCGCCTGAAACAGCGAGCTGGCTGACCATGCCCTCAACCGTGTTGTCAACCACATTTGTGCATGATGTGCATACTGTGAGGCAGCCCTGATCTCATACGACCAGAGAGTTTGAACCGGCCACCAAATGTCCCCGGAAAACGGACCGATTTTGAGCCGGCAGAGGTGTTCGCAACATGTCCAATTCATTCCGATCAAAACCTTCATTCCTGTCATATTGCAGAGGGGATGAAATGCCATCTGCGGTGTATCACACGCAACACATTCGCTGTGTGTTGAGCAAGGCGTTCCGGCATGGGATTGTCGTTGTCCTGCTCTGGCTCAGCGTTCCTTGCTGCTATGCAGATGTGAAGGCATGGATCGAATCGGAGATGGATTCCATTGCAGGACTCTATATTCATCTGCATCGCAATCCGGAACTGTCGTTTCAGGAAAAGGCAACCGCAGCCCGAATTGCGCAGGAATTGCGGAACGCAGGCTATGACGTCACGACAGGAGTGGGCGGGCACGGAGTCGTTGGCCTGCTGAAAAATGGGGACGGCCCCTGCATCATGCTGCGATGCGAGCTTGACGCACTTCCTGTCACGGAAGCGACCGGGTTGGAATACGCCTCAACGGTGACCGCAACCACCGATCAGGGAAAGCAGACCGGAGTGATGCACGCCTGTGGACACGATCTTCACATGGCGAACATGGTGGCAGTGGGACGCTACATGTCCTCAATTCGTGATCAATGGAGCGGAACACTGATGCTGGTTGCTCAGCCTGCAGAAGAGCGGATTCAAGGTGCCCTTGCGATGCTCAAGGATGGTCTCTTCGAACGATTTCCCAAACCCGATGTAGCGCTGGCATTGCATATTGCTGCGGATATGCCGACTGGCAAAGTGGGATATCGAGCAGGGCCTCTGATGGCAAATCTGGACAGCATTGACATCATACTCAAGGGGCGAGGGGGACATGGCTCATCACCTCACCTGACCATTGATCCAGTGACTCAAGCAGCTGAACTCATCCTGTCACTTCAGCTTATTGTCTCGCGGGAGATTTCTCCCATGGAACCAGCACTGATTACCGTTGGATCAATTCACGGAGGAACGCAGTACAACGTCATTGGAGATGAATGTCATCTCCAGCTCACCGTACGAAGCTACTCTTCCAAGGTACGCCAGCATCTTCTGGACAGTATCCACCGAAGGGCAAAGGCAGTTGCTGCGGGAGCTGGCGCACCGGAACCTGTGATTCAGGTTTCAGAAGGAACACCATCGGTTTTGAATGATGCCAACCTGACAGCCCGGCTGGCCGACGTCTCTCGAAAGGTGCTTGGAGACGAGAATGTGCTGGAAGCCCCTCTCACAATGGGAGGAGAAGACTTCAGCCGGTATCACGAAGCGGGAGTCCCGATCGTGATGTACCGCCTTGGCTCCGTCAGTCAGCGGCGTCTGGATCAATATGCAGCCGCCGGGAGAACTCCACCGAGCGCACACTCATCGCTTTATTATCCCGACTTTGAAGAAGCATTGACCACCGGGATTATTACTATGACCAGTTCGGTTCTGGAACTGATGAAGCCGGGTTCGTCCAAGCCTCAATAATGTTCTCTCCATATCGACTTCGTTCGGTGTGCTCAGCCAAGAGGAAGTCGAGGATGGCCACCCGCTGTTTGAGCCGTACGGGGTGAACATGGAACTGCCGCCGAATTCAAGGGCCCGCCGCGTTCGAGGTTCCCTCGACGGCTGCGGTGAAGGGGGAAAAATCCTTCAAATAGCCTAAGGAGGTTATTCCATGTCCAGTCACTCTCACTCGGATTCAGCCCTGCCTGATGTACAGCTCTGGTCACATGGCCATCCACGGTCGAGTTCACTTCGATCCCAGCAGTTTTTAGTGTCTCGATCTCCACTGGTCATTTCCCCCAGGCTACAACTGTCGCACAGACACGTGACTTCGAGCGAGTTTCTGCCTGTTACTGCACTGCACATAATTCCCAACGCACGGCGGAACCAACATGGACAGAAGATGACACATTCTCCAGGCGAGATTATGGCGTCGAGTGAGGTCGAAAGACTGTCATGAACAGTCGCCCCAGACGCCGCGTCGGGGCCGGAAATGCGATCGATCCGGCCACTGTTGTAATCACGGAACATCGGGATTCGCAGCGAGACAAGGGCGGCAGCCAAGAGTCTGCCAGGACCTTGTGACTCGTTTCAGCTTATCCAAAATTCTTCTGATCGACGACATCGTTTGTGTCTCGTCGGTGCCCCGATGATTGATCTTTGCACCCGAACGTGCAGAATTCTCCAGGTCAGCGGTGACGGTTTTGAGAAATTTTCGATACCATTCATAGACTGGTGAAAAGAATCAGAAGTTGACGCCAATCACCGCGGATGCCCGCACGGAAACGGCCCGCAAAATAGTGCTCCCCGGACACCAGTTTGGAGTCCGTCAACATTCAGCCTGAGTTGACTCGTCGCAAAGCAAGCCCCACATGATGGATGATCTCGTCTCAATTGAACTCCCTTATGGAAGAACCGGTCGCATCCGTCTGAAAATGCTGAAGCGGCAACTGATTTCGCACCACGTCGCCCCCGCCGGAATGACAAATCCCGAGGAGGAAATCAGACAGGCACTTGAGGCTCCTCTCGACTTTCCGGAACTGGAACAAATTTTCGTCCCAGGGGACCGGGCAACGATCGTTGTTGATCTCGACACCCCAGAAGCGGATCAAATTTTCCTCGCGCTCTGGCAGAAGATGGAGCAGGCCGGCGTTTCCCCGGAGGATGTCCGCATTCTTCAACCTGCGGTCTGGAAACCAGTCGCGGGGATTGATCCCCGGAGGGCACTCCCCAGGGAGCTACAAGAGCGGTTTCAATTGACCCGCCACGACCCAACAGAGGAGGGGAGCTGCGCCTATCTCGCTTCCACCGCAGGGAGCGAACGGGTTTATATGTCGCGACACGTCATCGACGCAGATGTCGTGGTTGTCATTGGCCCAGCCGAGTTCGACCCGATTCTAGGGATGCGGGGAACCGTCAGCAGCCTGTATCCCGGTCTGTCTGATCTTCAATCCCTTCAAAAAGTGAAAGGGCAAGGACACGAAGAACTCCGCCCAGAAGACCCTCGCCCCTTGCGTCAAACTGTCGATGAAATCGGCTGGTTACTGGGACTACAGCTGGCAATCTCTGTGATTCCTTCCGGAGGAATCGGGGCTCATGAAGTGATCGTGGGGCAGTGTGACAGCGTCTTGCGCAAAGCACGGACCCGCATGCGGAAGCTGTGGGATGTCCGCATGACAGAACGGGCCGAAATGGTCGTTGTGTCCGTCCCTCAGGACGCCGCCGGGCACAGCTGGGACCAGGTCGCAGCTGCCATTGATGTCGGACGCCGACTGGTGGAGCGAAACGGGCGAATCGTCGTTCTGAGTGAACTGGAGCAGCCTCCCGGCCCGGGACTCGAATTGCTCAAATCGGTTCGGGAACCTCGCGACGCCATCAAACCGATCCGCCAGAATCAGCCTCCTGACATGCTGGTTGCCACTCGCATCGCCGCAGCTACTGACTGGGCAAATGTCTCTCTGTTAAGCAAGCTTTCTCAGGATCAGGTCTCGGACCTGTTCATGATTCCACTTCAAAACGAACGGGAAGTCCAGCGTCTTATCGAAACCGAAGACTCGACCAGCATTGTTGAGGCTGCCCAGCATGTCTACGCACAAAGCGGGGTATGAACCGTTCATTCAGAAACAGCTCTCGCCTCAGGTCTTGCAGCTCCAGTTTCGTCCTGCATCTTGAGAATCCCTCGTCGTTTTACCTGACGCACTCTCGGACGTTGCTGAATTCAAAGATCGAGCAATTGGCAACTTCAACAACGACCTGTTTGCTCAGTTGTTGCGACGGTTGACCTTCTTAATTCCTTCCGACGCCTCTCATCATCGATTGAGCCGGCAATTCTTTATGTCCTCCGGCCTGACAGTCGCGAAACAGCAAACAAAAGCGAATTCGGTCTGATGCAGAGGCTCTACTGCCCGTTTATGCGCGCAATCAATCAACGCTAGGAAGGCGATCCTCTTCGCCTCGAATTGCTTTATTAATCCTGAACGCCCGGGTGTATCGTTTAAGAAAATAAATCAGAAACCATTCAACATACCTGTGAAATGATGAACAGTGACTTCATGTCTCATGGATGAGATTCTCAAAAAAAAACAATTGACCGCATCAAAACTCACCGATACGATCGACGGAAGCATGCGTCGACATCTCTGCGGGTAACCATTCTCAACCATTCGGTTAAAACCTTTTCTTCTTTTCCCGTCTCATCGCATTTCAGCAGGAGTGATGCGGATGCTTACATGTCCTCTGCCCATGTTTCGCTGCGCTCGTCCAGGTGTTCTGATTCCATCTAATACTTCAAAAGGACATACAAGAAATTGCTCTGTTGAAAGGTCGTCGATTTAATACGATTGACCTAACGCCGGAGGGCGT
>CALLWY010000038.1 GCA_938015865.1 uncultured Planctomicrobium sp.
CTGGCCCAGCGTGCAGAACCTGCTACTTGTGGTTTGTGTGCTGGCGTCACTGGTCTACTTTTTCTTTTCCATTGAACATACCGGTGTCGTGGGACGAGTTTCCCGCTTTGGAATCTGGGTGTTGATGATTACCTTCGGCGCTGCATTTGGCTATACCGTCATGGGGCGCATCGCTCTCCTGGCGATTCGATTTGAATTTCTGTTTGATCAGTGGCTCTGGCTGATCGACCCGTCCGGAAGCCGATCAGGGCTGTAAAACGACTGAGCTCGGACACGACTCTTGGTTGATTCTAAAGTTGCTGGACCGACTTTCGGTAAAGCTGAAGCTTTGCTCTCTTCCGTTCAGAGAGCTGCGGCCGTCGGAAGGGGGGCGAACTGGCCGTTGTGTCGAGGCGCCGCAGGCACGAATGAGACTGTCGGCGAGTCGTGTGAGAAGAGAAGTCGACTGATCCGTTGCCTTGGACTTCCTAATCGCAAAATCAGGCGGCAGGAAGAAATTTGAAATTTTCGGCTTGCCCCGAGCCGTCAGCCGATGAATTTGCCTGCATAGTCTTCGCTTCGCTGTTTTCGCATGGGAAAAGCTGCCCATAGTCCTCTGTCGTTTGACTTAGCCTCCCATAGCCTTGCGGCGATGAATTGGTATGGTAGACTGCTCTCCCAAGCGAAGGCTCCGGACGAGTGCTTTGGCGTCATTAAATTGATGATACCAGCCAACTGATGCTGCAGTGCCCAGCTGGAGCTTTCAAGAGGTAATTCGTGGAGAGAGTCCTTATGAGACTCTTTTTTCACATCGGGAGAGGTGGCAGAGCGGCCGAATGCACCGGTCTTGAAAACCGGAGTACCCTCACGGGTACCCAGGGTTCGAATCCCTGCCTCTCCGCTTGTGAGCGAACCGCCTTCCGCAAGTTTCTTCAAATGAATCACTTGCGGAAGGCGTCGTCCTTTTGTCTCAGTTACTGAGACAGAAACTGGGACAATTCTCAGTTGTCTGCTTGGTTTTCACTCTCTGCCGAATTTCTCGCGGCACCTCCGATTCAGGGACTATCGAGACAGCACGCTGCTGTCTCCCACAAAATTGATTGATTGCATTCGCCGCAGGTTGTTGTCAGGTCGAAGATGCCTGTAGTGGTGGACCATCTCGGAATTCCTGTGGCCAACCCAGTCCATGACTTCTACTTCACTTGCTCCCTGCCGGAATGACTCACTCACAAAGTAATGGCGGAACGAATGGATTGTACCGTCTTTGAATCCAATCTCCGCTTCCGCGACTGGAAACTCCTCCTTGAGAGGTTCTCTTACATCGCGGATGAAGACTTCCAGAACTTTCCGGGCCCGTAATTTCCCTCCTCTCATACTGTGAAACACGAATCCGTCTGGATGGCGAGGAAGCTCTTGCAATACTTCTTCGAGTTGGGGGTTCAGAGGCACAATGCGGCTCCTCTTTCCCTTCGTCGTGCGAAATGTAGCTGCTTTCCTCTTTCGACTGCTGAACCGATTGTCGACGACGTGAATTGTCTTTGCATCGAAGTCAATGTCCGCCCATCGCAAGGCGACCAGCTCTCCAATCCGCATTCCGGTGCAGGCTAATGTCACCAGAATTGGACGAATCCATTGCCCGGATGTCGTTTCACCACAGTATTCCAGCATTCGCCGGACCTCTTCAAGTTTGTAACAGTAGGTGTCGGTCCCTTCAGGCTTCGAGAGTTTGAGTTGGTACCGATAGGCTGCGTCGAGAAGATGCTCACTCACAAGCCACTTCACGATTGACACCAGCAGCGTCAACTCAAAGTAGAACGTTCGTGGTGCGTATTCGTTCTTCTCGAGCCAGCGGCCGTATTTTTCGGCCTGCGTCTTGTCGAACTCCTGCCAGGTCCGAACTCTTACGTTCCGACAGAAGGTGATGTGTTTGTCCCTGACGGACTTGTACTTCTTGCTGGTATTTCGACTCACACCGCCAAGTCCACTTGGCCGATTGCAGTACTCAAGAAACTTTTCCCAGCCTTCCTCGATCGTAATGGGAACCCGATTTTCCGTCGATACCGCGACAGGTGTCGCCTCGATCAAACCGACCTCCTGGGCTTTCACCCGGTCCAGTCGGTGCAGGTTCCGAATGGCTTCCTGCTCGGTTCTTGCATTCAAACTGTGCTTTCCAAGGTTTCTCGCAGAACTCCGTCCGTCTGCGTAATAGACGGAACCTCGCTTAAAGACCTTCCAGACAAAATACTGACACTGAATAGGTTTGCTCACTCGCAGTAGTCTCATAGAGGTGATTCATGTTTTTAACTCCAAGAACAAAAAACGTAGCCCACGTCATCACGGGTCATCCCTGGTGAGACGGAGAACACCAGCCATCGTCAGAATGAGGCTGGATTGTCGTATAGCGAGCGGCCAGAACCGTTTCGATTCGACCCACTTCAAAACTGCGCTCTTAAAATCAGCTTTTCTGGACCCACTTCGGCTTTGGTCCAGAAATGATATGTCCAGATTTCGTACTTCGCGATGCCAGCTTCGACTCGGAGCGGCAATCGGCGGCAAAGATATCTGATCTTAGAAATCGGACTGAATGCCCCTTTCCACCCGGTTGCAAACAGGGGAGGGACCCATTCTGAGCCATACGGTAAACTGTTCCAGGGCTCAGCTTCAATAGTGCGGCGACCTCCTTAGTCGTCAAGACCTCTTCATCGGAATTCACCATATCCTTCGCCTGAAAGCGGAGAGTCCTTCTCTTGGACAATCCTTTGGCCAAGTCGGATGACATGCGCCAACTTGGCCAAGCCTACATTGAAAATGTTGAAACCTGGAGATTCAACTGTCAAGCCGTTTTCTTGAGAGATCGAAAAATCGTACGGCTCTGCTGATCTGCCCCACATCCACTTCCAAGTAGATCCTGGGAACAAGTTTCAGGCCTTTTCCGACATGGGCAGGATCCTGCCACTCGCCAGCCTGCCTCTCCACAATCCAACGTACGTAACGTCCGTCGCCGTATTGAACTGAGGCATTCTGAGTGCTGTGGACGACCTCCTGAAAAATTGGACAGGAACTCTCGTCAAGCACATAGTTGGTGGCAAATGCAGCCATCATCGCTCGCACTGTGCCACCTCGAAATCCCGCTTTGAGCAGATGACCAGCACAGGCAATGTAGACCGCCGAGACCTCATCGACAATGCGCGTTCTCCCCATCAAGGGCAACGCTTCGGTGAGCAATCTCGGTGGAACAAGACTGTGATCCAAGACATACCGCAAATGGCGGGGGGTGATTCCGGATCGCATGCTCAGGGTCTTGAAATCCATCACGTGCATAGAGTCGACTACAGTTGAGGATGAGAGATTCGTAAGTCCTGATGGCTTACTGTTGATCTTGAATGGTCTGGAATATTTCGGCCAGTTGGGACAACGTCCACAACAACTGAATTGCTCACATTGCTGGAAGCTGCTTGAATAGCATCCTCAGTAGCGGTTCGATATGTGGCAGCAGTAGAGCTTTCACTGCCGAATCACATAAGTCGAATGGCACAAATTTGAGAAACAACTCCTTCTGGTCGACGGAAGGACCGTTCCTGAAGTTCAGGTAGTCCTCGCAATCCCACAGAATGACGCCAAGTCCGCCCGGAATCAGGAGCGCGGATTGAAATACTTGGCTGGAGTCCGGGGCACCGTTCAGGATGCTGTAATCTCGCACGCAAATCACCGTTCCCAGTAACGCAGTTTCCGGGACAAGTTCAATGGCGTAAAGCTGCTGAATCTGATCATTGATCTCCGGGACGCGAACCTCTGCCTCTTCCAGATGAACGCGAAGATGGAGATTGAGCTGTTGCAGCTGATGAAGGTAGTTTCGATTTAGGTTTTCGGACATGTTTTTTTGATCGAGTATTGTCATCTGATCGAATGTTTTCCGGCAACTTACCGATGGAACTTTGCCCTAAGAACGTGTTTGAAAATTAGGATTTTATCTTTGCGAGTCGTTTGCTCATGAG
>CALLWY010000039.1 GCA_938015865.1 uncultured Planctomicrobium sp.
GCAACCGCTCTACTCTGGCGTCCCCTCAATGCTCAATGAAAATCCCGCGATTTCGTCGGGAGGCCTTTGAGGAGGTCGGAGCCGTCCTGGAGCTGGTGGACGAGGACGTGGATGACGCTGTGCTGACGCTGGAGCTGGCCGCGGGCGATCATCAGTGAGGCCCCTGTCGCGGCTTTGCGGTAACGGTCCCAGATGTTCTGGTAGACAATCAGATTCACCTGACCGGTTTCATCTTCCAGTGTGACAAATGTGATCCCTTTGGCGGTCGAGGGGCGCTGGCGGAGCAGGACCAGTCCTGCGACCCGGACCAGGCGAGTCGGATCCCCGGTTATCAGCTCCGCTGCCGGGGTGACACCCAGTTGGCCCAGTTCGTCCCTCAGGAACGAGACCGGATGCGCCCGCAGGGAGAGGCCGACGGTCTGGTAGTCCGAGACGACTTCGTCCTGCACAGTGAGTGGGGGGAGATCGGGAACCGGGGGCTCGGTCTGAATCGATTCAAAAAGAGGAGCTTCTTCTGTCGGGAGCAGGGCCTGCCAGGTTGACTGGCGCCGGTTGAGAGTCAGGGAACCGAACGCATCGGCCCGGGAGAGAAGCCGGAGCGCTAGCTGCGGAAGGCGGGTCCGGGTGACGAACTCATCATAGCTCCGAAAGGGCCGGTCCTCGCGCACCTTCACAATGCGGTCGGCATCGGCCTTGCGGAACCCATTGATCATCCGCAGCCCCAGACGCAGCGGCTTCCATTCTCCAGGTTCGCCGGATTCGAGCGTGCAGTCCCAGTGACTGAAGTTCACATCGACCGGACGAATCTCAACGCCATGCTCCCGGGCATCGCGGACCAGCTGCGCCGGGGCATAAAACCCCATCGGCTGACTGTTGAGGAGTGCGCAGCAGAAGACATCGGGGTAATAGCACTTCACCCAGGCGGAGGCATACGCCAGCAGCGCGAAACTGGCGGCATGGCTTTCCGGGAACCCGTACTCTCCAAACCCGCGCATCATACGGAAGAGTTGTTTGGCCAGGTCTTCGCTGTATCCGTTCCGTTTCATCCCTGCGATGAGCTTGGGCTCAAACAGATCGAGGTTGCCATTGCGTCGCCAGGCAGCCATCGCCCGCCTGAGCTGATCCGCTTCCCCCGCACTGAACCCGGCAGCCACCATCGCCAGCTTCATCACCTGTTCCTGAAAGAGCGGGACCCCGAGCGTCCTCCAGAGGACCTCCCGAAGACGTTCATCGGGATACTCCACCGGCTCTTCTTTGGCTCGGCGCCTGAGGTAAGGGTTGACCATGTCCCCCTGAATCGGTCCCGGGCGGACAATCGCCACCGCGATGACCAGGTCATAAAACTCTTTGGGCTTCAGACGCGGGTGCATCGCCATCTGGGCCCGCGATTCGACCTGAAAGACCCCGACCGTGTCGGCCCGGGAGACCATCTGGTAGACCGCCGGATCCTCCTGCGGGATGGTGGCGAGTGTGAGGCAGCGCTGATGATGTTCCTCCAGCAGCTGAAACGATTTCTGCAGGGCGGTCAGCATTCCTAGCGACAGACAGTCGACCTTGAGAATCCCGATCGTATCGAGATCATCCTTGTCCCACTGGATGACGGTTCTCCCCGGCATGGAGGCATTTTCAATGGGGACCAGCTCGCACAAGGGGCGCTGGGTAATCACCATTCCCCCAACGTGCTGGGAGAGGTGCCGCGGGAACCCCAGCAGTTCCCGGGAAAGCGACAGCAGGTACTGA
The DNA here is from genome assembly GCA_938015865.1 of uncultured Planctomicrobium sp. Taxonomy (GTDB): domain Bacteria; phylum Planctomycetota; class Planctomycetia; order Planctomycetales; family Planctomycetaceae; genus Planctomicrobium. Next base: position 1,741 of record CALLWY010000039.1, read on the forward strand.
CCGGTCGTCGATTGCAGGTTGAGCCCCTGTTCCTTGAGCCGGCTGGCGATCTGTCCGGGCTCGGCAAAGTGATCGACTCCCTTGGCAAGACGATCGATGCAGTCCAGAGAGAGTCCCAGAGCTTTTCCGACATCCCGAATGGCCGAGCGGGGGCGATACGTGATCACGGTGGCGGTCATTCCGGCCCGCTCGCGGCCATACTTGTCGTAGAGGTACTGCAGCACCTCCTCCCGCCGTTCGTGTTCGAAATCGATGTCGATATCCGGAGCTTCTCCCCGTTCTGCGGAAATGAACCGTTCAAACAGCAGATCGAAGTGGTTCGGATCAACGGACGTGACCCCCAGACAGTAGCAGACGACCGAATTGGCAGCTGACCCCCGCCCCTGACAGAGAATCCCCCGGCTGCGGGCAAACCGCACCAGGTCCCAGACCGTGAGGAAGTAGGATTCATAATTCAGCTGGGCGATCAGGGCGAGTTCATGTTCCACCGCATTCCGGATCTTGTCGGGGATCCCCTTGGGATACCGCTCTCGAAGCCCCGCTTCGGTCAGTTCCCGCAAGTAGGCGGTGAGCGTCATGCCCGGAGGGCAGATCTCACGGGGGTATTCATACTTCAGCTCCCCCAGTGAAAAGGTGCAGCGGTCTGCCAGCTCGACGGTGCGGTGAAGGGCCTGAGGAGCCGCTGCGAAGAGGTCCTGCATCTGCCGGGGGGACTTGAGAAACCGTTCCCCGTTGGGAAACCGTCGTCGTCCCAGTTCCTCAACCGTGCAGCCGTACCGAATCGCAGTGAGCACATCCTGCAGCAGGCGCCGCTGGGGGATGTGATAATGGACATCGTTACTGGCGGTGAGTGGAAGCCCCGCCTGATCGGACAGGTGCAGCAGCCGCTGGAGCAGTCCGGCATCATTGGACCCGAAGTGGAGCGAGGCCAGCCCATAAGCCCGGTCCCCGAACAGCTCCCGGTAGCAGCGAGCGTGCTCAAGCCCCTGCGCGTCCTGCAGGACGGAATTGAGCAAAACGCCCGCGATGAGGTGTTCGGCATGAGCAGCAATGTCTGCGAAACGAAGCGTGCACTCCCCCTTGGGGCTGCGTCGCCGTCCGAGTGTCAGGAGTCGGCAGAGGTGGGCGTACCCCTCCCGGTTCTGACAGTACAGAACCACTGGGGGAGCATCGACCGGGGTGACCTCCGCACCGATCAGAAGTTTGAATCCAATGACCTTGGCGGTCGCATACGCCCGGACCACACCCGCCACGCTGTTGAGATCGGTGATCGCGAGGGCGTGATACCCCAGATCAGCCGCCCGCTGAACCAGTTCATCGGGATGGGACGCTCCGGTCAGAAACGAGTAGTTCGTCTTGCAGTGGAGTTCGGCATAGCGGACCGAGTCCTTTGGGCGCGCAGGGGGAAGGCGAGGCACAGGCCGGGGTGGCTTGGGATGAGGAATGTCGGGCATGGGAGGACCTCAGTCGAACGCCGCATGCAGAAACCACATCCCTGTCACCAGATCCCGGAAGAGCCAGAACCGCTGGCCCTGATCGCACTCCACCTGAACGTAGTCCCGACGGACAAACGGCCCTCGCCACCATCCGGTGGTGAGACGCTCCGGCCCCCAGGCCTGATGGACATTCCAGTCCCGTTGCTGCCAGCGAAACCGTACGGGAGCCCCTTGCGGATGCCGGGCAATCACCTCCACCGCGACGGGCTCCCGCTTCAACCAGAGCGGTCGGGTATAGCGACCTCCCGGAGGAAGGGGCGGCTCCTGATGGACAACCTTCGGAAGATCATGCATGACGGGACTCAGGCCGAACGCCCGTTCCGGTTGATCCTCCGCGCGAAGAAAGGGACGTAACACAGCGTCTCGCCCCAGTCGGCTCGTCAGGGTCTCGAGCAATCGGGAGACCGCAGCGGAAGATCGTCCGGTTTCATCATCCCATAAGGTCTGACGGCGGGCGGTGAGGAACTCCATCCGGTCGGCGCACAGATGCACCTGACGAACGCCGCTTCTGAGAGAGAGTTGTTCCCACTGCAGTGCCATCAGGGAGAGCAGGTGCTTGACCTGTAACGATGGCTGGACCAACTCCAGCGTCCGGGACTGGACTCCCCCCTCATTCTCCCGCAGCCTCCAGAGGAGCCGTTTGATCCCCAGCCCCAGCGGTTGCAGGTGAGCACAGAGCTGGTGGAGCAGCGATTCGGCGATCTGTTCCAGAATCGCCACTTCCTCAACGGGATAATCCGATTCCCAGCACGCCTCCACAGGCTCGGGGCGGCGCTCGACCGCAATCGGTTCAGGGAGGTTTCCGAGGGCCTGATCCAGACGGGTCAGCAACTCCGGACCAAAGCGGGCGGGGAGTTCGGACCGGGGGAGGGTCTGGAGCGAACCAATTGTCCGCAGCCCCACCTGATGAAGTCGCTCCAGCGTCTTTGGGGGAAGCCGAAGAGCGGAGACCGGATAACGACGGAGCACCGACTTCTGCTCTCCCGGGGGAATCATGTGCGTCGCCTGCGAGCGTGGTCCCCAATGAGCGATGGCCCAGGCCGCTCCGAAGGTGTCCGCCAGACCGATCCGGGCCGGAAGCCCACGCTGCTGACAGAACTGGAAGATCTCCTGCACGAGCCCTTGTTCCCCCCCGAAATGGGGTGCGCATCCGGTCACCTCCAGCATCAGCGATTCGGGAGTCTCTGCTTCTTCCAGTCCGACCAGCGGGCTGAACCGGTCGCAGTCCCAGGCCAGCTGACGCAGCCCCTGCCGATCCTGTTCCGGCTCTTCCGGTAGCCATGCTCCGACCTCTGTCCGGCCGAATCGAGACTGAAGAAGTCCTCTGGCTTCCGCCAGTGGCATCCCCGGACGAATCCCCCGCTGCGCGGCTTGGTCGCAGCAGTGCCCCACCACCTCCCGACCCCGATGGGAAGTCACCAGAATCAAGGGCTGGTGACGTAATGCAGGAGACTGCTGGGAGCGCCGCTGAATCGGCCAGTCAGGAAGCCACAGGCAGACCACCCGTCGCCCGGAAGAGGTGGAATCCGGAGGGGCGGAATGATCCTGTTCGCTCTCGGGGGAGTTCCCGTGGAGGTGAGGGACACGGTTCATGATCGGCAGTTTCAGTATGCCTGCAGAAGGACAGGAGAGACAGGGCCTTCCAGACGGTTCAGCGCCGTCACCCGATACCGGCGAGTCGGTAAATCCGAAACAACGGAGTCGGTACGAACCGGTTCGACGAGGAAGCGCCGGTCGGCCCACGAGGGGAACGCACGCAGCGATGCCTCACGGACAAAAATCCCCAGACTCTTCCCCCGCAGGGCGGCCAGCTTGAGCCTTCGAAAGGCAGTGGAGGGGATCCGTCCCAATGGGCTGAGCACAATGAGCCGGGCGTCACAGCGCAAAGCCTGCTCCAGGGCCCAGAGTTGGTCCGCCAGTGACCGGGGCTGTACCACGATCAACCGGTCCAGATCCACTCCCCGCTGGGCGGCACCGGGAGGATAGAACTCCTGCTGGTTGTCGATCAGGAGCGGAGTGAACGGCTCAGACAAAAGCGACTTGAGAAGCTGAAACGCGACCTCCCAAGCCCCCGTTCCGGAACAGGGGGCGAGAAGTTCCACCAGCGTCCCTTCAGCCAACGCCCCTCCCGGCAGGATCGATTCCGCAAGAGACTCTCGACGCAATAGTGGCGAGGAGGCAGGGAACGTCACGTTCCCCAGCTGCGACCGGAGGAGCTGCAGCGTTTCCCGCTGAGAACGGGCCGGGGAAAGACGGGGTGAAGACAGAGAGGTCGTCATGACTCCTGCTTTGTCGATGTCAGTGTGTCGGCTTCAGAGGGCGTTGCGCCCGGACCGGCGACGAGTCCATGTCGGTCAGTTCCTTGCGCGGATGATAAGTGAACGTACGTACACGTCAATCCCAATTCGGAATGATTTTGGCGAGAGGACTCGGGAAGCCCCCTGAAGAGGGCTCACAGCCGGTAGAATCAGGGCAGGAGGACCTTAGACATGTGCGGACGATTCAACCTGCGGGCCACACCCGCCGAACTGCAGCAGTTCTTTGACATGTTTCGCGAGCCGGACGTCACCCCGCGCTACAACATTGCGCCGACCCAAACGACGCTGGTCTGCCGACTCGATGAACAGGGAGAACGAGAACTGGTCCCCCTCCGCTGGGGCCTGATCCCCAGCTGGTCCAAAGACCTCCGGATCGGCGCCTCCCTGATCAACGCCCGCAGCGAGACCATCACAGAGAAACCGTCGTTCCGCACCGCGTTCCGGAAACGCCGCTGCCTGGTCCCCGCCAGCGGGTTTTATGAATGGATTCGAGAAGGGAAACAGAAACACCCCTATCACATCCATCGTCAGGATGACTCCCTGTTCACGATGGCCGGGGTCTGGGAAACCTGGCGCGGTGCAGAGTCACCCATCGAATCGTTCTCCATCATCACAACGAGCGCAAACGCCCTGATGCGCCCCCTTCACGACCGCATGCCGGTGATCCTCCCCCCTGAGTTGTTTGAAGACTGGCTTGCCACAGATGCAGAGCCAGAGTTTCTGACAACCCTCCTGCAGCCATACGAATGGCCCGA
>CALLWY010000040.1 GCA_938015865.1 uncultured Planctomicrobium sp.
ATGGCATAAACCACCAGCACCGCTAATGCTGCTCCTGATGCACCGATAATGGACGTTCCAGACTGCGTAAAAACCTGCCCGATGATGGAGACGATCCCCGCTGCCACTCCAGCCAGCAAATAAAAAGCGAGAAACTCACCGGAACCATATCGGTCTTCAACACGCCGTCCGGCCATGTAGAGCAACAGCATGTTAAAAATCAGATGACCAGGGAAATTGCTTTGGACATCGTGAAGAAAATCATACGTGGTCAGTCGCCAGATCTGACCTCTCAGGACGTCATTCGCGTTTAAAGAAAACCACGAATCCAGCAGCCCGGAGTGACCTTGTGGGGTGGTGAGCGCTTGCACCAGAAACACGACAACATTGACGACAATGAGTTTGGTGACCATGCTCCAGCGCTGACCGCTGTACATGCTTCGACCACCGTACCCGCTGCCCATCATGTAATCACGATTCTCAATCCCCATTGCCAGTGACGCCTTCAGAATTCAAACGCGCTCGTCAAGTGTTGCAGTAAATCGCTCATGGGGAGATCCTCGCAACGCTGTGGATCGAATCGACCGTTCGCCGGGTCACTCGTTCCAGAAGTGACACAGAGAAACAGTCTCTCGGTGATCAATCAATTTGCATCGACGCCCGCATCGGTATCCATCTCATCAGCTCATCGAGAACTGTCTTCAATTCGCAATGCTGACGCACTCCCGCCATCAACGAGTAGGGACGAATCCCTCTTCGAATCATTTCCCGATTGAGCTGCGGTGCAATCTCCTTGCGGAAGAGTTCACTCTGGCGATAACTCTTCCAGGTTACAGCTGACAGGAACAACGGGACAGACAATGCGGGAATCAGATACCAGTTGCTGAATGAGATTCCGAGAACTCCGTGAATGAACAGGCTGCTCAGAAACAGAGTGATGACCGCGGTCCACATTGGAAGGGCACCGAGTGCATGAAGCCGCTCATTCGCGTGGACCAGCATTCCATACAGTTCAGGATCATCGATCCCATCGCGAAGATTTTCTTTTGAACAGGGTCTGCAGACGAGTTCCCCAGCCTCGCGGGAAATCAGAACACTCTCACCTTCTTCGGGCAGAAAATCCGAGAGATATTCAAGCTCTTCAAACGGGCTGAACATGGCACTTCTCCGTCCCTTGTGGCCGTCCCTGCCTGGAGTAACGCCCAGTTGGTCACTCCCCCTCGCGCCTGGTCTGCGTGCAGCTCGTGCTTGGTGCGAGTCCAGGCCATTCAGAGGCCACTCGCAGTCAGGACGTGTTGCAGACTTTAACGAATCCTTTGAATCACATCCATAATTCTTTCAAAGTTGTTCTCGACGACAACGGGGCGGTTTCCGAATTTTGTCGGAGGCTCACCCTCTTTCCCAGCGTGGTAATTCACCGTTGCAGACGGGTCCTTGAGCTGGTGGCCTGTGAGAACACAGACGACCCGATCGCTCGGAGCAATCACCCCTTCATTCCGGAGTTTTCTTGCTCCCGCGACACTTGCTCCGCTGGCGGGCTCGCATCCGAGTCCCCCCGCACCTACCTGAGCTTTCGCATCCAGAATTTCTTCGTCGGAGACCTCGCGGACAACGCCATCACAGAAGTCCAGTGCCCGCAGGCACTTCTGCAAATTCACAGGACGATTGATTTCGATGGCGCTCGCCAGAGTGTTCGCCCGGCGATGTTCCGCGTCCATCTCCTGATAGTACTTCTGAATGAGCTTCTCATCAGGCTGCCCGTTATTCCACCGGAGCCCCTGCTCATACAGCTCATAAAGAGTGTTGGCCCCAGCCGCATTAATCACCGCGAGACGCGGAACACGGTCAATCAGCCCCAGGTGCTTCAGCTCCATGAACGCTTTTCCGAAAGCACTGGAATTCCCCAGATTCCCACCGGGGACGACGATCCAGTCCGGGACTTCCCAGTTCAGTCCTTCGAGCACCCGGTACATGATGGTTTTCTGCCCCTCGAGCCGAAATGGGTTGACGCTATTGCACAGATAAATCCCGGCTTCCCGACAGACCTCTCGCACCTGATGTAACGCGTCGTCGAAATCTCCCTGAATCTGAAGTGTGATCGCTCCGTAGTCGAGCGCCTGCGACAACTTCCCGTAAGCGATTTTCCCGCTCCCCACGAAGACAATGACCCGGAAAAGTCCCGTAACCCCTGCGTAAATTGCCAGCGATGCGCTCGTATTGCCGGTTGATGCACAGGCCGCCAGCTTGGCTCCAACCATTCTGGCGTGTGTACTGGCGGCACACATCCCGTTATCCTTGAAGCTCCCGGACGGGTTCAGCCCTTCATACTGCAGGAACAGGTTCCCTGCATTGACTCCAACATACCGGGCAACCGCATGGGAGTTCTGTAGCTGGGTCTGACCTTCCCCGATCGTGACAATCTGTTCGGGAGGCGCAAACGGAAGAAGTTCCCGAAACCGCCAGACTCCACTGAAATCAAGGGGATTGCGTCGGGAATTCCAGCGGGCTTCAAACTCACGAAGCGAGGAGGGGACAGGAACGCGGTCCCAGTCGTATTGAATGTCCAGCAAGTCACCCGTCCCCGGACACGAGGTCAGGACATCATGAACCCCGTACGTTGTCGTTGAACCGGGGCGAATGCTCGTCTGAAAGGCAGCTTCGGAAAACTTGGCGGAATTCGAATCGATCAGCATGGGAAGGCAGGTCCCGGACCTGAAAAAGAGGTGTTAGGGAAGGCGTACACCATTGAGAAATCGAGAGAAAACACGGGTCCCCTGCGAAACCCAGCCATCGTTCGGCTCTCGTGGTGAACTGTCTATTGTCGCTGGATCAGGCGTGCAATTCAATTGCGCTGAAGAGAGTTTTCAGAAGCCCGCCCCGCCCCGAATCGGCGATATCGATCAGCGGGATTCGGCATTCCGGGAAGAGACTCGCTGACAGAACAGGGCCCGCGTCCGTCCATCCACCCGGGCGATGATCAGAGTGATCCGTCCTTGACCGGAAAGCGACATTTTCTTGCGCATGGCATCCGGATTGACAGGAACATGCCGCGATTTGATTTCAATCTCGCCGAAATCGCCCTTCCGGACCCATTTCCGAATTTCCGTCTCATTGTTCGGCAGATTTGCCAGCACTTCAAAGGGCACTACCGCCGGCGAGTTCACTAGAGATTCGCTGGTCAGATATTCTTCAGCCGCATCGAGACGCTGGACCTTCAATTCATCCACGACCAGATCCAGCAGTCCCGCCCGGACAACAGCCGGATCGGGATCGTAGACATATCTGGCGAGCGGCCCGACATGTGGTCTCCATTCCCAGGGATTCCCTGCGAACGAAAGCCCTTCCGGCAGGATCGTGGCCCGCATTGCATGAGTCCCGGAAAGTGCCCCGTACCAGACCGTTGCTTCCTTACACTCTCCCTCCAATGACGTGACTTCGATCTCGTTCCCCCCGAACTTTCCGCCGAAATTACTGGCGGGAGAGAGCTTGATTGCTCCCCCGGAGGTCCGATCGATCAGTTCCAGAAGGAACTCAAGAGGAGGGGCGTAGTCTTCCAGCTTGATGGCCCGCTGGCGACCTGCCCGCCGATCGGGATCGATGTGGATGAGTGATTCAGTGGTCAGTTCCACAGCCGTGGCATCGGCAACGCGC
>CALLWY010000041.1 GCA_938015865.1 uncultured Planctomicrobium sp.
CCCCGGTCCGGTTCTTCCTTCTCCGACAACAATGTGCCCTTCCCCCTGCATCACGACAATGCAGCCTGTCATCCGGACGGAAATTCGACGCCAGGCTCAGGTTGTTGATGTTCCCGTCACGACATACCGTCAGGTGACAGTCGATGAAGGGTCTTACCAGCAGGTCTGGGTCCCCAAGCTGACAACGAAGGTGATCCCGGAAACAACCGTTCAGAAGCAGGTCCGGTATCAGGACGTCCCATATCAGGTGGTTCAACAGGTTCCGGCGGTCCAGGCACAGATTGCTCCCAATCAGGTGCTGGGTGTTGCCCCTTATTCCACAACAGCAATGGGAGTCTCACCAGTTCCCGTCGCGTCCAACACCACCCCGGTGCCACGATTGAGCTACGCTCCCATTGAGTCGGCCGATGTCGCGACTCCAGATCCCTATACTCATGGGCATCATGACCATTCGCACCACCATGCAGAGCCGACTCCGCAAGCCTCGTCTGGAAGTGAAAGCGGGGCTGGAAACTGGGCCAAAGTTCCGACAAAAACCTCCTCAGGGGGAACTGTAGAACTTCAGGCTTACGAACTTCCTGCAGAAGTCGCAGCGTCAGCCCGACCTGTTCCTCCCCCTGTTCGTGCTGCGGCGCGACCATCGGCCATTACCGCATGGCACGCGCAGAACAACCTCCGGAACTGATCTTCCTTTACTCTGATCAATTCAGAGCCATCCTTCTCTGACTCAGACACCTGTTCGAACGGAATAGGTGCGATCAGAGAATGGTTGGTTTTCTGAAGGTCTGCCCCGGTTCGATTCGTGACTGAAACTCGAGCGCATCCAACGCGAAGAGTGGGCTGATCTCAACAGGCACCCCCTTCTCAACAATCCCCCCGGCCGCTTCAATCCATTCGCGAGCGATGTCCAGCAAGGCCGCCCGACAGGTGGCGGGGGAATCGGCTCCTTCCGCGTTCTTGACGGGATTAAATTCCCTCTTGCGATTCGCCTCAACGACGAGTGCAACCTCCGCGTGAGGAAGAGCATCAAAGATGAATTGCTCGAACTTGTACGCATTGGGTGCCGCTGGCGAGACCGTTTCCCCAGCCTCGTTCACATATGGCATCTTCTTGTGCGCAATATGGAACGGGAGTGAAAGTTCATCCGCAAGAAGTTTCTCGATGAAGGATCGCCGGAAAACGTGAATCGCGGTATTCCCCGCCCAGAAGACAAGCGTTCCGTCTCTCTGCGTTCGTCGCGCCTCTTCTGCGGGGAGGTCGCTGTATTCGATGATCTCCGTCTTGCCATCGACCGTTGCCAGGACACCCATCTTTTCTTCGGGAGCAACCTTGGCTACGACCTTCGTTGTCACGTCGGAACCGCTCAGCAGATGATGGCCCAACAGAACGGGGTCGCAAATGATGGCCGTCGGGTTATCCACCTGGTGATAGTAAAGATGCTCGATATTCCGGTCGCGCATCACACCAAGCATTCCGGAACGCTCCAAAGCCCGAAGCATCCCTCCATGACCGTCCGGCCCGGTGGCAATCCGGTCTTTTCGCTCCAGAAGAATCTTCCCCGTCTCGGAATCGACAGCGGGAAGAGAGGCCTGCTGAAAGAAGAAGACATTGTCTTCACTCAAACCAAAATAGCGATTCTCTTCGAAGAAACGAACGGTAGGCCGATGTGTCGCTTCACTCGTCATAATGAAGTAGGGAATCGCCACCCCCGCCTGCCTTGATCGGGCCAGTATCTGTTCGCAGTGAATCTGGAACAGACTCCTCTGACTGACGGGGCCAATGGGAAACATGCCTTTGGGATGATCAAATCCCAGCCTTGTCCCCTGACCTCCGGCCACCAGAATGGCCCCGACTTTCCCCGACTGAAGCAGCTCCTCCCCTTCCAGAGCAGCATGCTTCTGCTCCATCTTTTCCGAATGGGTCCGGGGAAGTCGTACAAGTTGGTGAGGGCTTTCTGCACGGGCGGCCCGCGAGGCCGGTGATTCCGCGCCGGACGAAGCGGCCCGATTTTCGATCAATCGCTGAATCAGCGAAAAATCAATTTCTTCAATTTGAGTCGCTAACGACTCTTGCTGTTGTGGAGTTAATTCATCCCAGAATCGAATGAGATGTTCCTGCTTTGCCTGTTCCAGACGGGAAAGAACAGACTGGGGAACCCGAACCGATGCATTCATAGCTGTGAAATCCTCCCTGCGAGCAGCCTACCATACCGATAGGGGAAGTACAGAAGGGAGGCAAACCGGTTTGTGAAATCTTTTCAATTCGTGACGGCAACTCGGGGCCATATTTCCCATTCCGACACGCTCCGTAGCGGAAAAGACATCAACGGACGAGAGCGAATTCCAACAGACTGCAAGAGAGTCTGTTGACGGACTCCCCGGGAGTTGCTTTTCTTAACAGACTTCGGGCGGGGACTATTCAGCGACGCAGTTCAGCGACACAGCGAGCGGGCTGCCTGATCCAGTCAGCCCGTTTGGGAACATCAAGCCTCATTCACAACGGGTTTCGGGGCACAGGAAAGTCCCTTGAACCCGATTCGACTTCAACAGCAAAAGAGAGAAAGCACGACAGCATCCATGAAAATCGGCTTTGCGATTGTCGGAACAGGAATGATTGCCCACTACCACGCTCAAGCAATCGGTGCCATTCCTGATGCAGAATTGATTGGGTGTTACAACCAGAACCCGGGCAAGGCCGAGAACTTTGCAAACCAGTTTTCCTGTCAGGCCTTCTCCAATCTGGACGAAATGCTGGCTGATCCCCGCATTCAGGTAGTCACCATCTGCACCCCCAGTGGGGCTCATCTGGAACCGGGGCTGGCAGCAGCCCGCGCCGGAAAGCACCTGCTTGTCGAGAAGCCGCTCGAAATTACGCTCGAGCGATGCGATGCACTCATCAACGCCTGTAAGGAAGCTGGCGTGCTCCTGGGATCAATCCTTCCATCGCGATTCAGCCCCGCCAATGTTGCACTGAAGAACGCGATTGATTCCGGTCGTTTCGGCCGTCTGACGCTGGGAGACACCTACGTCAAATGGTGGCGCACTCAGGAATATTACGATGGCGGCGGGTGGCGCGGGACCTGGGCTCTCGACGGCGGCGGAGCCTACATGAATCAGGCCATCCACAACGTCGACCTGCTGTACTGGCTGATGGGAGATGTACAGGAGGTCTGCGGTCTGACCAGTACACTCGCCCATGAGCGTATTGAAGTGGAAGACGTCGGAACCGCTATTGTCCGCTTCAAGAATGGAGCACTGGGGACTCTGGAAGCCAGCACGGCGGTTTACCCGGGACTGCTGAAAAAGACTGAAATTCACGGCTCAACCGGCTCCGCCATCGTGGAGCAGGACTCCATCCTGCTCTGGCAGTTCGAGAAGCCGTTGCCTGAAGACAAGGAGCTTCTGGATAAGTACGGACGCGGAAATGAAGTCACCGGCGGGGCTGCTGATCCCAAGGCCATTTCCTTCATTGGACACCAGCGGCAGTTTGAAGATTTCATCGCAGCCATTCATGAAAACCGGCCTCCGCTAATTGATGGGCAAGAAGGCCGAAAGAGTGTGGAAATCATTCTCGCGATCTATGAGTCCTCAAAGACGGGTCGCAGGATCACTCTGCCGCTCTCGGCAAACGGATGACGTTCACACAGCTTCGAATTGTATCCCTGATCCCCAGCGGGACAGAAATCATCGTTTCGCTGGGATTAGGAGATTCTCTTGTCGGACGATCACACGAATGCGACTTCCCTCCTGAAGTCCAGAACCTTCCCGTCTGCTGCCGGTCACGGATCGACACCACCGCCAGCAGTCTGGAGATTGATCGCCAGGTTCACTCGGCGCTCCAGCAGGCCCTGTCCATCTACGAGGTTGATACGGAGACCATCAACCAGCTCGCTCCAACGCATGTGATCACCCAATCGCAGTGCGAAGCCTGTGCAGTGAGCCTCAGGGACGTTCAGGCTGCGTTGTCGCTGGATGTGGAATCAGCCCCGGAGATCATTTCGTTGTCACCGATGGGGCTGAGCGATCTCTGGCACGACATCCTCCGATTGGCGACGACACTGGGGGTCCCGAAACGGGGAGAACAGCTCGTGCAGTCCCTACATGAGCGTCTGAGGCTCCTGAAGAACAGATGCTCCCGAACAGCTTCTCGACGCAAGGTTCTTTGCATTGAATGGCTGGAACCGCTGATGTCTGCCGGGAACTGGGTCCCGGAACTTGTCGACATTGCTGGCGGAACTCCCCTGCTCGCCTCAAATGGAACTCATTCTCCCTATGTCAGCTGGGAAGCCCTCTCCGATGCGGACCCGGATCTGATTGTGCTGATGCCCTGTGGGCTGAATATCGAACGGACCCGAGCCGAACTGCCCGTCTTGACACAACACGCATACTGGGAACGCCTTCGAGCAGTTCAAGATGGTCAGGTCTATCTCACCGATGGCAACCAGTTCTTCAATCGCCCCGGCCCGAGGCTCATTGAATCTGCTGAAATTCTCGCGGAGATTCTCTGGGGTAATTCCGACTCTTCGACGTTACCGCACCATCAGGCGGGCAACTGGATCCGGATCTGAGCTGCTACGGATTCTCGACTGCCCACACCGTTTCAAACGCGCGACGGTGTCGAACTGAAATCAATTTTGTCACTTTCGAACAAAAGTCGAAAATTCCACTCCAGTCGACCGGCAGATTATGCCGATCAGGGCGTCAGCCGGATTCCTCAGGGACATAGGGACGGAAACGAACAGTCCCGGATCTGGTCCCCTCCGCAATCGCCCCAACAACACAGAAACCATAACCTTAGCAACAAACATCACTTACATCGACACAACCACAACCTGAACCAAGAACCACATCAGGGATATCGATCGACTTCCATGCGGCACGATGCAAAACTCGGCCTAGCGTTAGGAATGCTCGTGATTGGCTTCGCCGTCGCGTTTTGCTTCCCGCGTCAGCCTGCGCGCATCGCCCCCGCCGCGACGGAACAGCCTTCCTCTTTCCAGGACTCAGCCCTGCATTTCCTCCCCATCCGGGCCTACCAGTCCGGGACAACACCCACTCGCGAGAAAGAGACCCCGGCATCAACTCCGATCATCATGGCCTCCGAGGTCACTCCAGTGACCATTGCGGGGCGAGAGATTGATCCCACGATGCTCGTTCCGCAGCCTGCGCCCACCGATGAAACAGCGACTCAAGGAACGGTCCCATCTCCGGTCGCACCAATCATTGTGGCAGTCGAACCACCCTCACAATTCACGGCGAATAAACCAGAACAAATAAAACAGGAACTCAACACCCCTGCTCCTGCCCCTGCAGCAAACGCCTCTCCGAAACCACATCGTCCCGAAACGTATCCCGAAACGTATGAGGTCAAGGCAGGCGACACGCTCTCCGGGATCGCTGCCCAATTTCTCGGTAATGCCAACAAATACCTGGAGCTGTACGAAGCCAACCGGGAACTGCTCAGTTCCCCAAACGATCTGAAGATCGGGATGAAACTGAAAATTCCTCCGGCCGTCCAATCGCAACCTGTTCGAGACAACATTCCCAAGGACTCCCGCTCGTGGGCAGGTCCCCCCAAACCCGGCAGAAAGATTCTGGAAGAGCCACGCCCGGAACGGGGGATTGCTCCTCACGAATCCCCCATCGTCAACCAGCCCCCCAAGGCCCCTTGGTTGGCAGAACGCCCGGAAGACCGACGCTGAACTGATAACCGCATCCCATTCAGAATTCTCGACTTCCTGCTTAACGTACCACGAACATTCTCCCGGGAAGCCCATCAGCAAGACCATGCTCAGGAGGTCTTTCATGGGGAGAACCAGCGTCAGGGTTTTCGCGATCCGTTTCTTTTTTCGAAACGTCAAAAACCGTGCAACCACCGATCTGGTATGGAATTCAGTTTTTGGCCAAAGGGACGCTTGTCAGCCGGAATCTCAGTTTCTACACTTTCCCGTCTTCCGCCCCTGTAGCTCAGTTGGTAGAGCAATTGACTCTTAATCAATTGGTCCAAGGTTCGAGTCCTTGCGGGGGCACTTGAAGTTTTCACAGTGTGAATTCTGATCTGATTGCATGAAACGCCGCAGCCTTATATGGCTTCAGGCGTTTCTTGCTTTTAGCCCCTGCCATTCGCAGTTCCTACGTTCCGAAAGCGTCCGCTGAATGTCCCGTCGTTTTGTGAACATGCTACAGGACGGCGAAAGTCTGGAGGAAGTCTACCTTCTGGCTGATCGGCAGGTCCGCGCGAATCGGAACGGGGATTCCTATCTGCTTTCCCAGCTCCGCGACAAAACCGGACAAATTTCCGGCCTTCTCTGGAATGTGACTGAGGCCACGGTTGGTCATATTCGCCCGGGAGACTATGTCAAAGTCAAAGGGAAGGTGCAGCTTTTTCAGGGCAACCTGCAGCTCATCATGACCCGCATTGAAGTCGTTCAGGACGTGGAGCCGGATGACTTCGTCGCCAAAAGTGACGCCAATACAGACGAGCAGTTCGCCCGGTTGACGGAACTGCTCATGGCGATCCGCAACCCGGATTTACGGTCGCTGATCGAAACGTTTCTGGCCGACCAGGAGATCGTTGAAGGCCTCAAACATGCCCCCGCTGGAGTCCGTCTCCACCACGCCTATCACGGGGGACTGCTGGAACATATCCTGACACTCGCAGAGGGGGCGACCCGACTGGCTCCGCTTTATCCCAAGGTCGATTACGATCTGGTCTTGGCGGGGGTCCTGCTGCACGATCTCGGAAAGATCTGGGAGCTGAACTACGACACATCCTTCTCCTACACGGATGAAGGACAACTCATCGGACATCTGGTCATTGGGGTGGAAAAACTCAATGACAAAATCCGCCTGACCGAACAGGCCACCGGGCGCCCTTTTCCATCAGAACTGGCAGTCCGGTTGAAACATCTGATCCTCAGCCATCACGGTACATACGAGTTTGGCAGCCCCAAACTTCCGATGACTCCAGAAGCGATTGCGCTCCATCATCTGGACAATCTGGATGCGAAGACCAATGAGTTTGTGTCGCTGATTGAGTCCGATCCAAACTCCGGTTCCAACTGGACTCCATATCATCCGAACATGCAGCGGAAACTCTTCAAAGGGGGCAACGGCGAGCGGCGTTCTTGAACGAGCCATCTTCAAGTCCACCGGTCAAGGCCCCTTCAAACTGAACAAAGTCAGAGTGTTCTCACGGCAAGAGGTGTTTAGAGAGTCAAAATCAATTGGCAGTGCCCGGACATTCTGACCATCCCGGAATCTGCTGTCTCTTTGCGTCATTTCAAGAACGGGTTCAGAACGATGAGGCATCTCACCACACTCCTGGACGTCTCCAGTACCGAAGTTCGAGAAATCCTGAAACTCGCTTCCAAGCTGAAGTCACAGACCCTGCGCGGCAAACGGGCCCCCTTGTGTGAACGCAAAGTCCTGACTCAGGTCTTCGAAAAGCCCTCGCTGCGGACCAGGGTGAGCTTTGAAGCCGCCATGATGCAGCTGGGAGGACAAAGCATCTTTATGTCCAGTAAAGATGCGGGCTTTAACGGACGTGAGTCCAAGGAAGACATCGCCCGCGTGCTGGGAGGATTTTCAGACGTCATCGTGCTGAGAACCTTCTCGCAGGAACTGATCGAGACCTTCGCGCAAGTTGCGGGATGCCCGGTCATCAATGGCCTTTCGGATGAATACCATCCCTGTCAGGCCCTCACGGACATCATGACGATCGAGGAAATCGCAGGGAATGCTGCCGGAAAGCACATTGTCTATGTGGGGGACGGCAATAACGTTGCCAAGTCACTCGCGATCGCCTGCGGGCACGTCGGGGCCAACTTCACGGTCGCAGCCCCGCGTGGATATGAGATCAAGGAGGACTTTGTCCAGAAGGTGACCTCCCTCTTCCCCAAACTGAAGTTCCAGCAATTCAACGACCCGTACAAAGCCGTTGAGAAAGCCGACGTCATCTATACCGACGTCTGGGCCAGCATGGGCCAGGAAGACGAAAAAGACCAGCGTTCCAAAGCCTTCGCTGACTTCCAGATCACCACGGAGCTACTGGATGCTGCCGGCTCCGATGTGCTGTTCATGCACTGCCTCCCGGCCCGACGGGGACTGGAGGTGGATGATTCGGTCATGGAAGATCCGCGCAGCGTCGTCTTCCTTCAGGCGGAAAACCGGATGCATCTGGCCAAAGGGCTGATTGTCTGGTTACTGGATCAGAGCGAAAAAAAGAAGAAAAAGGTTCGTGCCGCGAAACCGGTAAAGAAGGTTCGCCCCGCGAAGAAGAAGAAACGACGGTAAGCCGAGGCTCGCTCAGCAGATTCCGTACAGGATTTCAAACTCCCCGGTCTCATTGAGGTCGGGGAGTTTTCTTTTCAGAGGTACCTTCCTGCTGAAGGACACGCAGCGGCACCAGAGTTCACGATTCCGATTTCAATGACTCCAGCCACGCCAACAGGTCGGCAAGCTCCTCCGGCGTGAGATTCCCAGCCACCTGCTGGGGCATCATCGACTGAGACTGCTTCGCCCGTTCTTCAATCTGGCTTTGGGGGATCACCACCTCGACCCCGTTCGACTGGCGAATTCGAACTGCTTCCGCCCCTTCACCCGTGACGAAGCCGGTGTAGATCTTTCCATCCTCCGTCGCGAAGACATAGGTGTCGAACCCCTGAGCGATTTTCGCACTGGGATTGATGATGGACTCGATCAGTTCTTCGCGCTTGTAACGTTTCCCGATATCCACCAGATGCGGCCCTTTCGGGACCTGCCCGGCCGCGTAGGTATGGCAGGCATTGCAGGATTGCCGCAGGAACAATTCCCGCCCCCGCTCAGGATTTCCGGGGATCTTCATGGCTCGTGCAACGACATCTTCCGGAGGAAGATTCGCAATCTGATTCTTATTGGCTGGATCGATGGGAGGAATCACGATCGGCTGATTCATCTCGGCAGCCATTCGCGCCGCCTCAGCGGTGGCATCGATTCCTTCCAGTTTGACCTGATGTTTCTCGAGTGCCTTCAAAATACGGGTTGCAGTCTCGGGATCAGCCTGCCGGTACGCATTTCGAATCAGATCCGCAATCGTCTGGCTCTGCTCCCAAGTCTGGCGATCATAATAGGGCCCAGTCCGGTCGGGGCGCGTTCCCCACCAGTTCTTTTCGTAGCGTCCTTCGCGATGATAGAGCCGAATCAGACCTTCCAGAATCTCTGCACGTCCATTGGGGGTCGACTCAGTAGCGAGCTGATTGGCAAGTCCCTGAACAGCGGCTTCTGAGTGCATTCCACGAAGTGCCAGAAGTGCCCCTGACCGGTCCGGCCCGTTGAGTGCCTTCAGGCAGGCTTCGGCTGCTCCCAGCTCAATCAACGCTCGAACCGCCAGGTGCGGGATGACTCGCGAGGGATCAGGCTGGTTATGTTTGACCAGTTCTCCTGAATGTCGCGTCAGCGGAATCAGCGCCCCGGCCAGTTCAGGACGTCCCAACCGTCCAATACTGATGACGGCCTGCGCAACAACCACTGGATCACTCGATTGAAGTGCCGCCAGAAACGGTTCTGATGGAAGCCCATTCACTTCCTTTTTGCGGTCGGTCAATGCTCGCAGCGTAGCGGCCTGCATCGAAGGATCACCGAGAAGTTCCAACAAGGCGGGATGGCTGTCCGCACCATCCAGTTGCTTGAGCGTGTACATAGCAGCAACACGATCGGCGATGGGCTTCTGACGATCCTTCATGAATGAGATCAGAAGACCAGAGGCATCGGCCGATCGCCCCCGCCGAAGGATTTCCATCTGCACATGCTGTCGCTGCCGGGCGTTATCCGCATTGAAGTGCTGAACCAGATCGCCCAGAGTCAGTGACTTCAGATCGGGGAATGGTTTGATCTCCAGCCCCTTCGGAATGACATGAGCAACGAACCCGACATTCGGTCCGTCGTAGTTGAACATTCCGTTTTTCCAGCTGGCGATGTACATCCGCCCGCTTCCATCAACGTCCACATCGGTCGGACGGGGAACCTTGGCGAAACGTTCTTGTGTGGCGCTAAAGGTCGGACCGCTGGGAGTCAGCTCATGAAGATAGACTTCACTCCGGCCCCAGTCACAGGTGTAGAGGGCATGCCCGAACTTGCCGGGCCATCGTGCATCATCGAGATACATCCCGCCGCAACCGGAACCTCCGCCGTAATCAGCGATGGGAGGCATGATCTCTTCACGGAAATTCATGTAGAGCGATGGATATCCATACTCCGCAGACTGAAAGATCTGAGAGAGTCGGACATCCCATTCCCCCCCATCATTCGTATTGTCCCGCGTGAAGATATTCATCTCGGGATCAATGCAGACGTCCACGATATTTCGGAGGCCCCATGCATAAATCTCCATGTCGGTCCCATCCGGGCGAAAGCGGATGACTCCGCCGCCACGACGATTCAGGACGCGACCATCCGTCCCCTTCGCATGGGTCACGCCGTAATCCCCGACGGCGATATAGATCCAGCCATCGATCCCAATCTGAATTCCATTTGTCGTGTGGTCCGCCCCGCGGGCAGCCACATCCGCAGTGCTGATCCCTTCGATCAGAGTTGTTTGTGAATCAGCGACCCCATCGCCGTCGGTATCTTCAAACAGGGACATTGTTGGCGGATGAAGGACCCAGAGCTTGCCGTTGTCGTAGACCAGGCCGCGGGGATGATCGACTTTTGCAAAGGTCGTGATCTGATCAGCCACGCCATCCCCATTGGTGTCGACGCAGCGAAGGATTTTCCCCCGTCCCGGCTCCTTTCCCAGCGAGCCCATTTCATCCACGCCCACAAAGACCTCCCCCGTCGGCGCAGCAGTCAGGCAGACGGGATAGTTCACCGCTGGAGGGATCGCAAAGAAGGTCGCGGTGAATCCCTCGGGGACAACAATATCTTCCGGGACAACGACAGGCGGATCAGGGATCTTCGGAAGTTCCCCGGACGCGACTTCCACTTCACGGATGCTGGCCCAGGCACCAGAGGCATTCTCCAGATAGGTGATCTTCAGATAGCGAATCCCCCGGGCATCGACCGATTCGAGGACAGGAATCTCGCTTACTTTTTCCTCATTGCTTCGATCCACCAACACCGTCCAGTTTTTCCCATCAGCCGACCCTTCAATCCGGTGCCGGTAGTACCGGTTCGGCTGTTCCCAGTGAAGGCGAATCGATCGCACATCGTGTGGTGCTCCGAGATCGAGTTGCAGCCACTCATCCGCTTGAGGACCACTGGCACACCAGCGCGTTTTCAGGTCTCCATCGACAGCATGATGCACAAAGTTTCCCTTCTGCTCACTGCTGGCGGTGACTTTGGCACGATGAGCAAGGTTATTGTCCTTCAGCCAGTCCTGAGCAAACCCCGACGAGATCAGCGAGAGAAAGAGGACGGGTCCAAGCAGGTATTGGCGCATGGAGTGACCTTGTGGCGGGATGCAAGTGGGCCAGGTGGCATTGATCGAACGGGGAAGCAAATGAATCGCCTCCCATCGGGTTTCGATCAGATTGACCATCTTCCGGAAACTTGTCAAACCGACCGGAAGGCTGCCTCAGTCTCTCGTGGATCACTGCCTCATCTCGAATGAAGCCCCATTAGGAATTCGCCGTGCTCTCCCGACTTCGATTGGGGTCATGTGCGGAAGCAATTCCATGTTGACGACAGACGAAGGATGGTCCCTGTCCCGTCATCATGGCAACACAATTGAGCGTTTCGCTGGCAGGTGCACAGACCAGTCGATCTGCGATCCCGTTATCGGCCCCCAGTTGGAATCGGTCCCCCGCGTCCGGAGGAAGGTTCGCTTCCCGGGTAATAGGGACTTACCACAGGAGCACCTGAAGCTGATGTTGACGCAGGGAGTGGGTTCCCCGGGCTCCACCGATTCACGGAGACGCTGTTGGCAGAGATCTCAAGAATCAGCTCCGCCGATTGCATTTTGGCAATGGAGGAAGTCACAACCGCATTTTTAACGATGAGCTTTCCGTTCTCCATCACGGCATCTTCGCCACGCAGCGACATCTGCTGTCCGGTAATCATGACAGGGCCAGTGGTATTGAATGAGTAGGTGGGAACCCCTTTGTCATCTGCGGTGACCTGTAGGGAAATCTGATCGCAGTCAATGATCAGAGTGACATCCCGCTGGATGGTCTCCTGCACCATTGAGGTTGCGCCTCCTCCACTCGCCTGAACCGGCTTGAAGATATCTGCCGCTGCGGCTGCGGAGATCATGACTCTCAGCTTTGGCTCAGCCACCTTCGTCTGCTGAGTCGCGGCTGCCTTCCCGGATTCCGGAGTCGAAGATCCTGTATTCGCTAGCGGTCGAGTCAGCGGGATCGCCTCACCCTGACCAAAGACGGATGCGGAGGGCAAGGCCATCGCAACAACTGCCAGAGTGATTCGGACTGCAGACTTCATGACTCGACTCCCTTCGGTGGATTCCGTTCTCAACCGGGTATTATGCTATGGTGCTGCGTTTTTTCACAAGATGAATGGCGACCTCAGCAATTCACCTCATTTTGGACGGAGGAATTCGGGGTTCCCCTGGATTCCGGGACGGACACAGGAAAGGCACCGCGCATGCTTCGTGGGTACACCATTGCTCTCCTTTTTGTTGCCACACTCCACAGCATTTCCGCAGCCGAACCAGTTTATGACGTCGTGATTTACGGCGGGAACAGCGCGGCCGTCAGTGCTGCGGTTCAGGCAAAACGCATGGGGAAATCCGTGGTGGTTGTCTCGCCAGACGTCCATCTGGGAGGGCTCTCGTCGGGGGGGCTGGGGTACACCGATACCGGAAACAAAGCGGTCATCGGGGGAATCGCCCGGGAGTTTCATCACCGACTCTGGAAGATTTATCGGGATCCCTCGGCCTGGAAATGGGAACCTCAGCAGCAGTTGAAGAGTCAGGGATCAGAGGAGGATGCTGCTCAATTGCCCCCCGGAATGTGGGTCTTTGAGCCCCATGTCGCCGAGCGGGTCTTTGAAGATTTCGTTCGAGAGGAAAATATCCCGGTTCATCGAAATGAGTGGCTCGATCGCGACCATGGCGTTGTGAAAAAGGGTGCCCGCATCGAATCGATTCGGACTCTCAGCGGCAAGACCTATCACGGCAGGATGTTCCTCGACACCACGTATGAAGGGGACCTGATGGCCGCTGCCGGGGTGAGTTATCACGTTGGGCGCGAAGCTAACAGCGTCTATGGAGAAACATGGAACGGCGTGCAGAAGAACGCCAATCATCACCGGCACCATTTTATGAAGCCAGTGGATCCTTACGTGGTCCCGGGCGATCCCGCGAGTGGGCTGCTTCCCCGAATCAGCGACCGTGTCCCAGGGGAAAACGGAACCGGCGACAATCTGATTCAGGCCTACTGTTTCCGCACCTGCTTAACAAAGGTCCCGGAGAACCGTATCCCGTTTCCTCGCCCGGAGGGATACGATCCCAGCCAGTATGAACTGATCCTGCGGGTCTATGCGACCGGATGGGACGAGACCTTCCGAAAGTTCGATCGCATCCCCAATGGCAAGACCGACACGAATAACCATGGACCGTTCAGCTTCGACAATATCGGGATGAATTACGACTATCCCGAAGCAAGCTACGAGCGACGGAAGGAGATCATTGAAGAACACAAGACGTATCAGCTCGGTCTCCTCTATTTCCTCGCCAATGATCCGCGAGTCCCGCAGGCGGTTCGGGACGAAATGTCACAGTGGGGCCTCGCGAAGGATGAATTCGTTGACAATGGGGGATGGCCCCATCAGCTTTATATCCGCGAAGCCCGGAGGATGATCGGCGAATATGTCATGAAGGAGCAGGACTGCCTGGACAAGATCGAAACGCCCAATTCAATCGGAATGGGCTCCTATGCAATCGATTCACATCACGTCCAGCGATATGTCACTCCAGAAGGACACGTTCAGAACGAAGGGGACATTGGTGTAAAGACACCCCGCCCTTATGAAATCTCCTATGGATCAATCACTCCGAAGAAATCAGAGTGTGAAAACTTGCTTGTGCCCGTCTGTGTCTCCGCCAGCCACATCGCGTATGGGTCAATCCGTATGGAGCCGGTCTTTATGATTCTGGGGCAATCGGCTGCGACCGCTGCAGCTCTTTCCATCGACGCCGGAGTTGCGGTACAGGACCTCCCTTACGATACGCTCTCAGCACGACTCATTAAGGATGGTCAGATCATTACTTACTCCTCAGCCTCGATTAAGGATCGAAACCGCTCTGCCCCCCGGAAATCACGTTAACACCTTTCATGACAAGATCCCCTCCACGATGAACAGGATTGCTGATTCGTGATGGGATCGTCATACGAAGAATCGTCAGGAACTGCTTTTCGATGCGGACAGTTATCCTCGGATTTGAAAAACTCCCGGCCTGTTCGCTGGGGTGCTATGGGAACTGGGCAATCCCAACCCCGGAGTTTGACGCCATCGCCAGTCGCTCCCTGCTTCTGGAGCACTACCTGCTGACCGGGGAGAGTGGGACAGACTTCTTTACAGGCTTGCAAGAACAATTCCCGAATTCCGTAGCGGTTCTGACCCCAGAAGCGGGGCAGCGTCCTGAGGATATGGCGGCATTGCTGAAGCAGCGACTCGCTGATGTTCCGATGGTCTGTGTTCATGCCACACCAACAACGGCATCGATGGAATCCCCTTCGCCAGATGAACTGAATCTGGCAGCGGAACGCGTTGCTCAGTTGCTGGTCACTCAACCAGCTCCTGAAGTGGAGATTTCGGCAGAACCGCAGCCGAATGCACTGCCCCGCACACACATTGGGATCAACGATCTTCCGGAATGGCAACGCCCCTTTGCTGCTCATCTTGCGGACGTAACGGTTCTTGACCATCTGCTCGGGGACTGGCTCGAGTCGCTGGAACAGGTCCTTTCCAGTGGAGATCTCCTGATCCTGATGGGGCTCAGCGGTGACCCCAGACGGCTTCCGACCGGTCGCATCGCTTCTTCCCAGCCGGAATGGATGAAGTTGGTCTCCCCTGCCCTCACTCACCTTCCGGTCCTCCTTCATTATGTGGAACAGGATCGCTCCGGGCGGGTCCCGGCGTATTTCAGCACTTCTGAACTGATCCAGTTTCTTCAGAACCCAGACCACTCCCCCACAGGAAAATCCTCACTTCAGGGAGAATGGAACCTTCAACAGGGTGCGACACTCCATTCACTCTGGACACAGGACTGGCAGGTGGTCAGGCACCAGAATGCACAGGCCAATCCAACCGAATTCGATTCCGGTCAGGATGGTCCAGAGGTGAAGTTATTTCGCAAGCCGGAGGACTACTGGAACCTGTTCGATCTCTCATCGCAGGTTCCCGATTTGATTCAGGAATATCTTCAGACAGGCAGTCTCAACAACATCCACTGATCAATCCTGAGGGATGTTTATTGAAAGATTCCGCGGCAGGGAAAGAAGCCTCCCATCATTGAAATCAGTAGAATAGTCCTCTCTTTTCCAGCCTCCCTATCTGTGATGTCGGTCAACATGGGTGAACTCTGACGCCCGGTTTTTCATTCCGGCGACCTGAACCTGCTGGAGGAATGGCAATTTTCGGGAAAGGCATCACACTGCGGCATTCCTCTGCGGGAACGATCTCACGGACAGTTGCTCGCGGGGGGACAGAACCGACTTTGAATTCAAGCGAAAATGGATCTTTCGAAGTTAAACGCCGCTCAGCGGGAAGCCGTCGAAGCACTCAAGGGACCCGTTCTGGTCCTCGCGGGAGCGGGTACTGGAAAAACCCGAGTCATCACCTACCGAATGGCTCGACTGATCGAGGCCGGAGTTGCTCCGGATCGAATTCTCTCGGTGACATTCACGAACAAGGCCTCCAAAGAGATGGCAGAGCGAACCCAGCAACTGCTGGGGAAATCGCTCAAGGTCAAACCTTGGATTTCAACGTTCCACGCGCTTTGTGTCCATATTCTGCGGGAAGATATCACGCATCTCGGATATCCCAGCAAGTTTGCCATCCTCGATCGGGGCGATCAGGAATCGATGGCCCGGAAGGTCCTGCGGGATATTCGAGTGACGGAAAAGATGCTCAAGCCGGGCGACCTGTTGAATCTCATCAGTCGATGGAAAACAGCAGGCTTGTCTCCCGAACGTGCCAGCAGATTCGTCGAGGACGACAAGGAACATCTGGGGAGCATGGGCTACCGTCGCTATCAGCAGGCACTCAAATCGATGGGGGCGGTTGATTTTGACGACCTGCTTCTTCTGACGGAGGACCTCTTTCAGAAGCATCCTGATGTTCTTGCAAAGAATCAGGAACGATTCTCCCATGTCCAGATCGATGAATACCAGGATACAAACGCCCTGCAATTTCGAATCATCGAGGCACTGGTTCGACCACATCACAACATCTGCGTCGTGGGGGATGACGACCAGTCAATCTATGGATGGCGCGGGGCTGAGGTGAAGCACATTCTTGGCTTCGCAAATCAGTTTCCGGGGACGAAAACAATCCGTCTCGAAGAAAACTATCGTTGCACTGACCGCATCATCGCTCTTGCCAATCGGCTGGTTGCCCATAACCGGGACCGACACAAGAAAGTCCTCCGGGCCAACAAGAAGGCTCGGGAAGAGGTTCGATTCATCGAATTTCCTGATGAGCAACTGGAAGCAGAAAAGGTCGTGGCAGAGATCCGCTTTCTGCACCAGAAGAAATTCATTCCTCTGGTGGAATTCGCCATTCTCTTTCGAACGAATGAACAGCCGCGGCTTTTCGAATCCGAGCTGCGCAGACAGCAGATCCCATATGTTTTAATGGGAAGCCAGTCCTTTTATGACCGCAAGGAGATTAAAGACCTTCTGTGTTATCTGAAGGTGATCGACCGTCAGGATGATGAGCAGTCCCTGATGCGGATCATCAATACTCCCGCACGGGGAATCAGTGATGCCGCTTGCGAAAAGTTGCTCGCCCGAGCTGTCCGTGCAGGCGTTCCAATCTGGAATGTGGCGCAGCAGGCTGCCGACGAAAAGGAGATTACTCCCAAAGCACTGGAAGCGATCAAGAAACTTTATGGTCAGTTCGCCCGGTGGCGACAGCAGTTCCACGAGAATCCCCGCCAGCTGTCTGAGCTGACTCATGCCCTGATTGAAGAAATCGGGTATGAACGGGAAATTGAACGACAGTATAAAGACGAGCAACAGCAGGCGCAGCGAAAGGCGGTCCTGGAAGATTACATCAATTCACTGGCTGAATATGTTGAAAAAGCCAGAAACCCAAGTCTGACCGACTACCTCTCCAGCATTGCGCTGGAGCGTCGTGATGAGGAGCCAGACAAGGAAGCAATGGCGCATGCCGACGCTGTGAAACTCATGACGTTGCACAGTGCAAAGGGGCTTGAATTCCCGCGCGTTTATCTCGTCGGCATGGAAGAGGGACTTCTTCCACACAAACGAACGGTGGAAGGAACTGAAGAAGAGATCGCAGAAGAACGCCGCCTTGCTTATGTCGGTGTCACACGGGCACAGGAATCGTTAACCCTGACCCGGGCCGCTCAGCGTCGCAAATGGGGCAAGCTCCGTCCCTCCATGCCGTCGCGATTCATTTTTGAAATGCGACAAGGTCAGGACGCTGAAGAGAATTAAGTCGAAGCCTGGAGGGAGTCAGTCTTTCCTCGTCTATAAAAGAAAGAATGCGACGTCCCGATAAACAGGGCGTCGCATTGGAAATTGTGAAAGCGATGTGAAGACTCTGAGAGGACTGGTCTGGCAGCGCAATTTGCCAGCAGTTTTCGAAGCCAATCGTCAGGGAAAGCCGGACGTCAGGAAGAATGATGGAGCTATCGCTGGGAATTACCAGTCACGTCCACCACGTCCACCGTTGTCTCTGCCACCTCGTCCCCCACGTCCGCCGCCATTTCCCCCACCGAACCCGCGGGGTCGCTCTTCACGAGGCCGAGCGATGTTAACGGTCAACGTACGGGTCTGGAACTGTTGCCCATGAAATTGATCAATTGCTTTCTGGGCGTCGTCGGATGAGTTCATCTCGACAAACGCAAATCCTTTGGAGCGCCCCGTCTCCCGATCCTTGATCAGGGAAATGGACCGGACATCTCCTGCCTGACTGAACAAACCTCGAAGATCATCTTCAGTGGTGTTGTAGGAGAGGTTTCCCACATACAGTTTCGATTCCATTGCTTTCTAACCTGACTGGCTTATGCTTCTCACGACCTGTGAAGAGGGGAGCCCCTCAGAGCGATCACAGGCTGTTTAACTTCGGGAAGTCTAGCACAGCAGACGTAAACTTAGAAAGCCCACCCT